>CAZPJM010000001.1:0-22472 GCA_964586865.1 uncultured Enterobacteriaceae bacterium
ACCGAGATCTACACTCTTTCCCTACACGACGCTCTTCCGATCTGGGCCTCGGCGAGGGCGGCCCGCGCCTCGTCGACCGCCGCCTCGAAGGGCGCCCAGTCCGCGCGCCACGCCTCGGGCACCTGGGCCAGCTCCGCCTTGGGCACCGTGGGGGCCGCCCCGGCCACCGACGCCACCAGCACCGCCGCCAAGCACCACGCGCGCATCGCCACCTCCTCGGCGCTATCCTGCCGCCGTGTCCGGACACCGACCTTATCAGCGCCCTGTCCTGGCCGCCCTGGTCGGCACCGCCGGCCTCTCCCTCCTCTCGGCGGCCATCTACGCCCTGTTGTGGTGGGCGGACTTCGGCGGGCGCGCCGAGGGGGCCGATCCCCTCACCCTCCTCTCCCGTCCCGAGGCGGCCGACACGGTGGCCGGCCTGGGCGAGGTGACGGTGGCGGTCCTGGGCATCGCCATCACCGTGGTCGCCATCATCGTGGAGCTGGCCGCCAACCGCTACACCCCGCGGATCACCGAGCTCTTCATCCGCGACCCCATCAACGCCTCGGTCCTCTCTTTCTTCGCCATCACCTCGGCCCTGGTCATCGCCACCGCCATGAGCGTCCACGGGGGCATCTACCCGCGGGTCATGGTGGTGGCCGTGGTCCTCGCCATGCTGGCGGCCCTCCTCCTGGTGCTGCCCTACTTCCTCTACGTCTTCGACTTCCTGACCCCCCGCAGCGTCATCCTGCGGATCGAGGGCCGGGCGGTGGACGGGCTCCGGCTGGCCCGCCGTCACCCCCGGCGCACCGATCGGGCCCGCATCGAGACCGCCACCGCCATCGAGCAGCTCGGCGAGATCGCCCTCAACAGCGTGGGCAAGAAGGACAAGGCCATCGGCATCGCCACCCTGAACGCTCTTGCCGAGGTGGCGGAGAACAGCCTGGCCACCCGCGAGCAGCTCCCCCCGACCTGGTTCGACGCCGAGGCCCTCGCCGCCACCGATCAGGACTTCGTGAGCTTCCATCGCGACATCACGCGGCGCATGACCGACCGGCGTACCTGGGTCGAGATGAAGGTCCTGCGCCAGTTCCAGGGGGTGTTCGCCGAGGCCCTGCACAACCTGGCCGACGTGGCCCACATCGTGGCGATCCACACCCGTACCCTGGCCGTGCTCGCCGCCGAGGTCGACGATCGCGAGGCGGTCCGGCTGTGCATGCGCTTCGTCCACACCTACTTCCGCGCCGCCATCAATGCGCGGGACGTGCGCAGCGCCTACAACGTCTTCAACGAGTACCGCACCCTGGCCGAGTCGCTGCTGGCCGAGGGGCGGGACGATCTGGTCGTCGAGATCGCCGAGCGCAGCAAGTTCTACGGTCAGCTCGCCTTCTCGCGCCAGCTCCCCTTCATCCTCGAGACGGCCGCCTACGACCTGTGCACGCTCCTCGAGGCGGCCTACGACCGCGGCGCCCCCAGCCACGACCCGGTGCTCGCCATCTTCCTCGAGCTCGACCGGGAGCCCGACGGGGGGGACCACCAGGAGGCCAGCCTCCGGGGGGTGCGCAAGGCCCAGACCAAGCTGGCGGCCTTCTACCTGCACCGCGGGGCCGAGCCCCTGGCCCGCCGTATCTTCGAGGACATGCGCGAGGAGGACCCGGAGCGGCTGCGCTCCATCCGGGCCGAGATCGAGGCGCTGGACGAGCCCGAGTTCTGGGAGGTGAGCGACCGGGGGATCAACTTCGACTGGGTGCCCCTCGAGCGGCGGCCGCACCTGGCCACCTTCTTCGGCTGGTTCGAGCAGCTCCGCGCTGCCGAGCTGGCGGCGACCTGATCTGTCGGACTCCCCAAGCGGGGTCAGTCCAGCCGGAGACGCATCTTGCGGTGGGGGATCCCCGCCTCGTCGAAGGGCGCGCCGTAGGCCTCCCAGCCCTGGGCGCGGTACCAGTCCACGACCGGGGCCTGGGCGTGGAGCCAGAGCCGGGACAGGCCGCGGGCCCGGGCCGCATCCAGGAGGACCTCCATCACCCGGAGGCCCAGGTGGCGCCCGCGGAGCCCGGGCAGGACCGCCACCCGCTCCACCTTCCCCCCGCCGGGGACCGGACGCAGGCGGGCGGTGGCCACGGGGCGATCCCCGAGCCGGGCCAGGATGTGCACGCACTCCGGGTCCCGACCGTCCACCTCGAGATCCTCGGGCACGTCCTGCCCCTCGATGAACACGACCCGCCGGATGGCCAGGCAGTCATCGAGGGCCTCGGGGCCCACCACCGCCACGTGCGCCTCACCCATGAGACCTCCAGGCACCTCGTAACCACCGGCACGTACGCCCCCTCACGCCCGGCCCGCGCGCCCCCGATCCGGGCGTAGGACGGCCCACCGAGCCGCCCTGCCCGGCTCCCCCGTCGGCCCGGGCCTCCCTACGAGAACCCCTGGAGGTGTGTGTGTTCGGCCTATTCAAGAAGGACCCCCACAAGGCCCTGCGCAAGGCCTACGAGAAGAAGCTGGAGGAGGCCCGCGACGTCCAGCGCTCGGGCGATGTGGTGGCCGCCGCCAAGCTCTACGAGGAGGCGGAGAAGATGCGGGACGAGCTCGACGCCAAGGAGGCCGAGGCAGGCTGAGCCCGCGTCATCGCCGCAGGTTGGCCTCGACCCAGCGATCGAGGGCCTCGGCGAAGCGCTTGGTGTCCCGGGCCTTCCGGCCCTTGGGGCCGCCCCCGATCTCCCCGGCCTGCCGCAGGTCCTCGAGCAGATCCTTGAGCGTGAGTCGGGAGCGGGCCGTGGCGAGGCCGACCGGCTCCCCCTTGAAGTCGATGACCTGGGCCCCGGCCTCGAGCACGTCCACCTGGACCTGGATGTCGTCGGCGATCACCAGATCGCCCGGCCCGGCCCGCTCGGCGATCCAGGCGTCGGCCACGTCGAAGCCCCTCTCGACCTGGACGCTGCGCACACGCCCCTGCTCGGGGACCCGCAGCCGCTGGTTCGCCACCAGCACCACCTCGAGGCCGATCCGGTCGGAGATCCGGAACAGGACCTCCTTCACGGGGCGGGGGCAGGCGTCGGCGTCGACGTAGACGATGGGCATGGGGCCTCCCGGGGCCCGGGCGACGTAGCCGCGCAGGAACCGGCTGTCGGCCTACCAGCGCCCGCGGAGCATGCCGTGCCAGTACATGCGCGGCAGCCCATAGGCCTTCAGGGCGTACAGGCTGTAGCGCTCCTTGGACTGGTCGTAGGGCAGGGTCTCCTTGGGCTTTCCGCCATAGACGAACTCGGCCATCAGCAGCCGGCCATAGCCGGTGACGAGCGGGCAGCTCGCGTAGCCGTCGTACTGGCCGGTGAGGGCGCGGCCCTGCAGGTGGGCCAGGATGTTCTCGACCACCACCGGGGCCTGCTTGCGCACCGCCGCCGCGGTCTTGGAGTTGGGCGAGGAGCCGGAATCACCCAGGCTGAACACGTCCGGGTAGCGGGTGTGCTGCAGGGTGTGGGCGTCGATCTCCACGTAGCCGAGCGGGTTGTTCGGATCGGCCAGCGGGGACTGCTTGATGAAGTCGGGGGCCGACATGGGCGGCACGACGTGCAGCATGTCGTACTTCAGCGTGATGGGATCCCCGCCGTCCAGGTGCTCGAAGTGGGCCTCCTTCGCGGTGGCGTCCACGGCGGTCAGGTTCACCCGGTAGTGGGTCTCGATGTCGCGCTCGGCCACGATCTTCTCGAGGCTGCGGCGGTACTTGTCGACGCCGAAGATGGAGGCGGTGGCCGAGGCGTAGATGACCTTGGAGGCCGAGCGCTTGCCGCGCCGACGCAGCTGGTGCTCGGTCAGGTACATGATCTTCTGCGGGGCCCCCGCGCACTTGATGGGCGTGTTCGGGTAGGTGAACACCGCCTGGCCGCCGGAGAAGTTCCGCAGGGTCTCCCAGGTGCTCTCGACCGTCTCGTAGCTGTAGTTGGAGCAGATCCCGTTCCGGCCCAGGTTGCCCTTCAGACCCTCGATCTTGTGCCAGTCGAGCTGGATGCCGGCCGCCACCACCAGGATGTCGTAGGTGTGCGTCTCGCCGCTCTCGAGGGTCACCGATTTGTGGTCGGGATCGAAGCTCTGCACCCTCTCCTGGATCCACCCGGCGCCCATGGGGATGAACTCCTCCTGGGGGCGCATGGACTCCTCCTTCGGGAAGACGCCGCCGCCAACCAGCGTCCAGAGGGGCTGGTAGTAGTGGACGGTCTTGGGCTCGATGAGGGTGACCTCGAGGGGCTCGGGCAGGTTGCGGAGCATGGCGGCGACGGTGACGCCGGCGCTGCCGCCGCCGACGATGAGGACCTGATGATGGGACATGGTCTCTCCGGGGGTCTCGTGGGTGGTTCAGGAGCGGTCGGGGAGCTGGGCCGGCGCCTCGAGGGTGTCGCCGAAGCGGCGCCCGAAGCGGATGGCGAAGTCGAGGGCGGTCTGGATCCGGGGGTCCGAGAGGGCGCCGAGGGCCTTGAACATGCCGGCCTTGCCGGCGGGCTCGCTCCGGGTCTCGGCCAGGGCGTTGGCCGCCCCGCTGATCACCTGCACCGCGCCCGGATCCAGCACGTAGGAGTCGATGAGCTCCTGCAGCTCGTCCGAGCCGGCCAGACGACCGGCCCGCAGGATGACCTGGATGGTCCGGTCCAGCAGCAGATCGAGCTCGAGGCCCTCGGCCTCGGCCTGCATGAGCATCTCGTCCCAGACATCGAGCATCATGCCGACGGTGTCGGGGGCGGCCAGGGCCACGTCCATGAGCTGCTCCAGGCTGTCGGCCCGGTCCAACACCTTGTGGGCCAGCGCCACGAAGCGGGGCTCCGCCAGGCGCTCGACCAGCCGCAGCAGCCCGGCGATCCGCTGCTCCGGATCGTGCCCATCCCGCCCCAGGCGCGCGATGACGTCGTCCCCCATGTCGAGGGTCATGCCCAGGAAGCCCTCGAGGGCGTCGGCCTGGTCCAGCAGGCGCTGCAGGGTGTCCAGGGTGCGCGGCTCGGTGGCCCGCACCAGCGTGTCGACCAGGGCATCCACCCGCTGGTCGGTGGGGACGCCGGTGCGCTCGGCCAGCCGATCCGCCCAGGCATCGACCACGTCGCCCAGCATCCCGAGCGTGCCCTCGAGGGCCACGGCCTGATCCGCGGCCTGCTCGAGCCGCTCCAGCACCTCGGGCCGGGTCAGGTGGACCACCGTGTGGGTCACCTTCCGCACCCGGCCATCCACGTCGACCCCGGCCTCGGTCAGGCGGGCAGCCTCCTCGTCGGCCACGTCCATGCCCATGCCGGCCAGATCGGGAAGGGCCTCCAGCACATCGGCCATGCGGGTCACGGCCGATTCGATGCGGGCGATCCGGCCCTCCAAGGCATGGAGACGGGCATTCACGCTCCCGGAGGCGGGGGAGGCGCTCCCGTCGGCGGGGGTCGCGGGCGCGGACTCGACGGCGGACATGGATCCTCCAGGGCGGGAGCACCCTATTGCAGGATGTGTGCCACCTCACAGACGCTGCGGTGACGGGAGGGTCACCGGCGCGGTGCTGTTTCACGAAACGAAACATGACGCATCGGATCACGGGCCGGCCCGACCCCAACCCGTCGCTTGCCCCACCCGGTCCTCCGCGGGAGACTCCGGGCCTGGAGGCTTCATGCGGACCCTGCTCCTCGGCCTGGCCACCCTGGCCCTCGTCCTCGCCTGCGGCGGGGGCCCTTCCGCCCCCGATCCGCTCGACCCCGACGTGGACCCGCTCGAGGTCCTCGGCGACGAGGAGGACGGAGAGGATGCCGACGGCGCGGACGCCGGGGCGGGCGAGGGGATGCCGGACGTCCCCGCCGACAGCGCCTTCGCCGGCCCCCTCGGCAAGCTGAAGCCCGGCATGCCCTTCGACGGGGCGCGCCAGGTCTTCAGCCCGGACTTCGGGCCCGGCTTCGACAACGGCGCCGGCCGCGTCTACTTCGAGGAGGTCGGCGCGGGCTGCCGGATCCTGGTCCTCGAGGACCAGGCCGGGACCCTCGGCCAGGTCTCGGTGGAGGAGACGCCCGAGGAGCCGTGCCCCGGGCCGCCCATGTAGGGGCCCGAGCCTCGCTCCGTGGGCACGGCGCCCACCGGGCCGGGCCCACCCCTCCCGCTCCGAGCCGCCCCTCCGGGGTGGACCCGGGCGGCGTCAGCCCTGGGCCTGCTTGGCCGCCCAGTGCTGCTGCCAGGCCTTCAGCGTCCCCTGGTTCACGCGGACGTAGGACACCACGTACTTCTTCTTGTCGGTGCTCTGGAGCTTCTGGCCGTCCCACTCGAAGACCAGGTTGTCGCCCGCGGCCTGCTCGGTGGAGATGGTGCCCGGGTCGTGGAAGCTGAAGCGACCCTCGCCCACCTTGCTGTCGACGACCACCCAGTGGTCGGTCACGTTGTCCTGGCGGGTCCCGCCATTGCGGTTCGAGTAGGTCGTGCCCACCATGATGGGGTTGCCCTGGCTGGTCTCGAAGTCGAGGTAGGCCAGCGCCATCTCGGACTTGCTCGCGTTCATCTCGAAGGAGCGGGTGGACTCGGTGATGGTCTCGTCTTCGACGATGCCCACGATCTGGTGGCCCCAGGCCGCGGTCTGGCCGTCCTGGTTGAGCATGGCCTCGGAGGTGGCGTAGCAGCTCGCCCCACCCGGGATGTTGAGCAGGTCCACGTTCCGGGCCTTCTCGGGCACCTTCTCGAAGCCGCTCTTGGCCTGGCGGGAGAACTTGAAGTGCTGACCGTCGTCCTTCATGTACCCGGGGCGATCGCCGGGCTCGAAGAGGGAGAGGTAGCTGGTCACGTCGTTGAGCTTGAGGGACCAGCTCACCTTGTTCTGGACGTACTGGCTGCCGCGGGCCCAGGTCGCCCCGTTCCAGGTCGGCTTGCCGTCGTCGCGGTCCCACCAGTAGCCCTGGTTCGGGTTCTTGCCGCGGACGTGGGGGGGGGGGGCGGTGACGGCACCGCCGTAGGAACCGATGCCGAAGGTGTCGCTCACGATGCGCTGGGCCTCGGCCGACTCCTCGAAGTCCAGGTCGCGGTGGCCGCGGCCGTACCACACGAACTGGCTCATGGCCTTCACCTCGGCCGGGGCCTCGGCGGGGCTGCCCTCGTCCTGGGAGGCCTCGTCGACCTGCTGGGCCACGTCCTCGGTGTCCTGGTTCTGGTCGACCTCCTCGGCGGGGGCGACCGTCTCGGGGACGGTGGCGTCCTCCTCCTCGTCGCCGCTGGACCACCAGGACAGGACCTGGTCGACACCCGAGGAGAGGTTGGACTCGACGCCGTCCACCAGGCTGCCCCAGGCCTCGCCGACCTCGTCGGCCTGCTCGGCGAACCAGTCCAGGAGCGAGGTGTCTTCCTCGGCGCTCTCGGCCTCCTCGGCCTCGAGCTCCTGGGTGGTGGGGGTCTCGTTCGTCGTGGTGGTGGTGGGCGGGGTGGGGTAGGCGCCGATCTCGCGGGTGATCGCGTCCCAGGCGGTGCCCTCGGTGAGCACCTTGCCCACCGCCGCAGGGCCGTCGAGGATGACGATGCGCCCGCTGGGGAACTGCTGGTAGACGTAGTTGCCGGCGCCACTGACAACGCGGGGCTCGAGGGTCTGGGGGCGGGCGGAGCGCGCGGCGGCAGAGCCCAGTCCCGTGGCGGCGCCAGACCCCGTGGAGCCGGTCGAGAGGCGGGAACGGCTGCGGGCGTACGGCATGGGGGAACTCCGGATGTGGGTGGCAGGAGGAGGCTGCACGCTCCTCGTAGTCCTCCCCACCAGCGCATCCAGTGACGAGTGGCGGCTGATTCACACTTTTCCCGGACCGATTCCGTCACCGGGCCGGCGACGCGGCTCGGCCTCCCGCGTCGAAGCCGTCGGAGCGGAGGCCCACGAAGCCGCCGACGGAGGCATCGTCCGGACCCGTCACCACGAGCGGCCCCCCTTCGATGCCCAGGAAGGCCCCCTCCTGAAGGGCCACGTAGGCGGTGATCGGCACCCGGAGGAGGGTGGCCTCGCCAGGCGCCCGGAGGACCTCGGCCGCGAGGGCCCAGCCCGGGCGGTGGCGGTAGAGCCCGCCGGCGAGGCCGAGGGTGAGCTCGTGCCCGAGCACGAGCCCCTCCGCGGCCGGGAGCGCCCGGAGGCGGACCGAGCTCGTGAGGTGGTGGAAGCCGGTCCAGGAGGGGATGCGGCCCATCAGGGAGAGGCCGGCGGCCAGCTCGCCCCGCAGCTCCCCCTCGCTCACCGCCGGCCCCAGGCTGCTGGCCAGGCCCCCTCCCCCGGTGGGGGCGGCGCCGCGGAGGATTCCGCCGAGGTGCAGACCGTAGCGTACATCCAGGCTGCCGCTGGGCGGGGTGAGGGCCAAGCCGGCCTCCACCTGACCCACCCGGTCACCGGAGCTCGGGGTGGCGGTGCCCAGGTGGACCAGGCTCCCCTCGAGGAGGAGCGACGACGTCAGGGGAAGGCGGCCGTGGAGCCGCGCGTCCAGGATGGTGCCTTCGCCGAGGGCCCCCACCGCGAGCCGGAAGTCGGCCTCGGCCGCCGAGGTGGGGCGCAGCGCGGCCATGGGGAACAGGGGCTCCTGCGCATCGGGACCGCGTGGCTCCCACCCGCAGTAGGGCTGGATGCATGCACCGTCCGGCTCGGCGCAGATTCCGCACGAGGCGTTGCAGCACACCTGCCCCTCCCCGCAGCGGGTCGGCCCACAGCGCTCCCCGGCGAGGGCGTGGGGGGTCAGGACGAGGGCGAGCAGGAGCGGGGTCATGGCCTCTCCCCGAGCAGGGTGCGCGGTGGATCTGGCGGCGTAAACCCCCGCGGGCCCTCGCCGCCACGATCAGGCCACGATCGGCCGAAGGCGGCCCTCGTGGATGGCGCGGACCGTCTCGAGGGTGTCGGCCTCGGCGGGCGTCTTGTCGGGGCGGTAGGCCTTCACCCGGGCGAAGCGCAGCGCGAGACCCGCCGGGTAGCGCGGGCTCTTCTGGACCTCATTGAAGGCGATCTCGACCACCAGCTCGGGCCGGACGTGGACCACGTGGCCCTCCCGTCGGACCTCGCGATCGAGCAGGGCCTCGGTCTGGAAGGCCAGCAGGTCGTCGGTGAGGCCCTTGAAGGTCTTTCCCAGCATGACGAAGGACGCCCCGTCCCGAGCGCCCAGGTGGAGGTTGGAGAGGGTGCCGGTGCGGCGGCCGCTGCCCCACTCGGCGCCCAGCACCACCAGGTCGAGGGTGTGGTGGGGCTTGAGCTTGAGCCAGGCCGACCCGCGATGGCCCGCCTGGTAGGCGGAGGCCGGGTCCTTGGCCATGGCCCCCTCGTGGCCGCGATCGATGGCCCGCTGGAGGAAGCGACGGGCCGTGTCGGCGTCGTCGGTGCGCACGTGCTCGATGAGGAGCGCCTCGGGGACGAGCCGGCCGAGCCTCGCGAAGCGCTCGCGCTCCGGGGCGTCCAGGAGCTCCTCGTCGAGGAGCACGGTGTCGAACAGGGACAGGGACAGGGGCAGCCGCTCGCGGGCGCGCGCCACGTCCTTCTGGCGGCCGAAGCGCTTCATGGTGGTCTGGAAGGGGTGGGGGGTGCCGTCGGGGCGCAGGGCGAGGGCCTCGCCGTCCAGGATGGCGCGCTCGACCGGGAGGGCGCGGATGGCCTCCACCACCTCGGGGACGGCGCCGGTGACCTCGCGCAGGTGGCGGGTGAAGACCCGGACCCGGTGGCCGTCCTTGTGGGCCTGGACCCGCGCCCCGTCGAGCTTGACGTCGAAGCGGGCCTCGCCGAGGGCAGCGAGGGCCACGTCCACGTCCTCGGCCACGTCGGCCAGCATGGGCTGGATGGGGCGGAAGACCTGGAGGCGGAAGGCGTCGAGGGCCGCGTCGCCCCCGTCGAGGGCCGCCAGGGCGGTGGCGGCCAGATCACCCGACAGCATGAGGGCCCGGCGCACCCGGTCCGGATCCACGCCGGCGGCCTGGGCGACCGCCTCGACCATGACCCCCGCCAGCGCCCCCTGGCGCAGCTCCCCCACGAGCAGGGCCGACAGGAAGTGCTGCTCCGGCGGGGTGGCGTGGGCCAGGAGGTCGCGGACCGCCCCCTCCCGACGGGACACGGCGCCCTTGCCGGCGATCCCGGCGATGGCGCTGAACGCCTGGTCCACCTGATCGACGGTGAGGGACGGGGTCGCGGCGGGCGGGGTGTCGGCCACCTTGCGCACCAGGGCTGGGCCGACGCCGATCCGCCCCTGGGGGAGCTCGCCGGCGAGCCAGGTCACCACGGTGCGGCGGCGGCCCGGCGGGATGCGGTCCAGGAGCTCGGCCAGGGCGGCCTGCTTGTCGAGGCGGGAGCGGGTGGCCCCCACCGCCTCGGAGGTGGCGACGACGTCGTGGAGCTTCATGGGGGGAAGCTGCGCCCGCGCGGGGCCGCGCCCAGGGGTGGGGCGGCAGCCGGTGGCCCCGCTCACGGGACCGGATGGGGTCAGTCCTCGATGGTGAGCAGGGCGTCCAGATCGTCCAGCGGATCCGCGCCCCCGCCCGAGGGCTCCTTCTCGGGCCTCGGGGCCGGCGCAGGGGCGTTGCCATCCCCGCGCCCCTTGCCCTTCCGGCGGCGCTTGCGGCGCTTGCGGCGCCCGCCCCCATCCCCGTCCCGCGCCTCGGCGTCGTCGGGGCGGGGCTTTCGGCCACCCTTGTCGTCCAGGGGCCGGGGGGGCGGCCCCTTGACCGGCTTGGGGGCCCGGGCTGGGCGGGGCGGGGGCAGCCCCAGGGCCTCCCGGCGGGCGCGCTCGGCGGCCTCGGCCTCGCGGATCTCGGCGATGATGGCCTCGACGTCGGCCTCCCCGCTGTCCCGCTCGAAGCTGCCGGTCAGCTCCACATCGGGGTGGAGGACCCCCCGCTCGAAGAGATCCCACAGCTCGTCGCCATAGCGGGTGCCCCGGAGCTTCTTGGCCCAGCGCCCGAAGAAGCGGGTCAGGTTCTTCACGTCGCGGAGGAGCATGCGCTTGGCGTTGGGGTTGGCGGCGGCGTCGACGGCCTGGGGGAAGTCGATGAGCACCGGCCCATCGGCGCCGAGCAGGATGTTGAAGTCGGAGAGATCGCCGTGGACGAGCCCGGCGTCGAGCATCTTCACCACCTCGCGCAGGACCACGTGAAACGTCTCCTCGGCCTCGCGCGGCGAGAGATTCACGTCGGCGAGGCGGGGGGCGGGCCCGCCATCGGGGCCGGCCACCAGCTCCATGACCAGCACCCCGTCCACGAAGTCGTAGGGGGTGGGCACCCGCACGCCCGCGGCGGCCAGCTTGTAGATGGCCTCGACCTCGGCGTTGCGCCAGGCCTCCTCGGCCTGGGCCTTGCCGTACCGGCTGCCGCGGCTCATGGCCCGGCGATCGCGGCTACGGCAGACCTGCCGGCCCTCGGTATAGGCGACGCGGTGCTTGAAGCTGCGGTGTTGGGCCTCCTTGTAGAGCTTGGCCACCCGGGCCTCCCCCCGGGCCTCGACCAGCCAGACCTCGGCCTCCTTGCCGCTGAGCAGCGGCCGCAGGACCCCGTCGATGACCCCGTGGTCGAGCAGCGGCTGCAGCCGCTCGCGTCCACCCATGCTGGCGCCTCCCTGCCCCCGGTGCTGACCAGGGACGCCGCCGCCCATAACGCCGTGCGAGGGGCCGGGCGCCCCGTCGCCGCCGGCGGGGGCGGACCGGCCCCGGCACCCTCACTCCCAGCGCACCGGACGGGCCGCCCGAAGGCCCACGTCGTAGGCGCGGTAGCCCTCGGCATAGAGGGTGTAGCGGTCGGCGCTCCGGGCGTGGTCGACGGTGGCCCGGAAGCCCCCGCCCCGGAAGACCCGCGGGGCCCTGGCCGGGGCGCGCCTGGCCCCGGTGCCGGGCGCCACGGGCAGGTCGTAGGCCCCATACCGGTCCAGGCACCACTCCCAGACATTGCCCGCCATGTCGTACAGGCCGAAGGCGTTGGGTCGCAGGCTGCCCCCCGGGGCATGCACCAGGTGGCCGTCCTCCAGGAAGGCCTCGTAGCGCCAGCTCTCGGGCCCCTCGTGGTCGCGCGCCCAGCGATCGGCCAGGTTGGCGTAGCCCTGGAGGGAGGCCGGGTCGTCGCCGGTCGCGAAGACCGTGTCGGTCCCCGCCCGGGCGGCGTACTCCCACTGGACCTCGGTGGGCAGGGTCAGCCCCACCCGGCGCATGACCTCGGTGGCCTCGGCCCATCGCACCTGCTCCACCGGGTGGGTCGGGCCCACCACCCTGGGCCCCACCTCGCGGCCGATGGGGTAGGCGGAGGGGTTCTCGCCGGTGATGCGGAGCCACTGGTCCTGGGTGAGCTCGTGCCGCCCCAGGAAGAAGGGCTCGAGGCGCACGGTGTGGACCGGCCCCTCTCGGGGGCTCGCCCCGGGATCGTCGTGGACCGGATCGCCGGGTGCGGCGCCGATGCTGGCCTCGCCGCCGGGGAGCAGGACCAGGACCACCCCGCGCCCCGGGGCGGCGGCGCGTGGATCCGCGGCGTCGGGAGGAGGCGGGTCGCCCGAGAGGAGGTGCACGAAGGTCTGCAGGCCCGTCTCGGGGTCGGGGCCCAGGGGCACGAGGCCAAGCTGGGGCGGGAGATCGAAGCCGTAGCGGGGGTCCCGGGCCACCGCCTCCCGGGCGCGGGCCCAGGCCTCGGCGGGCTCCTCCAGGCTCCGGCGCCGCAGGGTGCGGGCGATCTGAAGGCGCCCCTGCATGTCGGGGATGCCCTCCGTCTCCAGCCGCTCCAGGCGCTCCACCAGCTCGGAGAGCAGCTCCCGGCGCCACGCCGCCGCCGCGGGCTCCTGGGGACGGGGCGCGCCCAGGGCCTCGAGGGCATCCCGATGCAGGCTCCGGTCCGCCAGGAGCGCCCGGGCCCGCGCCACCCAGTCCTCCATGGCGGGCACCCGGTCGGGGGTGGCCGGATGGAGCCGGTCGGCCTCGGCCTCCAGGGTGCGAGCGCGCTTGTCGTCGGCCAGGCGGAGGACCTCGCCGTAGCGGGCATCGGCCAGCCGCGCGGCCTCCTGGGCCTGCTGCCGGGCGCCCTCCACCAACACGAAGGCACCGGCCACCGTCCCCACCAGCACCAAGGCGAGCCCGCCCAGGCCCCACCGCTGCCAGCGGGCCGTGCGGACCGCTCGGGAGCGCTCCGCCCGCACCCGCCCCGCCCGCTCCGCCAGCCGCGGCCGATCCGGGTGCTCGGGCGGGAGCTGGCGGATCTGGACCTCGGCCAGCCCCACCTCGCCCCGGTCCAGGGCCCGACGCGCCAGGTGGAGGCGGGCATCGGCGGCCAGATTGTCCACCACGGGGTTGTCGGGCCACAGCACCCCCGCCTGCTGCACCGCACCGACCAGCTCGAGAAGCTGCTCGTCGGGGCCCTCGTCGCCGGCGGTGGGCGACGGGGCCAGGCCGGCCAGGTGGGCCTCGAGGCGACGCAGGGTGCGCCGGGCCTGGGCGGTGATCCGCCGGCTCTCCCGGGTGTCCAGCCAGTGCTGGAGCCGGTCGCGGAGCACCGCGGCGCTGGCCGGGCGCCGGGCCGGATCCGGGTCCAGGGCCTCCCGGACCAGCGCCGCCAGGCCGGGCTCCACATCTTCGGGGAGCGGCTCCACCTCGCCGGCGGCGGCCGCCTCCACGATCTGCCGGGCATGGGCGCCGCGGCGGGGGGGCATCCCGGTGAGGAGCTCGTGGAGGATGGCGCCCAGCAGGTAGACGTCCGAGGCCGGGCCCAGCGCAGCCCCATCTCCCCGGGCCAGCTCGGGGGGCATGTAGGCAGGGGTGCCGAAGGGGGCGATGACCTCGCGGGCCCGTGGGAGCCCGGGCTCGTCGGCCCAGCCGGCCTCGTCCATGACGACCCCGCACCCCCAGTCGGTCACGAAGACCTCGCCGAAGTCGCCGAGCATCACGTTGGCGGGCTTCAGGTCCAGGTGCAGCACCCCGTGGGCGTGGGCGAACGCCACCCCCTGACAGACCCCCAGCAGGGTCCGCAGCTCGGCCACCAGGTCGAAGGTCTCCTCGCCGCGGGCCTCGGCCAGGTGCTCGGCCCAGGACGCGCCTCGGACCCGCTTCATGACGAGCGCCGGCGCCCCCTCGAGGGGCACCAGGTCGTGCACCGGCAGGATGTTGGGGTGGTCCAGGGCCCCGGACAGGCGCGCCTCGTGGACGAAGGCCCGCTCCCCGCTCCGGTCCCGCACCACCTTGACCGCCACCTCCCGGTCCAGGCTCCGCTGGCGGGCGAGGAAGACACGGGCCACCCCGCCCTCGCCCAGCACCTCCCCCAGGTCCAGCCCGGCCCGGGCCCCCAGGGTGGCGGTGCCGTGGGGCGCATCGAGCGAGGCCGCGTCCTTGTCGAGCCGCTCGGGGACCAGGGTGGTCGCGACCAGGTCCTGCGACAGCCAGGTGAGGCCCCCCGTCTCGGTCCCGGCCTCGGGGGGCCTGTCGGGCGGGTCCGGCGGACGACAGGTGGCCCCCGGGTCCAGGTCCTCCCAGGTGGCCCCGGCCAGGGTGGTCTGCCAGCGCGCCAGCCAGTCGGTCTGCATGCCCCGAGCCTACCGCCCCGAGGCGGGTCGGAGGTGCCCGACCCACAGCCGGGAGGCGGGACCGACGGGCGCCCCGGTGGCATCGCGGGGTGGACCCACCGTCTCCCAGCCCGCCTGGGCCAGCAGGGCCTCGAGGGCGGCGCGGGGCCGGGCATGGAGGCGAAGGGTGGCGGTGGAGGCCCGCGCCCCGGACACCCGCTCCCGGACCGTCAGGATGCCGGTGGAAGGCTCGAAGGTGCCCTCGCGGTGGACCATGACCGACCGGCCCTCCACCTCGACCGTGTCGGTGCGCGCCCAGCGGTGGGGTGGAGCCCGGAAGGCGGCGTGGTCGGTGAGCTCCACATCGAGCAGGAGGCGGCCGTCCGGCCCCACCGCCTGCCGCACCGCACCGAGGGTGGCCAGCAGGGCCTCGTCGTCCAGGAGGGCCGCCGTGTTGTGCGCCAGGATGGCCGTGCGGAACGGCCCCCGCAGCGGGCCCCGCATGTCGCCCACGGCGACGCGGTCCGGGTCGTGCCCCCTCCGGCCCAGGCGCTCCCGGGCCGCCTGCACCAGCTCCGGATCCAGGTCGAGCCCGTGGGCATCGACGCCGGCCTCCAGCAGCGCGGCCAGGATCCGCCCCGTCCCACAGCCCAGCTCCAGGACCCTCCCCCCCAGGGCCCTCGCCACCGCAGGATAGAACGTCTCCTCCCAGCGGGAGCCCGCCGCCACCCGAGCGTCCTGGTGGAAGGGTGTCTCGGCCACGTCAGACCTGGTACCGGGACTTGTCGCCGATGTCGAAGTCCATGGGCTGGAGGAGCTTGGCGACGGCCAGGGCCACGAGGACCAGGCCCACGGCGCCGAACGCCACCAGGAGCCCGACCGGCCAGTCCACCAGCAGGGGCACGAGACCGGCCACCCACAGGACCGGCACCGCCCGCAGCCCCGGCAGCTTGAAGCAGAAGCGCTCCTTGAGGGCCAGCCCCGAGAGGGTCACCCCGGCGAAGCCGACGCCCGCCGCCTGCAGGGGCTCCACCACCCAGGCCTCGGGCGGCAGGACGGCGGCCACGAGCTGCAGGGCGAGCCCCACCGGCGCCGCGCTCGCCAGGACCCACCGGATCCGCTTGTCGTACAGGTGGACCGTCGCCGCCGAGAGGGCCGCCGAGGCCCCGACCAGGGCCCAGACGAGCTGGCCCACCCACCAGGGCGGGAAGAGCTGGCCCACCCGGAGCCCCGCCACCACCGCCACCCCGATGCACGACAGGCCCGCCAGCAGCAGGCCGGCGCGGTAGAGCCCCACGGTCAGCCCGTCGAAGGCATCCATGTCGGGGCGGTGGTCGGGGTCGGCCATGCGCGGGCCCTATCCCGTCCACCCGGGTCTCCGCGCCTCACTGGGGCGGGGGGACGCACCCCTCGGCCATGCAGAGCAGGGTGACCGTGCCGTCCAGGTCCTCCCGACCGCCAGAGGCCCCGTGGACGTCGAGGGGCACGTTCTCGGTGTCCCCATCGCCGAACGTGACGTCCTCCAGCCCGAGGGCCATCCGGTAGTCCACCGCGCCGCTCGAGCTCTCGTCCGTGAGGACCGTGTTCCCCTCGATGCGGCCGCCGAGGATGAGGGTCCCCTCGGAGAAGGCCATGAGGCAGGCCCCGCTCCCCGCCGAGGTGTTGTCCACGCAGGTCAGGTCCGAGAGCTCGAGCACCGTGGTGAGGCCGTTGGAGAAGAGCCCCCCGCCCCGACCGGCGGTGGCCGTGTTGCCCGTGAAGGTGAGGTCCGACAGGGTCATGGCCTCCCGGGTGCTGACAAAGGCGCCCCCGCCTTCGCCGATGGCGGTGTTGTCCTCGAAGACCACCTCTTCCAGGGTGAGCGGCTGGTTGGCGTCCGACATCGCGAGGCCGCCACCCCGGTTGCCCGTGTTGCCCACGAAGGTGCTCCGGCGGATGGCGGTCCGCTCGTTCAGCGTCCCCGAGCCGGTGATGGAGACGGCTCCGCCCAAGACGGAGAGATCGGTCCGGGTGCCCGTGTTGTTGCGGAAGGTGCTGTCCTCGATGGTCAGGTCGGCGAAGAGCCGCGTCCGGATGGCGGCCCCGGCGTCGGCCACGTTGTCCTCGAAGGTGCAGCCCGAGATGACCGCCTGCCCGGACCCGTCGATGCTCGTGAGCTGCACCGCCGAGGCCGAGGCGCCGCGGAAGGTGCTGTCGGTCAGGGTCACCACCACGTCGCCCTCGGCCAGGACCTGGCCCTGCCCATTGGCCGTGCCGACGGCCTCCGAGTCCTCGACGGTGAGGCTGGCACTGCCCAGGGCCGCCGAGACGGCGCCCAGCACGCCGCGCTCGGTGCGCACCCGCCGCAGGGTGAGGCTCGAGAGGCTGTAGGCCAGGACGTCCACGTCGGTGGCCTGCACGTCCTCGATGACCACCGAGGCCGTCGGGGTGCCGTAGACGCCGCCCACCATGGCGTCACGGTCGCCGACGATCCGGCTGTCGGACAGGGTGAGGGTGCCCTGGTTCGCCTCCATGAGGATGCCCCGCACGCCCGTCATGTCCAGCCCGGACAGATCGGCGGTGCCGCCCACGTCCCCCATGGACAGCAGGCTGTCGACCCCGGTGCCGGTCAGGCCCCGCACCGTCAGGTCCATCGCCCCCGCCTCCCAGTGGATGACCGGCCGCGTCGTGCCCGTGTCGGGGGCCGTGTGGACGAGGGAGACGTCCTCCAGCACCAGGGCCCCCCCGTCGACGCTGAAGGCGTGGAGGCCCGAGGTCTCGATGGCCAGGCCCCGCACCGTGACCGTGGCGTCGGGACCCACGCGCACCGGGGTCACCGTGTCCACAGCGAGCGTGGCGTCGTGCCCCACCAGGGTCAGGTCGACCGCCGCCTCGACCGAGGCGCTCCAGGGTCCGCCGCACAGGTGGAGCTCCCCGGGCGCCGCGGCCGACCAGGCGACCTGATCGCCCGTGAGCTGGGTCGTGACGTCGGTGGGGGCCCCATCGACATCGTAGAGGGTGGCCAGGGTGCCCTCATCGCCCCCCGAGCAGTCGCTGTCGATGCCATCGCACCACTCGGGGGCTCCGGGATAGACGTCCGGGTCGTTGTCGTCGCAGTCGGCAGCGGCCGTGACCCCGTCGCCGTCGGCGTCCGCATCCGGATCCACCGCCTCGTCGGTGTCGTCATCCCCCGGGCTGTCATCGCCCGGGTCGGAGCCGTCCCCGCAGCCGAGGATGGCGAGGGGGATCAGATAGAGCAGCAGGGTGGTGCGCATGAGGCCTCCAGGCCCCTGCGACCTACCGGGCACCGCCCCGGTCGGGACCCTTCCCAGGTCTCACCGGGCCCCGCCGAGGCCGATCACCACGGACCCGTGGGCCAGCGCGGTCAGGCGAGCCCGTGCTTGCGCATCATCCGGTAGACGGTGGAGCGGGCCACGCCGAGAGCCCGGGCGGCGGCGCTCACATTGCCCCGGGCCGCGTCGAGGGCCCGCTGCAGGGCGTGGGCCTCGGCCTGGGCCATGGAGGGGGCGCCGGCGCGGGCCGAGGGCTCCGGGGAGGGGCCGGCCTGGGCAGACCCGGGCGCGGCCACGGTGGGCGGCAGGTGCCAGGGCTCGAGCGTCGCTTCGTCGCCGGCCAGGACCAGGGCGTGGTGCAGCGCCATGCGCAGCTCCCGCACATTGCCCGGCCAGGCGAAGCCGTCGATCCGTTCGAGGGCCGCGGGGGAGAGCCGCGGCACCCGGGTACGACCCAGCTCCCGCGCCAGGTCCGCGAGCAGGGCCCGGCACAGGGCCGCCCGATCCTCCCGCTCCCGCACCGCGGGCAGGGTCAGGGCCACCCCCCGGATCCGGTAGAAGAGGTCGGCGCGGAAGGTGCCGTCCTGGACCATGGCGGGCAGGTCGCGGCAGGTGGCACAGACGAGCCGCACATCGGCCCGACGGGGGGTGGCCTCGCCCACCCGGTGGTAGCTGCCGTCCTCGAGGAAGCGCAGGAGCAGGGCCTGGAGGGCCGCCGGCATCTCGGCCACCTCGTCGAGGAAGAGGGTGCCGCCGTCGGCCAGGGCGATGCGGCCGTCGCGGCCCGCGGTGTCGGCGCCCGTGAAGGCGCCCGGGGCATAGCCGAAGAGCTCGCTCTGGAGGAGGCTCGGGGTGAGGGCCGCACAGTTCACCGGCACGAAGGCCCGCTCGGCGCGGGGACCCGCCCGGTGGATGGCCCGGGCGAGCAGCTCCTTGCCCGTGCCGGTCTCGCCGAGGAGCAGCACGGGGAGGGTGGAGGGGGCGACCCGCGCGGCCTGGGCGCGGATCTTCACCAGGCCGGGATCATCCCCCACCAGGGCGGCGAAGGCCGGGGAGGTCCCCGCGGGACGACGCCGGGGCGGGACCGGGGTGGCCGTGAGCACCACCAGCCAGGCCACCACGCGGCCATCGGCGTGCACCGGCTCCACCTCGAGGCCGCGCAGGCGGACCTGACCGCGGGCGGCGGCCCGCAGGGAATCGGCGCTGACATCCAAGACCCGGGAGACGGGCACCCGGGCCCGAACCACGTCGGTGCCGCCGGCGTAGGTGGGTCCGAGGGCCAGCCCCCGGTCCAGGGCCGCCCGGTTGGCGTGGCTGATCCGCCCATCCACGCCCACCAGCACCGCCGGATCCCGGAGCCGCCCCAGCAGGCGCTCCACCAGGGCACCATCGGCACGGGCCAGCGTGGCGATGCGCAGGGCCTCCTCCAGGGCCCGGGCCGCCGAGAGGACCGCCGCCCCGGCCAGGGGATCGGCCCGCTCGACGAAGGAGGTGGCGTCCAGCACGCCCACCAGCTCGCCCCACGGGTCGCGGACGGGTGCCGCGTAGCAGACGAGGCCGTGGTGGGGGCGGGCGAAGTGGGCCGCGCCGCGCACGGCCACCGCCCGCTGCTCGGCCAGGGCGGTGCCGATGGCGTTGGTGCCCCGCGTGGGCTCGTCCCAGGCCGCGCCAGGCTGGAGACGCACCCGCCGGGCTGTGTCGGCGAAGCCGCCCCCGGCGCGCTGATCCACCACCACCCCGTGACGATCGGCGAACAGCAGGGTGAAGTCCCGGGCCTCGAACACGCCGAGGGTGGGCGCCAGGACGTCGTCCAGCAGACGGAGGATCGGATCGATGGCCTCGCGGTGTCGACGGAGGGTGCCCTCCGTGACAAGGGGCTCCGCGGACGGGCCCTCCGGCGGCGCGCCCGCCAGGTGGCTGCGCAGCCAGCGCGGGCGCAGCGGGTCCGGGGCCTCCTCGGGGCAGGCGGCCAGCCGCTCCCAGGACGCCGGGTCCTCGAGGGCCAGGTCGATCCACGTCACCTTGTGACCGTGCCGGATCGCCCCGGAAACGACAAGGTGCGAAGACCGCTTCGCACTGTTGCAGGCTCGGACGATCCGTCGCGGACCGCGTCGGTGGATCCTGTCGCGCCGCGCGACACCCCCACGGTGCCCCGCCGATCCTCGTGGTGGAACGGCGCTTGCTCCAGCCCGGGGCCCAACCACCCCAGGAGGGCACCATGACCTACGCCAACCCCAACACCGAAGGCAGCCTCGTCACCTTCAAGAGCCGCTACGAGAACTACATCGGCGGGGAGTGGGTGCCGCCCGTCAAGGGCCAGTACTTCGACGCCATCACGCCCGTCACCGGCCAGCCCTTCTGCGAGGTCCCCCGCTCCACCTCCGAGGACATCGACAAGGCCCTCGACGCCGCCCACGCCGCCTTCGCCACCTGGTCGAAGACCAGCGCCACCGAGCGCGCCAACATGCTGAACAAGATCGCCGACATCATCGAGGAGAACCTCGAGATGCTGGCCGTCGCCGAGACCTGGGACAACGGCAAGGCCGTCCGCGAGACCCTCGCCGCCGATCTTCCCCTGTGTGTCGATCACTTCCGCTACTTCGCGGGCGCCATCCGGGCCCAGGAGTCCGGGGCCGGCGTCCTCGACAACGGCACCGTCGCCTACCACTTCCACGAGCCCATCGGCGTGGTGGGCCAGATCATCCCCTGGAACTTCCCCCTGCTCATGGCCACCTGGAAGCTGGCGCCCGCCCTCGCCGCCGGGTGCTGCGTCGTCCTCAAGCCCGCCGAGCAGACCCCCGCCACCATCCTCCTGATGATGGAGCTCATCCACGACGTCCTGCCCGCTGGCGTGATCAACGTGGTCAACGGCTTCGGCATCGAGGCCGGCAAGCCCCTGGCCCAGTCCGACCGGGTCGCCAAGGTGGCCTTCACCGGCGAGACCACCACCGGCCGCCTCATCATGCAGTACGCCGCCGCCAACCTGATCCCCGTCACCCTGGAGCTGGGCGGCAAGTCCCCCAACGTCTTCTTCGAGGACGTCTGGCAGCAGGACGACGACTTCCGCAGCAAGTGCCTCGAGGGCTTCGCCATGTTCGCCCTCAACCAGGGCGAGGTCTGTACCTGCCCCTCCCGCGCCCTCATCCAGAAGAGCATCTACGGCGACTTCCTCGACGCGGCCAAGGCCCGCACCGAGGCCATCAAGATGGGCCACCCCCTCGATCCCGAGACCATGATGGGGGCCCAGGCCAGCAATGACCAGCTCCAGAAGATCCTCTCCTACCTGGACATCGGCAAGAAGGAGGGCGCCGAGTGCATCACCGGCGGCGAGCAGGTCGACCTCGGTGGGGAGCTCTCCGGGGGCTACTACGTCAAGCCCACCATCTTCACCGGCCACAACAAGATGCGCGTCTTCCAGGAGGAGATCTTCGGGCCGGTCGTGTCGGTGACCGGGTTCGGCGACTACGCCGAGGCCATGGAGATCGCCAACGACACCCTGTACGGGCTCGGCGCCGGCGTGTGGACCCGCAACGTCAACATCGCCTACCGCGCGGCCCGCACCATCCAGGCCGGCCGCATCTGGCAGAACTGCTACCACCTCTACCCGGCCCACGCCTCGTTCGGCGGGTACAAGCAGTCCGGCATCGGGCGCGAGAACCACCTGCGCATGCTGGCCCACTACCAGCAGGTCAAGAACGTCCTCGCCTCGTACGACGAAGCGCCGATGGGCTTCTTCTAGCACCGGCGGCCTCGCGGGCCCGGTGACCGGGCTCGCGGGGCGGCATCGCGGCCTTCGCCCTCGGGCGGGGGCCGTGTCACGTGGATCCCACGCACCCTGGAGCTCGCCATGTCCGACCCCACCACCGGCCTCGGCCGGGTCGCCGCCACCGACGAGGCCCGCGCCCTCATCCGCGACCTCAAGGAGGAGCACGGCCCGCTCATGTTCCACCAGTCCGGCGGCTGCTGCGATGGCAGCGCCCCCATGTGCTACCCGGTGGGCGAGTTCATGGTGAGCCCGCGCGATGTGCTGCTGGGCGAGATCGAGGGCTGCCAGGTCTTCATCGACAAGACCCAGTGGGAGACCTGGAAGCACACCACCCTCACCATCGACGTGGTCGAGGGCCGGGGCTCGGGCTTCAGCGTGGAGGCCCCGCGCGGCGTCCGCTTCCTGACGCGCTCCGAGGTCTGTGCCGTCCCAGAGGCGTAGGGGGGCCGGCCTCCGATCAGGGACAGCGCCGGTTCGGCCCGCCGGGGGTGCCCCACTGCCCGCCGTAGCGCGTGGCGGAGGTGCACCACTGGCCGAGATCGTCGACCTGGAAGGAGACGCCGGCCTCGGTGCCGCGCCAGGAGGGGCTCTCGTCCAGGAGCCACCCGTCATGACCGAGCCGCACCCGGTCCCCCGTGTTGTTCAGGGCCGGGGCGGTGCCGTAGAAGGCGGCCACCGGGGCCGCCCCGTCGCAGAACTCGCCGGCCCGCCCCCGGGCCAGGACCGCGAAGGTCCCGGGCGCCATGACCACGGCCCGGTCGAGGGTGCCGACGGTGCCCGCCTCGTCGACGATGACCAGCCCGTCGAGGGACAGGGGGGCGTCGCCCGCGTTGAAGACCTCGATCCACTCGCCGGCGGCGTCGGGACAGGTGGCGGGGTCGGGCATGATCTCGGTGAGCAGCAGGGTGCCGGCCGCCACCTCGCCCAGGCCCAGGGCGCCCCCGTCATCGGGCTCCTCCCGCGGGTCGGGCTCGGGGTCCGGCTCCGGGTCCGGCTCCGGGTC
>CAZPJM010000001.1:22572-75377 GCA_964586865.1 uncultured Enterobacteriaceae bacterium
CGGGCTCCTCCCGCGGGTCGGGCTCGGGGTCCGGCTCCGGGTCCGGCTCCGGGTCCGGCTCCGGGTCGGCCCCGGTGCGACGGAGGGCCTCGTCGACCGCGGCGGCCGCATCGAGCAGGCCATGACCGTACTGGGCATCCACCCCCCGGGGGCCGGCATCCCGGGCGGTGCTCCGCAGCACCTCCTCGGCCTCCCAGGGGGGGAGACCGGTGGACAGGACGAGGGCGGCGGCGCCGGCCACGTGGGGCGCGGCCATGGAGGTGCCCTCGTACAGGCGGGGCCCGAAGCGGCCGAACTCGATGGTCTCCTGCACGATGCCGTCGGCATAGCCGTCCCGGTCCAGATCCACGTCCATCTCGCCGCCGGGGGCGGCCAGGGCCACCTCGGGCCCGGTGTTGGCGTAGGCCGTGAGGCGGCCATCCCGACCGTGGGCGGTCACGGCGATCACCCCGGGCTCGGCGGCCGGGAACATGACGCGTCCCACCCCGTCGTTGCCGGTGGCCGCCACCACCATCACGTCGCGATCGAGGGCGTAGGACACGGCCCGGGAGAGGGTGCTGCTGCGGCCGGGGCCGCCCAGGGAGAGGTTGAGCACGTCGGCGCCGGCATCCACCGCGGCCACGATGCCCCGGGCGATGGCGACGGTGCCGCCGCCCCGGGCCCCGAGCACCCGCACCGGCAGGATGGCCGCGTCGGGGGCCACGCCGGCCGCGCCCACGCCGTTGTCGGTGGCCTGGGCGATGGTGCCGGCCACGTGGGTGCCGTGCCCCACATCGTCCCAGGGCCGATCGTCGCCGTCCACGAAGTCGAAGCCGGACCGCAGATCGTCGAAGCCGTCGGGCCCGCCCGGGGTGACGCCCGTGTCCAGGACCGCCACCACCACGCCGGCACCGGTGGACCCGGCCCAGGCGCGCGGCGCGCCGATGGCGTCCAGGTTCCACTGGAGGTCGTAGAAGGGGTCGTCGGGGCGGGCCAGCGGCATGGCCACGAAGTGGGGCTCGGCCTCGGCCACCCGCGCATCGTCCCCGAGGGCCACCATCCAGGACGCCAGCCGGTCGTCGGGCACCGCCAGGCGGACCGCGCCCACCTCGGGCGCCACCTCGAGCACCTGGAGACCCCACTCGGCGGCCAGGGCGTGCGCCCCATCGGCATCGTCCAGCACCACCACCACCTCCCGCTCCCGGTGGGGCGCCTCGAGGCGCGCGGTCGCGGCGGCGAGGCGGTCGGGATCCAGGCCCGAGAGGCTGTGCTCGACGGAGCAGGCGGACAGGAGCAACGCGAGGGGCAGGATGGGGCGCACGGGACCTCCGGTTCGGCGGCGCATCGAGGGTAGCACGGGTCTCGGAACCCGTCATGGTGTGCTTGAGCACGAAATCATCGGGGCATCCATGCCTCAATGTTCGCGGCTTTCATGTCGCATGTCGGGACCAGGTCGCGGGTGACATCCCCTCCTCGTCCGATACGGCAGCTCCATGCTCGTCGTCCTGGCCCTCACCGCCGCCGCCGTCGACGTGGACGTCCGCGAGGAGGGCGCCCGCGGCTCGCCCCGCATGGTCGGCCTCGCCGGGGCCTACCGGGGGATCGCCGAGGGGGCCGTGGCCCAGAGCCTCAACCCCGCCGCCATCGCCGTGGCTCCCCACAGCGCCGAGCCCGGGCGGTGGTGGGTCGATGGTCTCTTCTTCGTCTCGGGCCTGGTGCCCGTGCTCGAGCGCCTCCGCGACGAGGGCCTCTCCGATGCGCCCCTGCCCACCGCGGCCGTGACCGGCGGCCTGGTGGTGGGCCGGGATGGGCAGGCCGGCTCGCTGCTGGTGAGCGTGCGCAACCTGCGGGATCGGGACTCCCAGCGCAGCAGCCTGGTGGTGGAGACGGGCCTCGGCTGGGGGGCCGCCCTCCTGGACGAGCAGGTCCACATCGGCCTGATGCCGGGGCTCACCCTGGTCCGGACCACCCCCCGCGTCCAGGGTCTCGGCGCCGTGCTGCCCACCCTGTCCGCCGGGGCCCGGTGGGCGGTACCCGACACCCCCGTCCGCCTCGGGCTGTCCGGACGCACCCCCTGGCGCACCCCCCTGGAGGATGCGCCGGTGGACGCGGTGCGGCTGCCCTGGGAGCTGGGCGCCGGGATCGCCGTTCGCCATGGACGCATGAGCCGGGGTCCCCGCTACCCGGCCCCCGCGGGCGAGGGCGAGAATCCCGGGTTCCGGGAGGACCCCGGAGCCGACCGGGTCTTCGTTCAGTGGGCCTTCGACCTGGCGCTGGTGGGGCCCCAGGCCGACACCACCACCCTCGAGGCCTGGACCCGCGACGATCCCCGCTCCGCCTCCAGCGAGGTGACCCTCACCGTCGCCACCGGCGTCGAGGCCGAGCCGCTCCGCCACCGCCTCCGGACCCGTATCGGGCTCTACACCCAGCCCGCTCGGCTGCGCCTGACCTCCCTTCGCCTGCACGGCACCCTGGGCCTGGATGTGGCCCTCTTCGAGTGGCCCCGCGGCCGGGCCCGGTGGCGCCTCTCTCCCACCGTCGATGCCAGCGCCGGCGGCATCCGGCCGGGACTGGGCGTGGGCCTGTGGTGACGGTGGGTCTCGACCTCCGGCCGGGTCCAGCCCCCTCGAAGGGTCCGGATGACAGCCTCCGCCGCCCGAGCTGACATGCCGGTGCGCCTCAAGCGCCCCCCGTGCCGATTCGATCCATCCCATGCCACGACGCGCCGTCGTCTCGTGGAACGACTCCGGAGTCCATGCCCATGCCCTCCGATCCTCCCTCCTTCACCCCGGCCCCCCCGCCCCCGGACGAGCTGGAGCGCCAGCGCTCCCTGGATCGGCTGGGGGTGCTGGACACCCCGGCCGAGGCCCGCTTCGACCGCCTGGTGGGTCTGGGCCGGCGCCTCCTGGGCGTGGAGGTGGCGCTGGTGAGCCTGGTGGACCGCGATCGGCAGTGGTTCAAGGCCACCGCCGGCTTGGAAGCCTCCCAGACCCCGCGGGACATCTCCTTCTGCGGCCACGCCATTCATGGGGACGACCTCTTCATCGTGCCCGACGCGACCCGCGATCCCCGCTTCGCCGGCAACCCGCTCGTGGTCGACGGCCCGCGGATCCGCCTGTACGCCGGCGTCCCCCTGTCCGACCCGCACGGCTTCAAGCTGGGTACGCTCTGCATCATCGACGGTCGGCCCCGCGAGCTCAACCCCTCGGATGCCCGGGTGCTGCGGGACCTGGGGCGCATCGCCGAGCGGGAGCTGGCCGACGACCCGCGCTCGCCCGTCCAGCGCGCCTTCATCGAGAGCCTGGGCATCGAGCTCTCCGGCGCCCTGGATCCGGTCACCCGGTCCTGGGGCGCCGAGGCGGGCCTGGAGATCCTGGAGCGGGAGCTGGAGCTGGCCCACAGCGGCTCCCACCGGGTGGGCGTGGCCGTGGTGCGCATCGAGGGGCTGCCCGCCGGGGGCCCCCCGCGGGAGGCCTGGATGGGCGCCCTGGCCCGCACCCTCCGGGCCGAGCTCCGGGACTGCGACCTGCTGGCCCGGTGGCGGGAGACCGCCTTCCTGGTCGGCCTGCCCCATGCGACCATGGAGCAGACCCGGCAGGTCGCCGAGCGCCTCTCCGAGGCGGTCACCGCGTGCGACGCGCCGGCGGACCAGCCGGCGCGCGACGTGGGTGCCTGGGTGGGCACCGCCACCACGGCCGTCCTGCCCGACGCCGACGCGGCCTGGCTGGTGGCCGCCGCCGAGGATGCCGCCCACACGGCGTCCATCGTCCAGAAGGGGCGCGTGGCCGTCGCCGCGGCCTGACCCGCTCACCCGATCCGGAAGCCGCCGTCCACGTTGAGGGTGGAGCCGGTCACGTAGCTGGACGCATCGCTCGCCAGGTACACGATCGCCCCGGCGATCTCGTCGGGGCGCGCCACGCGTCGGGTCCCGGTGCGGGCCACGAACTGCTCCGTGATGGCCTTGTTCGAGGTCAGGGCCTGGGCCAGGCGGGTGTCCACCAGGCCGGGCGCCACGGCATTGACGCGGATGCCGGCGCCACCCCACTCGATGGCCAGCGTCTGCGTCATGGAGATGAGGGCCGCCTTGGTCATGCCGTACACCCCTTGCAGGGGGGCGGCCCCCTGGCCCAACACGCTCGAGACGTTGACGATGCTGCCCGGCTCGCCGGCCTCGACGAGGCGTGTGGCCACCGCCCGCGACAGGTGCCACGGCCCCTCCAGGTTGACCTGGAAGGTCTTGTGCCAGGCGGCCTCCTCCACGGTGAGCATGGGACCGAAGTGGATGTTGGTGCCCGCGTTGTTGACCAGCACGTCCACCCGCCCCACCGCCTCGTCCAGCCAGGCGAACAGCGCGTCCCGCTGCTCGGCCTTGCCCACGTGGCAGGCCCGGGCGTGGACGGTGGCCGCGGGGTGCCGCTCGCGGATGCCGGCCGCCACCGCATCCAGGGCGTCCTGCTTGCGCGAGGTGAGGATCACCGTCGCCCCCTCGCGGGCCAGGGCCTCGGCGGCGGCCGCGCCGATCCCCCGGCTGGCGCCGGTCACCAGGGCGATGCGGCCGTCGAGCTGTGCGGACATGGGGCCTCCTCGTGGGCGCCCAGCATGCCACGGCGGGTGGCGCCCCGGCTCCTCGCGCCCCGGTCCGGGACCGGCATAGGAGGGAGGCCCATGCAGCGTTCTCCACCCCTCCCCCTCGCCCTCCTCGTCCTCGTGGCCGCCTGCCAGGAGCCCTTCGGCACCGACCGGCACGATCTGCGCGGCCTGCGCGTGGCCGCCCTGGCCGTGGACACCACCGGCCCCTCCCCGGTGGGCCGTGTGGCCGTGGTGGTGGAGGGCCGGCCCTGGTCCGACGACCCGGTGGTGCTCCGCTGGCGGTGGGTCGCGGATGCCTCCGCCTCCGCCGTCGCCGAGCTGGACCCCGCGGGTCCCTCCGATGCGGAGGGTCCGGCCCCCGTGCTTCCACCGACCCCCGCCGACGCCGAGGGGCTGGTCCTCCTGGCCGCCCACGGCGAGGAGGTCTACCGGGCGGTCCTGCCCACCCCGCTGCCCGACAGCGCGCCCCTCGACCCGGGGCCCATCGCGGCACGCAGCCTTCCCTGGACCGTGCAGGCCGTCTCCGGCGAGGCGCTCGCGGTCGAGGCCCGCCGGGAGACGGCCGCCGGCGAGACCGTGGATCACGTCCCTCTCGGCGGCTTCGCCCGGCTGACCGTCCCGGCCCCCGACGACGCGGTGATCCGCTGGATGCACACCGCCCCGGGCGGCACCTTCCTGGAGCTCGACCCCACCGTCACCGACTGGGCGGCAGGCGAGGTGGTGCTGGACGACGACGAGCTGGAGGAGGCCGAAGCGGGCCCCGAAGGTCCGCGCACCCTGCTGGCCCTGGCGCTCAGCCCCACCGAGGACGGGGCCAATGGGTGGTCGACCCGCGACCTCTTCGTGGGCCCCCCGCCGCCCGGCCTGTGGACGCCGTCGGGCCGCTTCCTGCCCGCCGAGTCCGCCCCGCCGCCCGGTCCGATCCTGGCCACCCTGGCCCGCGACGACGCCTCCCCCACCGGGCTGCGGCTCGACGACGTGGCCCCCGCCGCCCCCGATGACCCCGACGGCACCGAGGCCCTCCCGTGCCGGGACCCGGTCTCGGGGCCCTTCGACCCCGACTGGCTCCTGGCCCAGCGCTGCACCCGCGCCGACGTCGTGGGCGCCCGGGTCCGGGTGGTCCCCCGGTGATCGCCCTCCTCGCCACGCTCGCCCTCGGCGCCCCCGTCGAGGGCAAGGTCCTGCTCCGGGGCCGCTCCACCCCCCAGGCCGGCGTGGCGGTGCGGGCGGTGTGGGATGCACCTCCCGAGCCGGGCACCGTGCGGACCTTTCCCGCGGTCACCACCGATTCCGAGGGCCGCTTCGCCCTCGAGGCGCCCGAGGGGGCCCGGGTGACCCTCTCCATCGACGATCCCGACTATTTCCCGCTCGAGGCGGTCGTCACCGCCCCCGACCCCAAGGTCCGCCTGTTCGTCGAGCCCGTCGACGGCGAGCACGAGGTGGTGGTCGAGGCCTTCCGGGAGACCGCCCACCCCACCGTCCACCGGCTCGACGCCGAGCAGGCCTACAAGACCCCCGGCACCCAGGACGATGTCATCCGGCTGACCCAGTCCCTGCCCGGGGTGACCGTCCAGCGCGAGTTCGCCCCCTCGTCCGGCGACCTCTCCATCCGGGGCTCGGCCCCGGGGGACAACCGCTACTACCTGGACGGCATCGAGATCCCCTACCTCTACCACTTCAACCAGTACGCGAGCGTCTTCCCCACCACCTGGCTCCGGGACCTGGAGCTCATGCCGTCCACCTTCGGGGCCCGGTACGGCGATGCGGTGGGCGGCGTGGTGGAGGCCCGGAGCCGGGCGGACCGCCCCGAGGACGTACAGGGCCAGCTCACCTTCAACACCATCATCGCCGGGGCAGACGTGCGGGCTCCGGTGGGCGAGGAGACCTGGGTCGCCGTGTCGGGGCGCCGCTCCTACCAGGACCTCTACAGCCGGGGCTCGGACCAGTACACGCTCTGGCCCGTGTTCCACGACCTGGCCCTCCGCATCGAGAAGGGCGACGAGGCCCGCGGAACGGGCGCCTTCCTGGTGGCGGCCGGCGACAGCTACGAGCGGGCCGCCGGTGAGCTCGACCTGCTCGACCCGGTCGAGGCCTCTCGCGTGCCATCCTTCCGGTTCCGCAGGAACTTCCAGGTGCTTGGGCTGCGACACCGGTGGCGGGGCCCCGACGGCGACGGCCGGCTCGTGGTCGGGCTGGTCCACGACGATCTCCTGGGCCGCCTCGAGGGGATCGGCACCCAGCGCCAGCGGACGGTGCAGCTCACCTCGCGCCTGGACGCGGGGCAGCGCTTCGGCGGTCAGGACCAGCATCGGTGGAACGCCGGGTGGGAGATCCGGGGGACCCTCGGCCTGCTCGACGTGGACGGGGGCGGCCCCAAGGCCATCGTGGTCGCCACCGAGGCCCCCGCCCTGGCCCGGGGCGCCGCCCTCGACGCCACCCTTCCCCGCCTCGAGGCCGCTGCCTACGGCGAGGCCCTGCTGCGCTTCGGCCGGATCCACCTGATCCCCGGCCTACGCCTCGGGGTGGACAGCCGCACCGGGGGCTTCCTCCCCGGCCCGCGTCTGGCCGCCCGGTGGCGGGTCGCCGATCAGACCCGCCTCGAGCTGGCCGGCGGTCACTACCGCCAGACCCCCCAGCTCCTGGATCTGGCCCCCGCCATCGGCGACCCCCAGCTCCCCCTGACCCGCTCCTGGCAGATCAGCGCCGGCTGGGACCAGACCATCGCCGACCGCCTCGAGATCACCCTGGATGCCTACGCCAAGGACCTGCGCGATGCCCAGGTGGCCCGCCCCGACGCCCCGCCCGAGGTGCTCGACCGGGGACGGGTGCTCGGCGTCGAGTTGGTGACCCGCTACCGCCTCCGGGAGCGCTTCTTCCTGTGGGGCTGGGCGGGCGTGATGCGCTCGCAGGTGCGTCGCGAGGGGTCCTGGGCCCCGGCCGCCTTCGACCAGCCCGTCAATGTGGGCGCGGTCCTGTCCTGGGATCCCTCGACGAGGTGGAACCTGGCCGTCCGATGGCGGTACGGCTCCGGGCTCCCGTGGACGCCGGTGGTGGGCTCGGTCTACGACGCCAGCATCGACACCTGGGATCCGGTGCCCGGCACGCCCTTCTCGGAGCGCTTCCCCGCCTACACCAAGCTCGACCTGGCCGCGCGCTACACCTTCGTCTTCGACCGCTGGACCCTCGCCCTGCGCGCCGAGGTCTGGTACGTCCCCCCCGCCGCCAACGTCCTCTACCCGACCTGGAACGACGACTGGACCGAGCAGGGCTTCGTCCGCGGCATCCCGGTGCTGCCCCTGCTGGGGGCCCGCGCCACCTTCTGACCCCCCGCTGGCCCGCGGGGCTCGACCGCGCCCGGTTGCCGGGGTGGCGAGCCCGGGCTCGGCGATCCTCTCCCCTTCGGCATGGCCCCGGAGGGGCGTCGCGCCGGGCGGCGGGAGGGGCTAGACTCCTGGCGTGCGGCCCTCTGCCGCCGTCTGTTCAGAGGTGGTTCTATGGCGACCGAAGACTTCGACCCGTTTGGTAACTTCCATTTCACCCTCGAGATCGACGACATCGAGGTGGCTACCTTCCTCGAGTTCTCGGGCCTCAAGAGCTCGGCCGAGGTGTTCGAGATCCAGGAGGGCGGCCTCAACGCCGCCACCCACAAGCTCCCTGGCGTGTCCAAGTACGAGAACTTCACCCTGAAGTACGCCACCAGCGCCAGCACCGAGCTCGCCGCCTGGCGCGATGCGTACATCGAGGACGAGTTCGGCGACCGCAAGGACAAGTCCGGCGCGGTGATCATGCGCGACAACGCCGGCAACGAGGTCCGGCGCTACTCCTTCCACATGATGTGGCCGGTCTCGTGGGAGGGTCCGCAGCTCCAGTCCTCGGCCTCGGCCCTGGCCATCGAGACCCTCGAGATCGCCTACGACGGCCTGTACGTCGATGGCGGCGAGCCCCCCGCCCCGCCGCCCGACCCGCCGCCGCCCGACCCGCCGCCGCCCGACCCCGAGCCGGTGATCATGGAGAACATCCAGTTCGAGTACAACTCGGACCAGATGACCGAGGAGGGCGAGGCGGCCTGTGACCGCGCGGCCGACAAGGTCGAGAAGATGGACCCCAAGCCCACCCAGATGTGGGTCGAGGGCCACACCTGCACCATGGGACCCTTCGGGTACAACCTGACCCTCTCTGCCAAGCGGGCCCGGGCCACGTGCAAGAAGATGGAGGAGAAGACCTCCGACGTGAAGTACACGGGCGTCGGCCTGTCGTGGAAGTACCCGGTCGCCCCGAACGGCAACGAGGCCGGTCGGGCCCAGAACCGCCGGACCGAGTTCCACACCTCGCCTCCCGCCGAGCGCGGCCGCGACGTCCGCGAACCCGACGAGAAGCCCGCCTAGCGACGTCCCGTCGGGCCTGGCGGGCCTGCCGGGCCTGCCGGGCCTGCCGGGCCTGCCGGGCCTGCCGGATGGCAGGAGCACCCCGTGTGCCCCCATGCCTCCGGGTGGGGCACCCGGCGGGAGCCGCGGGGCTGACGGCCCCACCGGCGCTGGGCTACGCGGGAAGGGTCCGCGTGCCCCGGGGTTCAGGTAGCCGATGCTGTCTCTCCTGCTCTGCACCCTGATCGGGTGGGCGTCGCCCGTCGCCGAGGCCCCTCCAGGCTGGCTCGGTGATGCCATCCCGCTCGACCCGGACGATGGCCTGGCTCAGGCCCCGTCCGAGGACTCCGACGCTGCCGACCATCCGGTGGCGCCGGTGCCCCTCGACCTGTCCGCCGTCGGCGCCGCCCTCGAGGACGGCGTCCGCCGGATCCTCCGCGAGGAGGCCGATCCGGTCGAGGCCCTGCCCCTGCCCGTGACCCCCGCCCCCGAGACCACCGCCGCCGAGCTGCGGGGGCTCCTGGACGGCAGCGGGGCGCGCGACACCCGCCTGGCCGCCCTGTCGGTGCAGGGGGTGGCCCTGCAGGGCGAGGACACCCTCCTCCGCTTCGACGCCACCCTGCTCCCCGGCGATCCCACCGCGCTGCTCCGCCTGACCGTGCCCGCCCCCGCCCCGGCGGGGGCCCGGGTCGTCCTGCCCGGCGGCCTGGGGGTGAGCTGGACCCGCGCCGAGGAGACCCTCGCTGCCGCCCTCCGCGCCGGCCACTGCGGCGGGCTGCCCCTGGTCGACGATCCGGTCCTGCCGACCCTGGTGCCGAGGCCCTTCCTCGAGCGCACCCGGGAGGCCCGCGACGCCGCCGGTCCCGCCCGCGAGGCCCTGTGCGCGGCGCTCGCCGAGCCCTCCTGGGAGCGGCTGGAGCTGCGGCTGACCGCGCTCCACTTCAACCTCTACGACGGGGACAGCATCCTGCGCGGGGGCCTGGTGCTGCGCCTCGATCCCGAGGCCCCGCGCCTGCTCTACCCGCTCTTCAAGCGGCTCCCCATCGAGGAGCCGGAGCCCTGACGCGCCTCAGGAGGCCGCCGGGAGGCGGAAGAGGGACTCGGCGCCCCGCTGCCGCACGGCCTCGAAGCCGCGCGCCTCGAGGTAGGACCGCAGGGTCTCGGGCTTGACGACCTCGTAGGGGTAGCCGCCGAGCCAGTCGATCCAGTCGTGGAACTTGGACATGCCCCGGGCCGAGCTGTACTCCCGGTAGCGCCGGCGGGGGTCCCGCAGGCGCACCGCATCCTCGAGGAGGCCGCGCCCCAGGTAGTAGGGGATGAAGGTGCCGGTGACGACGGCACGGCGGACGGGCCCGGCGCAGTAGGTCTTCTTGATGGCCCGCCAGGCCACCGACTTCATGCCCTCGTCGCGGTAGAGCATGAGGTGGAGCCGGCCACCGGGCGCCACCCGCCGCGGCACCAGGTCCAGGCCCCGCCACATGTCGCCCGTGTGGTGCAGCACCCCCCACGAGTAGACCACGTCGTAGGTTCCGAGCCCCTCGAGGAAGTCGGCGTCGAGGGCCGAGCCCGCGCTGATCTCCCAGTCGCGATCGCCGGGGAAGTACCGCCGCTTGAGCTCGCGGGTGCAGGCCACCGAGTCGGGGTCGTAGTCGAAGGAGCGCACCCGGGCGCCGAGGCGCCGCGCGCACAGGCTCGACAGGCCGCTGCCGCTGCCCACGTCGAGGAAGGTCCGGCCGGCGAGGCCGTCGCGGCCGTGCCAGTCCGCCAGCGACTCCTCGGCCTGCCGGATGCGGGGCTCGTCGAGGCGCTCCAGGAAGGCGCGCCAGTTGGCCCCGAAGCGAAAGCGCTCGCCGGCCGCCACCTCCTGCTCGAACTGCGACACCCCGACCTCCTCGTCGACCCGCGTCATCGGCGGGAGGTAGCCCGGCTGGAGGCGGTGTTCAGCCCCGGCGGCGCACCAGGCCCAGCCCCAGGACCACGATGAGCAGCGCGGCGGGGGGCGGTGGGGTGCCGCCGCAGCCGCCGGGCTCGGCGGGATCGTCCGGGGCCTCGGTGGGGTCGTTGCCGCAGGAGCAGCCCCCCTCGGGGCTGTCGTCGCCCGTCTCCCGGGTGTTGCTGGCGCCGGGGGTCGGGAAGGCGTTGTCGTACCAGTCCACGGCCACGTCCGTGTCCACCCCGTCCTCGACGCGGGCCAGGCTGCCCCCGGACGAGATGCTGGTCACGTAGGGCTCCACCACCGCGCCCCGATCATCGGTGACCATGTCCTCGTTGTCCGAGCCGTAGAGCACGCTGTCGATCCGCGTGTCGGCGCAGTCCCACAGCACCACCGCGTCGCCGCCCGAGCCATTGCCCAGCGAGAGGCCCACCACCAGGTCGGCCTCCTCCACCTCGGGTCCGCCCAGCACCAGGAAGCCGCCGGCCGGCACCTCGGCGCCGCCGGGGAAGCGGGCGTCGATCTGACCCATCTCCTCCCCGTCCGAGGCCGCCGCGATCCCCCAGCCCGCCACCGAGACGGGCGCGGAGGTGGGGTTGAACAGCTCGATCCACTCGAAGCCGGCGTCGTCCCCCTCGGGGTTGACCACGACCTCGTTGAGCACCACCGTCTCGGCGCCCGCCGGCACGCACACCACCGGCTCGCGCTCCGGGTTGGGCGCCCCCGGGGTGGGCTCGGGCTCGGAGGCGAAGTCGGCCTGGCTGTCGTCGGTGTCGAGCCCGTCCTGCAGGCGGGCCAGGCTGGCCCCGTCGGCGGGGGGCGGGGCCAGGCTGGTGGCCACCTTACCCGTGTCGTCCACGAAGCCGTCCCCGTTGGCCGGTCCGTAGACCACCGTGTCGATGACGTCGCCACGGCAGTCCCGGAGCTGGATGCCGTCGGCGGTCTCCCCCGAGGCATTGCCCAGCGAGAACCCCTCCAGGACGATGTCGGCGTCCATCACGCTCTCGGCGCCGATGAGCAGGTGGCCGCCCGCCTCGATGGTCACGTCGGCCAGCAGATCCCCGCCACCGAAGCTGCTGGTGCTGGCGTCCAGGGTCCAGCCGGCCACCGTGATGGTCTCGCTGCCCGCGTTGTAGAGCTCCACCCACTCGAAGCCCGTGTCCCCGCCCTCCGGGTTCGCCAGGAACTCGTTGATGACCAGATCGCCCGTGTCGCAGGGGGGCGGCTCGGGGTTGGCCGCCCCCGGGGTGGCCATGGTGGCCACGGCGAAGTCGTCACCCGACCGGTCCGTGTCCACGCCGTCCTCGCGCCGGGCGATGGCCTCGTCATTGCCGGGCTCGGGCGCGAAGGACGTGGCCACCGCGCCCGTGTCGTCGGGCCACATGTCCTCGTTGGGGGCACCGTAGACCACCGTGTCCGCCACGGCGCCCGCGCAGTCCCGCAGGCGCAGCGCATCGCTGTTGGACGAGGCGTTGGGCAGGGAGCCGTCGAGGATCACGTCGCGTCCCGAGACCAGGTCCTGGCCCACCAGCAGGAACGCCCCGGGGGCCAGGGTGGTGCTGTCCGGCAGGGTGGCCAGGGTCCCGAAGCTGCTGGTGCCGCCCTCGAGGATCCAGCCCGACGCGTCCACGCTGGCGCCGGCCCCGTTGTACAGCTCGACCCACTCCTGGCCGTCGTCGGCGCCGTCGGGGTTGGGCAGGAACTCGTTGATCACGAGACCCCGCGCCTGATCCGCCGGATTGCAGTCGGGGTCGACCGTGGCGTTGTTGGTGGCACCAGGCGTGGGCACGGGCAGCGAGACGATGTCCAGGCTGCTGTCGTTGGTGTCGGCGCCGTCCGGATCGCGACCCAGGGTGCCGCCGCTGGAGGGCGAGGGCCCGGGCGCGGCCACGTTCCCGTCGTCGTCCTGGAAGAGGTCCGAGTTGTCGGGGCCGTAGACGATGGTGTCGATGGTGGTGCCCGCATCGTCCAGCAGGGCGATGGCGTCGCCCGAGCTGCTGGCGTTGCCCATGGCCAGGGTGCCGTCGACCGTCACATCGGCGAAGGTCACGTCGGCCTCGCCGATGACCAGGAAGCCGCCGCCCGGGATGGTGGTGCCGGCGGGCAGGACCACCTTGGTGGACAGGCTCGAGGTGCCGGCCTGGAACTGCCACCCCGACACGTCCACGGCGCTCCCGCCGTCGTTGTGGAGCTCCACCCACTCCTGACCGCCGTCGGAGCCGTCCGGGTTGGCCAGGAACTCGTTGATCGTCACCCCGGCGTGGGCCGCGGGCGCCACCAGCAGGGCGACAAGCCCCGTCAGCAGGGGACCGGCGCGCATGTGCACCTCCACATCGCCGCCCAGCTTAGCCGCCACCCGACCCCATCGGGCTGCCGCAACGGATCGTCACCCGAGCGATGCGCCGGTGAGCGGCATGACCGCGACACCAGTGTCGCGATTCGGCCACCGTTCCGGATCGGACCAGACCACGATCCTCTCCATCACGAGATCGAAACGACCTGGCCCGTTTCCTGCACACCGCCATCCAGGCATGAAGCACTCCCTGCCAGCGCTGCTCCTCCTGACCGCCTGCGCCGCCGCCGACGACGGTCCTTGCGCCGAGGTCGAGGTGCCGCTGGGCCCGGCCGATCCCACGCCCCTGGGGGCCTCCGCCGAGGAGATCGCCAACCAGGTCGAGGGGGATCACGCCGCCATCCTGTCCCGCCACGAGGGCACCTCGGCCCTCACGCTGTCGGTGGACTGGGACCCGAACAGCGCGGCCGCCTGGGCCGACCGGGCCCCCCGCCAGGCCACCCTCGAGACGGGCCCCATGGACGGCGCCGCCTCGCCGGTCTGCGCCTCGGTGCTGCGCCTGCCCGTGGCGCTCACCTTCCGCTCGGCGGATGCCGCCTTCGACGAGGTCTGGACCCTCGACCTCGAGGCCAAGACGCCGAGCGACCTGCACTTCACCCACCGGCTCGAGATCCGCGACCTGGGCGGGACCTGGCGGCCCGACACCGACGGCTACACCGACACCTACATCGAGGTGCAGGGACGCTTCGGTCCCGAGGGCGGGACCGGCGAGATCCGCTTGGTGGGCGAGCCGGGGGGCGGCGGCGCCCCCGAGACCTGGTCGGTCGGCGTCTGGGCCCCCGAGTAGACTCGGCACCCTCCCGGGAGCTCCGTGCGTACCATCCCCGATCGCGTGCCGTGGGGCCAGGTCGGCCTGTTCACGGCGCTGGTGCTGGCCCTCCCCTGGCTGGGCGCGCTCCCCTTCCACCTGGGCTGGCTGCCTTTCGAGGGGGTCCCTGGGATCGCCCTGGCCGTGGGGGCCATGTGGGTCCCCGCCCTCGTGACGCTGATCCTGGTCCTCACCGTGGATCGCGGCCGGGTCGCGGCCCGGACCGGGCTGGTCCCCCCCCGGGGCCGGGTGAAGCGCCTGCTCGTGGGCCTGGCCCTGGCCTCGCTGGTGCCCCTGCTGCTGCTGGCCGCCTCCCCCTTCCTCACCGCCGCCCTCGGCCTGACGCGCCTCGACCTGATGGGCCTGTCGGGCTTTCGGCAGATCCTCCAGCAGGCCCTCGGGGACCTGCCCATCGAGGAGGCCGTGCCCCTCCCCCTGCACGCGGTGCTGGCCCTCCAGCCCGTCAACATCGTGATCGGGGGCGTCCTCAACGTGGTGCTGGGGGCGTTCGGCGAGGAGTGGGGCTGGCGGGGCTGGCTGCTCCCCAAGCTGCGGCCCCTGGGGGCCTGGCCGGCGGTGGTCCTGGTGGGCCTGCTGTGGGGGATCTGGCATGCGCCCCTCATCCTGCTCGGCCACAACTACCCGGAGGCCCCGGTCACGGGGGTGCTCCTCTTCCTGCCCTTCTGCATCCTCTGGGGCGTGCTGCACGGCTGGACCCGGCTCTACACGGGCTCGGTGTGGCCGGCGGCGCTGATGCACGGCACCCTGAACGCCGGGGCGGCTCTCCCCGTCCTGCTGCTCCACGCCGACACCCCCTTCGACCCGGTGTGGGACGCGCCGCTCGGGGTGGCGGGCTGGATCCTGCCCGCCGTGGCCATCGCCCTGCTCGTGCTCGTCGGGGGGTGGCCGCCGAGAGACGAGCCCGACCTCGCGCGGGACGTCAGCCCGTGAGCTGGCCGGCCGGGGCCGAGGCGCCGGCGTCCTCGGACTCGGGGCCCGGCACCCGGGTGAAGGTCAGGCTGTCGCCCTCCACGTCGACCTTGACGGTGTCGCTGGCGCCGTAGCCCCCGGACACGATGGCCTTGGACATGGGGTTCATCAGGTACTGGGTGATGGCGCGCTTCAGCGGGCGGGCCCCGAAGGCCGGGTCGTAGCCCGCCTCGGCCACGGCCGTCTTGGCGGCCTCGGTGACCTCCAGGCCGAGCTCGCGCTGGGAGAGCAGCCGCTGCAGCCGGGCGAGCTGGATCTCGAGGATGGCGTCCATGTCCTCGCGCGTGAGCGGGTCGAAGACGATCTTGTCGTCGATCCGGTTGATGAACTCGGGCCGGAACTTCTGGGCGAGCTCCGCGTCGACCGCGTTCTGTACCTTGCTCCGGTAGGCCACCTTCCCGGCATCCAGGGCCCGCTCGAGCTCGTCGCCCTCGCCCAGGTCATCCCGCAGCTTGGCGGCCTCGGTGTGGAAGGCATTGGCGGCATCCATGATCTTGGAGCTGCCGACGTTGCTGGTCATGATGACGACCACGTTCTTGAAGTCGACGATGCGGCCCTTGCTGTCGGTGAGCCGGCCGTCGTCGAGGAGCTGCAGGAGGATGTTGAAGACATCGGGGTGCGCCTTCTCGACCTCGTCCAGGAGGACGACCGTGTAGGGGCGGCGCCGCACCGCCTCGGTGAGCTGGCCGCCCTCGTCGTACCCGACATAGCCGGGGGGCGCCCCGATGAGGCGGGCCACCGAGTGCTTCTCCATGTACTCGGACATGTCGATGCGGACCATGGCGTTCTCGTCGTCGAAGAGGAACTCGGCCAGCGCCTTGGCGAGCTCGGTCTTGCCCACACCGGTGGGCCCGAGGAACATGAAGCTGCCGATGGGCCGGTTGGGGTCCTGGAGGCCGGCCCGGGAGCGGCGCACCGCGTCGCAGACCGCCACCACGGCGTCGTGCTGCCCCACCACCCGGCGGTGCAGGTTGTCCTCCATCTGCATGAGCTTCTGCTGCTCGCTCTCGCGGAGCTTGCTCACCGGGATGCCGGTCCACCGGGCCACCACCTTGGCGATGTCCTCCTCGCCGACCTCCTCGGACAGGATGGCCCCGTCCTTCTGCAGGTCCTCGAGGCGGGCGTTGGCGGCCTGCAGCTCCTCGCGGAGCTGGGGCATCTCGCCGTAGATGATCCGGCTGGCGGTCTCGTAGTCGCCGGTCCGCTGCGCCTTCTCGCCTTCGAAGGCCAGCTCGTCCAGCCGGGCCTTGATGTCGGCGATCTCCTCGATGGCATCGCGCTCGGCCCGCCACTTGGCGCTCACCTCGGTGAGCTGCTCCTGGAGCTCGGCGATCTGCTCCTGGATGCTGTCGACGGCGTCCCGGCTCGCCTTGTCCGTGGCCTTGCCGACCGAGTGGAGCTCCACCTGCAGACCCGCGATCCGCCGCTCGAGGCGGTCGATGTCGGCGGGCTTGGACTCGATCTCCATCTTGATGCGGCTCGCGGCCTCGTCCATCAGGTCGATGGCCTTGTCGGGCAGGGAGCGGTCCGAGATGTACCGATCCGAGAGGACCGCCGCGGCGATGACCGCCTCGTCGTTGATCTTGATCTCGTGGTGGGTCTCGTACTTCTCCTTGATGCCGCGGAGGATGGCGATGGTGCCCTCGACGGTGGGCTCCTCGACCAGGACGGGCTGGAAGCGCCGCTCCAGGGCCTTGTCCTTCTCGAGGTGCTTGCGGTACTCGTCCAGGGTGGTGGCACCGATGCACCGCAGCAGGCCCCGGGCCAGGGCGGGCTTGAGCATGTTGCCCGCATCCATGGAGCCCGAGGTCTGGCCGGCCCCCACCAGGGTGTGCAGCTCGTCGATGAACATGATGACCTGGCCATCGCTGTTCTCGACCTCGGTGAGCACGGCCTTCAGCCGCTCCTCGAACTCGCCACGGTACTTGGCGCCCGCCAGCAGGGCCGGCAGGTCGAGGGAGAGGACCTTCTTGCCCTTGAGCGATTCGGGCACGTCGTCGGTGGCGATGCGCTGGGCGATGCCCTCGACGATGGCGGTCTTGCCGACGCCGGGCTCCCCGATGAGCACCGGGTTGTTCTTGGTGCGCCGGGAGAGGACCTGCAGGGCGCGGCGGATCTCCTCGTCGCGGCCGATGACCGGGTCGAGCTTGCCGTCGGCGGCCTGGGCCGTCATGTCGACGGTGTACTTGTCGAGGGATTCGTAGCTGGCCTCGGCCTCCTCGCCGCTGACCTTGCGCCCGCCCCGGACGGTCTCGATGGCGGCGCGCAGGGAGTCGGGGGTGACGCCGTGGTCGCGCAGCATCTGGGCGGTCTTGGAGCTGCCGGCCACGACGCCGTACAGCAGCATCTCGGTGGCCACGTGGGTGTCGCCCACCCGCTTGGCCTCGCGCTCGCCGGCATCGAGGGCGCCCTGGACCTCGCGGGAGAGCCCGGCCTTGCTGCCACCGTGGACCTTGGAGTAGCCGTCGACCAGGGTGGCCGCGGCCTCCATCACCGGGTCGGGGCGGCCGCCGGCCTGCTCGATGAGGCGCGGGGCCACGCCGCCGTCCTGGTCGAGCATGGCCAGCAGCAGGTGGCCACAGCGGATCTCCGGGTTGCCCAGGCGTCCGGCGAGGCGCTGCGCCTCGGCCAGGATCTCCCGGCTCTTCGTCGTGAACTTCTCGTAGGAGGCCATGAATTCCTCGGCATGTGTCGGGGCCGGGGGGCGCGGCAACAATGTCGCAGTTCCGCCCGGTCGGGTCCTGGGCAGAGTATGGAACCCACCGGGGGGCGCGGCAAGCGCCCGTCCCTCAGGGCCACCACGGGCGGATCGTTGGGCGGCCCCGCCACCGTGCGGTCCGGGCGGACGACGGCGGCGGACCGCCGCGCCGGGGCCTGAGGGTCCCTGAGGAAAGAGGGGCCCGAGTGGCGGGGACAAGCGTCACTCCCTACGCCGCTCCTGCAGGAGGTTCTCGTGCCTGGCTTCGACCACAAGAAGGCCCAAGAGACCGAGCGCCCCGGTCCGCGGGCATGCGACCCGGGGCATGCCCACGACCATGGCGGCGGGCACGGCAACGCCGCTGCGGCCGAGTCGCTGCCGCGCCACGAGCACGACCACGGCGAGCACACCCCCCACCTCCGGGCGGCGGCCGGTGATCGCCCGGAGGGCAACTACGGCGACCTGGACGCCTTCCCTTCCTTCGCTCTCCCGGCGGTCGAGGCGATGGCCGAGTGCGCGCTGGACCTGCGCTTCGGCACGGACTTCGCCGGGCTGACACTCCACTACGAGTCCATGCCCACCTTCAAGCACTCCTACGACGCCATCTACGGGGGTGGGCAGTACGCCTGGGACCCGTACGTGGCGACCGAGCTCGGCGGGAAGCTGGGAGGCTTCGCCGACCGCGACACCGGGGAGGCCTGGATCAACCTGGACGAGGCCGATATCGGCACCATCGTCCACGAGGTGATGCACCTCAAGGTGCACTCCGACTTCCAGTCTGCGGCGGGCCACGAGCTCGAGGAAGGCGCCTCGGACGTACTGGCCGAGGCTGCGGTGACCGACCTGGACCTCGACTACGCGGTCGCCTACACATGGCCCCACTTCGTCCTCACGGATTCCCTGGGGGCGTCGCCCGAGGAGGTGGCCCGGGGCTTCTTCGACGGCGACTTCTCGGCCCTCGACGCCACCGTCACGAACGGCACGTTCGCGGACTACGGCGAGGCGTTCCAGAAGGAGGACGTGGCCTGGCTGGACTGGCTCGAAGGCGGCCCCACGAGGCCCGCGCACGCCATCGGCGCTGACCCGAGCAGTGGTGAGGACTTCACCGCCGGCGGCGGCCCCCAGGTCGCCCCGGTCCCGTGATCCGCGCCGGGGCCGGCGCGGGTTAGCCCCCGGCCCATGCCCCGAGAGCTCTCGAAGGACCACAGCGTCCACGTCACCGACGAGCGCTTCAACACGGCCAGCCACCTGGTGGCGACCCTGTTCGCGCTGGTGGGGGCGGCCTGGCTCGTGGTGGATGCCTCGCTGGCCGGCGCGCCGTGGTTCATCGTCGGGCATGCGGTGTACGGGGCGAGCCTGGTGGGCCTCTTCCTGGCGAGCACGCTGCATCACGGCATCGACGCCACGCCCGAGGTGGAGCGGCTGCTGCGGACCCTGGACTACCTGGGGATCTTCCTGCTCATCGCCGGCACCATGACCCCCATCTGCATCGCCCTGCTGGGCACGCCGCTCGCCTGGGTGGTCTTCGGGGTCGCCTGGGGCGTCGGCCTGGTCGGGCTGATCCTGCGGGCGTCCAGGCCCGACCTGCCCAAGTGGGTGACGAGCACGCTCTACGGCGGCCTCGGCGCCCTGGGCGTGGTGCTGGCCTGGGAGGTCTGGCAGGCCACCGACCTGCTCGGCGTGGGGCTCATCGCGGTGGGGGGTGCCTTCTACAGCGCAGGGAGCACCATCTTCACCGCCGAGCGACCCAACCCGTGGCCCGGCCGCTTCGGCTTCCACGAGATCTGGCACCTCTTCGTCATCGCGGGGGCGGCCTGCCACTTCGCCTTCATGGTGCTCTACGCGCGTCCCGGCGGCTGATGGGCGATCCTCCCGAAGGCACCCCGTCCGTTACGGCGAGTGGGTGCCTGGAGGCTCCATGACGCTCCCCCGCATCGCTCCCCTGCTCGTGCTCGCCGCCGCCCTCGGCTGCGATGGCGGGACGTCCACGCCCGAGGACACGGCCGGCGAGACCGACGTCGACGACACCGACACGGATGGCACGGCCGACACGGATGACACGGATGACACGGATGACACCGGGGGCGCGGCTCTCCGCCCCAATGTGCAGGAGGGCGAGCCCCCCAACGCCGAGGGTCAAACGCCGGCCTTCCCCGAGCAGACCCGCGCCCCCCAGCCCGCGACCCCCACCGCCTTCCGCACCGAGGTCGTCGCGAGCGGGCTGCAGATCCCGTGGGGGATCGCGCCCCTCCCCGAAGGACGGCTGCTCATCACCGAGCGGGCCGGCCGCCTGCGGGTGGTGGAGGCCGACGGGACCGTCCACTCGCCCCTCGCCGGGGTACCCGACGTGCGGGCCCGGGGGCAGGGGGGGCTGCTCGACGTGGCCATCAGCCCAGACTTCGCCACGAACCGGAGCGTCTTCCTCACCTTCTCGGAGGACCGCGGGCAAGGGCTGCGGGCTGCGGCGGTGGCCCGGGCCACCCTGTCGGCCGACCGGACCCGGCTCGAGGACCTCTCGGTCATCTACCGGCAGCAGCCCGCCTGGGACACGGATCGCCACTACGGCTCCAGGCTGGTCTTCGACACCGACGGTTCCCTCTTCGTCACCTTCGGCGACCGGGGCAGCGCCTTCGACGCCGCGCAGGACCCCACCAACGCCATCGGCGCGGTGATCCGCCTCGAGCCGGACGGCACCATCCCCGACGACAACCCCTTCGCCGACGGCGGCGAGGGCGCGCCGGAGGTCTGGTCCTGGGGCCACCGCAACATCCAGTCGGCCACCCTGGGCCCCGACGGCGCCCTCTGGACGGTGGAGCACGGCCCCCAGGGCGGCGACGAGCTCAACCGCCCCGAGGCGGGCGTGAACCACGGCTGGCCCATCATCACCTACGGCGAGGACTACGGGGGCGGCCTGGTGGGCGAGGGAATCACCGCGCGGGAGGGCCTGGCCCAGCCGGTCTACTACTGGGATCCGGTCATCGCCCCCTCCGGCATGGCCACCTACGACGGCGATCTCTTCCCGGAGTGGCGCGGCGATCTGCTCATCGGCGGGCTGCAGTCCCAGGCCCTGGTGCGCCTGAGCCTGCGCGACGGCCGCGTCCACACCGAGGAGTGGCTGCCCATGGGCACCCGGGTCCGGAGCGTGGCCATCGCCGACGACGGAGCCGTGCTCGTGGGCAAGGACGACGGGGAGATCGTGCGCGTGGTGCCCGAGGGGTGAGGGACCGGTCCGTCGACACCACCGCGCGCACCGTCCCGCTCACCGAGCCCGTCATCGCGACCGACGGACGCAGTCTGTACCGTCGTAGACGAGGTCACGGACTGGTTGAACTCCGTCGACGTCGATGGCATCTTGGGGCCCCTTCTGGAAGACCCGGATGCGGCCATCGGCTTCGCGGGGACCGGTCGCCGCAATGACAAGCTTCTGTGCACGCATCAGTCGCCAGCTCCGCGGCTCTGCAAGTCATGCGTGGATGCGGCGTACAATTCGGATCACCACAACTTGTCCCCTTGGAACCCGTTCTGCGACCGCTTTCCCCAACCTGACAAGCGCAACTGCAATAACGCCGGCGGAGATCGCACCCACATGCTGAACTACTGCAACAACTTCCTGGATGGATCACAGGTCCCTACGAGCCGGAACGCGGAAGGGCGAAGAAGGGGCGACCACCCATCGACGCCGACCCGTCCCTGCGACCTGCGGCAGTCAGCTATTACCGGTTGGAATCCACCACGAGTGGGCAGACCCTCGACTACATTGCTGCCGTCACCGTGCCGGTGGTCATGCGAGAAATACCCACTTTCGGGCCCCCCCTTCCCTTCCAGGAAATCGGCTACTGGCTTTGGGGCGGAATGGTCGGCACGACTCCGAGGGCGCTGTGGATCTATTCTCCCGCCGGCACGATGGTGTTGGTCACGAAGACCCCAGAAGCCATCGCCCGCCGCCAGTGGGAGGAGCTGGGTTACGACGGCGTTCCTGGCCCCGCACGCCCCCTGGCACCGCACGAACGCCCCGCGTGGAGCCCTGCCCCCGACCAATGGTGGCGGTCCGCCAAGTTTCATGCCGACCGGACCGAGGTCCCTCGAGCCGACCTGCTCGAGTCCAGCGATACCGGGCGCCAGGGAGGACCTCCAAGAGCCCGCGTCGCTCGAGAGGGCTCTTACGAACCCGATATCGTGCCGGCGGACTTGAGCTGGACCAAAGGTTCCTTCATGCGGCCCATACGCCCCTACTTGTTTCACGGCCTCCGGCTCCCCCGCCGCCTGTTGGCGCCAGGAGGCGAGGACGACGACGTGTGGGAGATCTGGTGCTGGGGCGGGGGGGAGGACCACCCCGTGGTGGCCCAACGTTTCCGAGGACCGCTGGTTCCGGTGATGGCACGCGCCGGGGCCTGGCTGAAACCCTGGTTCAGTCCCTTCAGTGCCAAACACCCTGATGAACCACTTCCACCCCGCGACCTCGTGCCGAGCCTCGACGATCCCGTGTGGGATCGTGCCGCTCGAGCGCACCTCCGAACGATCGGGGAGGCCGACGCCCGATGAGACCCTGACCCGGACCGATGGACGACTCCTCGGGGCCCCCTTCACCGCAGCGGCCACACCCACGGCACCAGGATCAGGGCCACGATGAGGCAAAGCAGGTTCAGGGGCAGGCCGACCCGGGTGTAGTCCAGGTAGCGGTAGCCACCGGGGCCGTAGGTGAGCAGGGTGGCGTTGGAGCCCACCGGGCTGGCGAAGCCGGCGCTGGCCGCCAGGGCCACCACCACGGCGAAGGGGCGCGGGTCCAGAGCGGCGGCCTGGGCCACCGACAGGGCGATGGGGAAGACGATGGCCGCGGCGGCCGCATTGGTGAGGAGCATGGCCGACAGGGCCGCGCACACGTAGACGAGGGCCAGCAGGCCCACCGGCGGCAGCCAGCCCACCACCTGCAGCAGCCCGCCGCCCAGCGCCTCGGCCGCCCCCGAGACCTCGAGCGCGCGGGCCAGGCCCAGGGCGCTGCCGATGACCAGCAGCACCGGCCAGTCCACCGCCTGGCGGACCTGCCGGCCCGTGAGGGTCCGGGTGGCGAGCAGCACGACCACCGCCAGCAGGGCCACCGGGGCGATGGGCACCTCGGGGATGGCGGGGGCGGCCCGGTGGGCGAGGGTGGAGCCGACCGGCACCAGCACCAGCAGCAGCAGCACCACCAGCGCCAGCGGGGCGTTGCGGTACCGGGGCGGGGCCTGCTCGTCGATGGCGCTCACCAGGTAGAAGTCGGCCGAGTCCCGCCAGGCCTCGTGGAACCCCGGGGAGGCCGAGAGCATGAGCGTGTCCCCTGGCCGCAGGGCGATGTCGCCGATCCGCTGGCGGATCCGCTCGCCGGCCCGATGCACGGCCAGGATGGCCGCGTCGTACCGGCGCCGGAACTCCGTGTCCCGCACCGTCCGCCCCACCAGGGTCGAGCGGTGGCTGATCACCACCTCGAACAGGTGGGTCTCCAGATCCCCCACCTCCAGGTCCTCCACCGGGATGAGCCCGGGCAGGCCACGGAGGTCCGCCACCGTGCTGGCGTCGCCCGAGAGCACGAGCAGATCGCCGGCCTGCAACCGATCCTCGGGGGCGACGGGCCGGTCGACCGTGCCGTCCAGGTGGCGCAGCTCGGCCAGGAAGAGGCCCGGCAGGTGCCGAAGTCCGGCGTCCTCCACGCTGCGGCCCACCAGGGGGCTGTCGTGGGCCACCCGCATCTCGACCAGGTACTCCCGTGCCTCCTCGGCGGAGAGCTGCTCGGCCGGGGCCCGACGCTGTCCGAGCAGCCAGTGGCCCACGGTGGCCAGGTAGACGACGCCCACCACCACCGTGGGCAGCCCGACCCAGGCGAGCTCGAGCATGCCCAGGGGAGGCTGCGCGGCGGTGGCGAGCTGGGACGAGACCACGAGATTCGCGCTGGTCCCGATCAGGGTGCAGGTCCCGCCCAGCATGGCGGCGAAGCCGAGGGGCATGAGGAAGCGACTGGGGCTCTCGCCGATCCGCGTGGCGAACGCCCGCACCGCCGGGATGAGCATCGCCACCACGGGGGTGTTGTTGACGAAGGCCGAGAGCACGGCGGTGGGCAGGACCAGCCGCAGCAGCCCCCGCCGCGCCGAGCGGGTCTGGCCGAAGACGAGCCGGGTGATGGCGTGGAGGGCGCCGGTCTCGCGCACCGCCGCCGCCACCACGAAGAGGGCCCCGATGGTGAGGAGCGCCGGGCTCGCGAAGCCCGAGGCAGCGGTCTGCACGTCGATGACGCCGGTGGCCAGCAGCACGGCCAGGGCGCCGAGCAGGGTGAGGTCCGGACCGATGCGGTCCCGGGCGATGACCCAGGTCATCCCCAGGAGCACCACCAGCACGATCCAGCCGCCGATCGCCACGGGTCTCCCTGCGCGCCGCCCTCGATACCACGGCGACCGCCGGGTGGGGACGGGGAGAGGCGGGCCGGGGCGCCAGGAGGAGACCCCGGCGGGTAGCATCGCCGCGTGAACGTCGTGACCCTCCACCTCCACCACAGCGCGCCCAGCGACGACTTCGGCGTGCTCCGGCGGGCGGCCCCGGCCCTGGATCCGGAGGCCCGGGTGCTGCTGTGGGATGGCCTGCCCCCCGCCGTGGTGCCCGAGAGCCCCTGGATCGCCGGGGTGGTGCTCCAGGGCGATGTGGACGGCCACCGGGTCTACGCCGAGCAGGTCCCCCCAGGCCTGCCCCTGGACGAGGTGGACCTTCCGGCCCCGCTGCTGCCCCCGGTGCTGGCCGCCGCGGCGGCCGGCCTGGCCGTGCTGCACGATCACGGCCAGGTCCACGGGATGGTCCGCCCCTCGCGGATCTGGCTTGGGGCGGACGGCTCGGTGGTCCTGGTGGGTCGAGGACGGCGCGGCGGAGAGGGTGCGCTCGACCGGGATGCCCTCTCGGCCCTGGCCGCCCGCCTGGGGGGCGCCCAGGCCCGCCTGGACGGCACCATCGCCCCCGAGGTGGTGGACGGGCTCGGCGCGGTGGTGGAGGCCGCCCTCCCCGCCCGGCTGGCGGTCCTCGACCAGGTCCACCTGCAGGTCGGACCCAGCCCCGATTCCCTCGACGAGGTGGTCCCCGACATCGGCCCGGACGTGGAGGGGCGCGGCCTGCTCGACCGGTGGGCCCTCACCACCCACCATGGTCACACCGACGAGCCAGGCACCGGCGAGGCGACCGACGCGGGGACCGGCGCCTCCTCGCCCCTGGCCCTGACCCTGTGGACCACCCTGGCCGCGCCGGCCCGGCACCCCGCCCCCCCCGACCGCTTCCGGGCCGTCGACGGCGAGCCCTCGCGCGGCCTGCGGGCCCTCCTGCTCGAGGAGCCTCCCGACTCCCTGCCCACCCTGCTCGGGGGCGAGGTCGGCGCCTTCCTCCTGTCCGAGGAGACCGACCCCACCGGGGTCGCCCTGCTGCCGGTGGACTACGCCCTCACCGACCCGGAGGTGACCCCGGCCCTCCACGACGAGGACGGGGACACGGCCATCTACAACGTCCACGAGGAGCGCCTGCGCGAGGCCCTGCGCAAGGCCGACACCCGCAGCGCCCTGGCCGAGCTGGAGGCCCGGGTCCGCGCCGCCGAGAAGCGGGCCCGGGAGGCGGACGAGCGCGCCCGCAGCGCCGATCAGCGCGCCCGCCGGGCCGAGGAGGAGCGGCGACGGGCGGCGAGCCAGGTGGACGCCATCAGCCTCGAGGCGGGCCTGCTCGCGGGCTTCCTACGGGTGGAGGTCTTCGTCGCCCTCGTGGTGGGCGCCCTCGTGGTCTGGCTGCTCTTCCGGGCCTTCGGCTGAGCCCCTCAGGCCCCATCGCCATCCGGGTCCACGAGACGCGCCACCACGTCGAGGGCCTCGCGCACGTGGCGGGTGGCCTGGAGCTGGCTGCTGAAGACGTGCCGGACGATGCCGTCCCGGTCGATGACGTAGGTGACCCGACCCGGCAGGAGACCGAGCGTGCGGGGCACCCCCCAGGCCGCGCGGGCCCGACCGCCCACATCGGCCAGGAGGGTGAAGGGAAGCCGGTGCTGCTCGGCGAACCGGGCCTGGGTGGCGGCATCGTCGGACGAGACGCCCACCACCACCGCGCCCGCGTCGGTGAAGGCCTCGTAGGCGTCCCGAAAGGCGCACGACTCGGCGGTGCAGCCCGGGGTGAAGGACTTGGGGTAGAAGAACAGGACCACCACGTGCTCACCCCGGTGGTCGGCCAGATCGACGGGCTTGCCGGTGGCGTCCGGCAGGGCGAGGGGCGGGGCGGGCTGGTCGAGGACGGCGGGCATGGGACCTCCACACGCGCCTCGGTGGGACCGGGCGACGGCTGGGGCAAGGGGCGGTGGGCCCGCCGGTGGTGGGCTCCACCGTCGCGGGGGTCCATCGGGGCTCCGCGGGCGCTACGGTGGCGCCCGGAGGTGCGGATGCGCGCGTGGAATCAGGGCGTCGGACGGACGGTGATGGTCGCGGCGGTCACGGTCGGGCTGGCCTGCAGCGGGGGGGCGGCCACCGGAGCCACGCCGGGCGGAGGCGGCGGCTCGGCCGACAACCCCTTCGTCGCCCAGCACCGGGAGCAGGGGGGGACGCCGGAGGGCGCCCTGGCGGTGTGGCTGCGCGCCGCCATCGCCGCCGGTCAGGACGACGCCGCCACCCGGGCCGCCGGGGAGGAGGCCCTGGGACGGCTGACGGTGGAGTTCCGTACGGGGCCGGACTGGACCACCCGACCCTCCGCACGGACCTTCCGGGAGCGGCTCCGGAGCCACCCCCACATCTTCCGCAGCTACTTCACGGGGGCGACCCCGGAGAACGGCTACCGGGCCGAGGACGGCGCCGCGTTGAACGTGGCCGGCACCCGGCAGGAGGGCGACGGCGTGGTCCGCGTGAACCTGGTGAGCAGCGGGGCCGACAGCCCCCGGGGGGTGACCCTCGAGCCCCACAAGCAGGACGGCCGGTACTACGTCCATCGATTCAGCAACGTCTACGTGGACATCCGCAAGCCGGTCGACCCCGACGCCGAGTTCTGAGGCCCGTCGCCACGCGGGAGGCGGGAGGCGACCCGGGCCGCCGTCGGGTAGAGGCGGGCCATGCGCCCCATCGCCTTCTCCATCGAGGCCACCCACGATCAGGCCCGGGCCGGCACCCTCACGCTGGCCCGGGGCACCGTGAAGACGCCCGTGTACATGCCCGTGGGCACCCAGGGGGCCATCCGCGCCCTGCCGCCCCACATGGTCCCCGACACGGGCAGCCAGATCATCCTGGCCAACACCTACCACCTCTCCCAGCGACCCGGGGCCGATCTGGTCGCCAAGCACGGCGGCCTCCACGACTTCATGAAGGTGGATCTCCCCATCCTCACCGACTCGGGCGGCTTCCAGGTCTACAGCCTCGAGCCCGACGTCACCGAGGACGGCGTCACCTTCCGCTACGAGGTCGACGGCCGGAAGACGGTGCTGACGCCCGAGATCAGCATGGACCTCCAGATGAAGCTCGGCGCCGACATCGCCATGTGCTTCGACGAGTGCCTGCCGTTCGGCGTGGCCAAGGCCTACGCCGTCGAGAGCCTGGCCCGGACCCACCGCTGGGAGGCCCGGTGCCGTGACCACCACACCCGGCCCGACCAGTCCCTGTTCGGCATCGTGCAGGGCGGCTTCTGGGACGACCTCCGGCGGGAGTCGGCCTACGCGGTCCGCGAGATCGGCTTCGACGGCTACGCCATCGGCGGCCTCTCCGTCGGCGAGGGCCCCGACGTCATGAAGGAGGTGCTCGACATGACCACCCCCCACATGGCCGAGGACAGCCCCCGCTACCTGATGGGCGTGGGCCGTCCCCAGGACCTGGTCGAGGGCGTGGCCCGCGGCGTGGACATGTTCGACTGCGTCATCCAGACCCGTCACGCCCGCTCCGGGCTCCTCTACACCACGGTGGGGCGACTCCGGGTCACGGACAAGCGGTACCGGACCGACATGTACCCCATCGACACCTCGTGTGAATGCTACACGTGTCGGAACTTCACCCGGGCCTATGTCCACCATCTCTTCCGGGTGGGCGAGATCCTGGGCACCACCCTGGCCACGATCCACAACCTGCATTGGTTCGCCGCCTTCATGGCCCGGATGCGTCAGTCCATCATCGACGGCACCTTCGAGGACTTCCGCCGCGAGGTCCACCAGGCCTACCCCGAGTCCAAGGGCGAGGACGTGGCCGGCCAGCACGAGGTCACCGGGGGCAAGCGCGCTGCCCGCCGCAAGAAGCGGGGACGGGGCGGGCGCCGACGGAATCGGACGGACTGAGGGTCTCCCTCGGGGAGCCGGTCCGGGCCCCGGGGTGACGGCGCTCAGGGCCAGCAGACCCCGTACCAGCGCTCCCCGGAGAGGGGCACGTCGAAGCAGGCGCCGTCCGCCCCGCAGGTGCCGGCCTCACACGGGGTGCGGCAGGCCGCAAAGCCGGTCCACCCCAGGGCCGGGTCCGGGGGATGCCAGGTGCAGACCAGCCCCTGGCGGCAGCCCTCGACGCGGGCGTCGGTGAAGCCGCAGGCCTCCCAGAGCCCCGCCGGGCCCGAGGGCACGCAGGCGGTGGTGTCCCCATCCAGGGGGATGCAGTTCTCGCCGTAGACGTCGGGCCCGCAGCTACCCGCCGGGTCCAGGAGGTCGCAGGTCCGCACCGCGTGGCAGGCCCCCGCCCCGTCGGCCGAGCGCCCACAGGTGGCGTCGGGGCCGCATCCATCATCGAGCGCCCCGGGCTCGGGGCAGGCCGGCTGGCAGGTGTGGGTGCGGCCGTCGCACCGCCCCTCGGCGCAGTGCCCATCGTCGACGCAGAAGCCCCCGAGGGGCACGGTCGCCCGCGGGACCAGCCGACGCCCGGGGTCGGCGAGGGCCGTCCGATCCAGCGGCCGCCCCGCTGCCACCACCCAGGCCGGGTCCCGGAGCCGGTCCAGGTCCTGGCGCGGATCCCCGTCCACGACCACCAGATCGGCCCGGAGCCCCGCCCGGATCCGGCCCCGATCCGCGAGGCCGAGCGCCGCCGCGGCCCCGGCGGTGGCGCCTGTCAGGGCCTCCTCGGGGCGCCACCCGAGGCCGACCAGGGCGTCCAGCTCGTCGTGGAGTCCCACCCCGTGTGGGACGAAGAAGTAGCCGGCGTCCGAGCCCGGGATGACCACCTCGGGGCCCAGCGCCCGGACGCTGGCGGCGGCGTGCCGGCTCCAGCCGCGAGAGGCGTCGACGAAGCCCGGCAGCAGGCGGCCCTCGGGATCGTCGGCCACCCGGCGCCAGCTCGCCAGCACCGGGTCCGGTACCCGCCCCTCCAGGGCCGCCAGCCCGGCGGTCCCCTCCACCACCTCCACCGTCGCCCGGAAGGCCGAGAGGGTGGAGTGGACGGCGACGGCCTCGGCGCGGATCCGCGCCGCCCCGGCCTCCGAGAGGGGGCCGCCGAAGACCGGGTGGGCCAGATGCCGGGCCCCGGCGTCGAGGGCGTCCAGCGCATCCCGCTCGGTGTCGGTGTGGACGTAGACCCGGTCGGGCCCGGCGGTGGCGACCACCTGGCGCAGCTCCGCGACGGGGAGCCGGTCGGTGGGCCAGGGCGAGTGGGCGGCGTCGGTGAGCACCGCTTTCACCCCGTCGAAGCCCCGGTCCAGGAAGCGGGTGGCGTGCGCCGCACCATCTCCGGGCCGCTCCACCAGGGCGCACCGGGACGGCTCGTGGAGGCGCTCGCAGGGATGCCCTCCGGGGACGGTGATCATGGGGGAATAGACGCGCACGTCCGGGCCCCGCCAGTCCCCCTGCCGCGCCAGGGCGGAGAGGCCGTGGGCCGTCGCGGGGGCCCCCGCATCGACCACGGTGGTGACGCCGTGCCGGAGCCAGGCCCGCAGGTGGTCGGCCAGGAAGCTGCCCACCTCGTCGGTGGTCCCGGCGAGGAAGAGGTGGACGTGCGGATCGATGAGGCCCGGCACCACCCACCGGCCCTGGACCGGCAGCGTCCGGACCCCCCGCGGCGCCCGGACCCGTGCCGGCAGGACCGCGTGGATGCGGTCGCCCGACAGCACCAGGGTGGCCCGACGGGCGCCGTCCTCGTCCCACACCCACACATCGGGGAGCACCACCGCATCGGCGGGCCAGCCCAGCGCCTCCGGCCCCGGGGCACCCTCCCACGCCGCCCGGGTGTCCCGGAACGGCGCCTCCCCGGTGTCCGAGTCGGTGTCGCCTCCCGTCTCCGAGACCCGATCGGGCGGCTCACCCCCATCGTCGGGGAGGGAGGGGCCGCACGCCCCCGCCATCACCAGCACCAGTCCAGCGCGTCGCACCGCGCCAGGGTGCCACGCCCCCCTCGACCCCGTCGACCCGTTTCGCCAACCGCACCCGGGTCGAATGTCCAACCCCCACGCCGCGTCTCTGTTCCCTGGAGGCCCTCATGCCCCGCCTCGCCTTGCTCCTCCCGACCCTCCTCGCCGGCTGCCTGGTGCTGCCCGAGCCCCACCGGGAGCCGCTCGAGCGGGACCCGGCCTGCGACGTGGATCGGGACGGCGTGCCCGGGCCCGACTGCGGGGGCCCCGACTGCGACGACCTGGATCCCACCATCCGGCCCGGCGCCGCCGAGGTCTTCGGCGATGACCTCGACCAGGACTGCGACGGCTCCCTGGATGCCCACCGCGATCAGCTCGATGCCCCCGCCCGCACCGTCTTCCTGGACGGGAGCTGGTCGCGGGACCTCCGCCAGCTCGGCGGTCCGGTCCAGACCTCCACCGGGCGCCTCCTGGGGTGGGAGCTCACCCTGGCCCCCACCTTCGGGGGCGGGGTCGAGGTCAAGACCCGCACCGACTACGGCGAGGCGCCGGAGGATCTGGCCGCCATCCGGATCCTCGACGAGGCCGGGGCCCTGGACCTGGTCCACGCCGACGGGACCCTGTCGGCCTACCGCCCGGACCCGCCGACAGCCCGGGCCGCCTGGACCACCGAGCTGCTCACCGAGGGCCCCCTGGATGCGGCCGCCGATCCGGACGGGCTGTGGGTGGTGACCTGCGACGGCGCCACCGTCGAGGTGATCCGTCGGCATCCCGACGGCGCCGTGGATGGCTGGACCCTGGAGCGGCCGGCCCACACCTGCGCCCTGCTGGGGGGCCCCGGCGACCCCCAGGTGCTCCTCATCGGCGAGGCCCTCCCCCTCGAGCGGTGGGTGCTGGATCCCGACACCGGCTTCGGCGACCGCCTCACCCTCGCCGAGCGGGCCGACCTGACCGAGGTGCGCACCGACAGCGGCCCGGTGGGCGCCGCCCTGGCCCTCTTCGACGAGGGAGAGATCCTGGTCTTCGACCGCGGCGGCGAGGGCGCCATCCTCGGCGACGGTGCCGCCACCGACCGGTTCGACGTGGCCGTGGACGAGACCGGCGAGGTGCTGGTGTCCTGGCTCGACGAGGCGGGGACCCTGTGGGCGGCGGTGGGCCCGCTGCCGGGCCCCATCGAGGCGGTGGCCCTGGCCGACGACCTGGACGCGGACGCCATCTACGCCCGCCTCACCGCCGACGAGCTGGCCATCGCCGTCCTGGGGGGCCCGCGCCTGAGCCTGTTCCGCGCCCTCCGCTGACGCCGGGAGGACCGGGCCCCCGCCGGGTTCCGCCACGAATCGGGCGCGGCCCTTGTGCCGGTGACCGGCCGGGGATACGGCCCGCCGCCGGAGGTATCGCTTGGCATCGGATGACCTGATCGAGATCGAGGGCGTGGTGAAGGAGGTCTTCCCCGGGGGCAACTTCCTCGTGGAGACCGAGGCCGGCACCGATGTGCAGGCCCACCTCGCCGGCAAGCTGCGGCGCTTCCACATCCGCGTCGTCCTGGGCGACCGCGTGACCGTGGCCGTCTCGCCCTACGACCTGTCCAAGGGCCGGATCGTCTTCCGGCACAAGTAGCGGCACCGGTGCGGAGCACCCGCCGACTGGCCGCCGTGGCCCTGCTGTTGGGGCTCGGCGGCTGTCGCGCGTCCTGGCCCGGGGACCTGGGCGCCCTGCCCGCCGATCAGGCCCGGGTGTCCGAGAGCGAGGACCTGGCCTGGCTCGAGCCCGCCCTCGAGGCCCAGGATGGGCTGACCGTCGCCGAGCTGGTGCGGGGCCGGAAGGTGCGCTGGGTCGCCCCGCCCGATCCCCAGCCCCGCTTCGAGGCTGCGGTGCAGGCCCACCAGGCCCTGCCCCCCCTCGACGACCCGGTCCGTCTCGAGATCCTCACCTACAACGTGGCGCTCCTCGACCGGCCCTACGCCGGCACCCGGGTGACGAGCCCCTACATCGCCGAGCGCCGTCCCTGGCTCCTCGACCACGTCTTCGAGACCGGTGCCGACATCGTCCTCCTCCAGGAGGTCTGGGAGTGGGAGGACGCCGAGGCCTTCGGCGCCGCCGCCGAGGCCCGGGGCTTCGCCTGGACCGCGGGCACCCCCGAGCGCCACGGCGAGCACGGCCTCTTCCTGGCGGTGCGGGCCGATCGGATCGCCGAGGGCACCGTCCCCACCGCCACCGAGACCCGCTTCGAGGCCCAGCGCACCCTGGAGTGGTGGCCCGGGCCGGGGGTCCGGCGCGGCTGGCTCGCCTTCACCTTCGAGCTCGCCAGCACCGACCGCACCATCCACGTCCTGGACGTCCACGCCACCAGCTTCCCCCGCTTCGCCCGGGTGCGTGACCTGCAGGCCCGCCAGGTCGGCCTGGCCCTCGAGGCCCTCCCCGACCCCGACATCGTCCTCCTGGGCGGCGACCTCAACGCGGGCCCCTACTACGACCGCGACACCTGGACCCTGCCCGGGGGCCGCGCCATCGACGGCTGGTGGCGGAACGCCCTCGCGTGGGGCCTGTGGCAGCACTACGGCGACCTGACCGACCTGGTCATGCTGGCGGGCATGGCCGACGATGTGGAGGTCGGCCGCACCGTGCCCGACCTGGTCGACGCCGACCCGAGCATCCCCTTCGGCGACGAGGGCTACTGCCAGGACCACCTGCCCCACCGCGTCACCGGCACCGACTGCAACCACCTCTACTTCCTGCAGTACGGGGGCACCGAGTTCCCGGCGCGCCTGGACCATCTCATGCTCCGCGACCGGGCGGGGGCCGTCCGCGTCCGCGAGGCCGGGCTGGTGTTCACCGACCGCCTGGACCTGGGCGCGGACGAGCCCATCGAGCCCTCGGACCACTACGGGGTCCGGGCCGTCCTCGACATCGCCCGGTAGGAGCCCCCACCCCGGGCACGACCCGGCCGGGCGACGGGAGTTCGCGTCACAGCTGGCTAGGGAACCAGGGCATCCACCATGTGGCCCACATAGGCGTGGAGGTCGGCATCCTCGGGGACGGCGCCCGGCGTGGTGGCCCGAAGCTGGAACAGGCCGATGTAGGCCGTGTAGGCCAGGAGCGCCTGGTGGGCGGCGGCCGGGCCCGGCAGGCCGATCTCGGCGTAGATCCGGGTGAGGAAGTCCAGGCGCGCCCGGGTCACCCGGGCCAGGACGGGCCCCACGACCGGGTGGCCCCGGTCCGCGGCCAGGTGGACCAGCAGCGCGCCGAGGGCCGAGGGCTCGAAGGCGGCGTCGAACAGGGCGCGCAGCCGCTCGCGGGGATCGGGCAGCCGGGCCTCGTGGGCGGCCATGGCGGCGGCGTTGTTGGCCTCCCACTGGGCGAGCGCCGCCTCGAGCAGGGCGTCGCGGCTGTCGTAGTGCCAGTAGAAGCTGCCCTTGGTCACGCCGAGGCGCCGGGCGAGGGGCTCGATCCCCAGGTTGGCCAGGCCTCCCTCGGCCAGGGTCCGGAGGGCCGCCGTGGCCCACCGCTCCTTGCTCATCTTCGGGCGCGCGTCCTGACCCATCCCCTCTCCGTCCACGGGAGCGCGCCTCCGTACCCCGCCGTATGGGCCTCCGCCAACGAGGCCCACCATCACGGGGCCCTCCGGGTCGGTCTCCCGACGCCTCACGCACGAAGCCCCGACCCGGGACGGACCCGGGCCGGGGCGGAGGGTGGGCTCGGTGGCGGCCCCGCGCCCCCACACCGACGCCGAGGCGGCGCCGGCGGGGGGTCGACCATCAGCCGAGGAGGCGGAGCGGGGCCTGGGTGAGCTGGTTGGCCTGGCCGAGGATGGCCACGCCAGCCTGCTGCATGGTCTGGTACTTGGTCATGTTGGCCGACTCGTAGGCGAAGTCGGCGTCACGGATGCGGCTCTCGGCCGCCTGCAGGCCCTCGTTGTAGGTGGTGAGGTTCCGCAGGGTGGACTCGAGACGGTTCTGGACGGCACCGTAGTTGGAGCGGTAGCTGTTGACCGTGCCCATGGCGTCGTCGAGGTCGTCCAGGGCGGTACGGGCGTCGGCCGAGGTCAGGAGGTTGGCCGGCAGGTTCAGCGTGGCGGTGCGCAGATCGCCCACCACGACCGTGATGAGGTCGTTGGCGCTGTTGTCGGCACCGACCTGCACGTCGATGTTGGCCGAGCCGTCGGCGAGCTGGACGCCGTTGAAGTTGGTGATGTTGGCGATGCGGTCGACCTCGGCCGAGAGCTGCTGGTACTCGTCGTCGATGAAGGCGCGCTCGGCGTTGGCCAGGGTGTCCGAGGCGGACTGGACCGCGAGCTCCCGCATCCGCTTCAGGATGTTGGCGACCTCGTTGGTGGCCCCCTCCGCGACCTGGATGATGGACAGGCCGTCGTTGGTGTTCCGCTTCGCCTGGCGCAGGCTGCGCTCGGTGGCGTCGAGGTTCTCGGCCACGGCCAGGCCGGCGGCGTCGTCGCCCGCCCGGTTGATCCGCAGACCGGAGCTGATCCGGTTGAAGGTCTTCTGAAGGTCGCTGGTGGTCTTCTCCAGGTACCCGATGGAGTACAGGGAGGTCATGTTGGTGTTGACGGTGAGCGCCATGGTGGAGCCTCCGAGGGCTGATCGCCACCTCCGACCCGGGGGTCTCCCCTCGACGGATACGTCGGTGGCGGGGTTCTGGGGGCCGCGCCAGCATGGCCCGGCCGCTTGGGTGCCTTCTCGGATCCCCCGGGCGCAGATGTGAGCGTCCGGGCGCACGACGGACCTCCCCGGCTCCGGGATCCACGCGCCTCGGGCGTTGCAGGGCGGGATCGGGCCGGTGGTCCGGGACTCGGTCGTGGGCTCTGACCCGGGGGACGGATGCGGGAGCCCGGACCATGACCCCGGTCCGCGAGAAAACGTGAGGGAGGTTACGCAGCCTGCCCGCCGGGCCGGTCCGGCCCGCCCCTGGAGGTCCCCGTGCAGGTGTTGTTCGACGCCGAGACCCTCGCCGCCCGCATCGCCGAGCTCGCCACCGCCATCCGGAACGACCTGGGCGACGCGCCCCTGGTGGCGGTCTGCGTCCTGAAGGGCAGCGTGCTCTTCACGGCCGATCTGGTCCGCGCCCTCGGCGGCGACGTGGAGATGGAGTTCCTGGGCGTCTCCTCCTACGCCGGCACGGAGAGCACCGGCCAGGTCCGGATCACCCACGACCTCAAGGCCTCGGTGCGGGGACGGCATGTCCTCATCGTCGAGGACATCGTCGACACGGGCCTCACCCTCTCCTACCTCAAGGCCACCCTGGCCATGCGCGAGCCGGCCAGCCTCCACGTGGTGAGCCTCCTCGACAAGCCCTCGCGCCGCACGGTGGACGTGCACGCCGACTACGTGGGCTTCCCCATCGAGGATCGCTTCGTCGTGGGCTACGGCCTGGACCTGGACGAGCGCTACCGCAACCTCCCCTTCGTGGGGGTGTACGAGCCCGCGGTGGACGGCGACCTCTGAGGGGCCTCAGCCGGCCTGCCGCCGGCTCACCGTGGCGCCCAGGTGGACTTCGAGGGCCCGCTGGCACAGGCGCACACCGAGCGGCACCACCCGGTCGCGCCACCGACGGTCGGTGGGGCAGAGGGCCTCCTCGAGCCCCTCCCGGGCGCGGACCGTGGCGGGGTGCTCGGGCTCGCCGTGGTGGAAGGCCCGGTTCTCGGCGCGCAGCGCCTGCAGGAGCCGCATGGGCCCGACCGTGCCCACCTTGGCCACCACCCCCTCGTAGTCCAGGTGCGGCAGGTGGTGGGCCATCCAGTCCAGCAGCTCGCCCCGCACCGGGCTCCCCTCGGCCGGCAGCGGCACCACCGGCTCCTCGCCGAAGGCCCGGACGAGCCGCAGGTGCCCGGGCGCATCGGAGGGGTGGCGGGACAGCAGGAGCAGCCGCCCCCGAGGACCCACGCCCGTGGCCAGGTCCAGGTGGAGGACGGAGCGGGCGCTGCCCGTCCACCGGGGGAGCTGCTCCCGGAGGATGACGCTGGTGCGGGAAGGCCCGTTGCCCCCGAAGAAGAGCCCCCGCGGGCGGTCGTACTGGCCCGCGGCGGCGGTGGCCTGGAGGAAGGTGCCGCCGCGTCGCAGCGCCACCCACGCGGCCCGGGGCAGGAAGGGGTCGAATCGGGACGGCGGCGTCGACGGGTTGAGGATCCGATCCACCTCGGCGTAGCCGGGCGGCGTGCCCCGCCAGGGCTGGTCCGGGAGGAGGAAGTTGCGGTTCAGGTCGACGTTGTCCTCGTTGACCCGGCGGCGCCACGCCATGCCCCACGGGTTGAGGGCGTGGATCAGCCACACCGCCCCATCGGGCGGGGGCCGCCACCCCCCGATGGCCTCCTCGAGGAGGGCCGCCTGCACCGCCGAGCCATAGTCGCTCTCGATGCCGTGCAGCCCCGAGGTCACGAGGACCACCCGCTCCGCATCGGGGGCGCCGAGCCGGACGGCATCCAGGGTGAGGGCCTCGCCGTCGGGGCCGAGGGGGTCGATCCCGTGCGCCTCCACGTGGGCACCGAGCGAGAGGGCCGCCGCCCGCAGCCGGGCCCGTGCGGCCACGTAGTCGGGCGAGAAGGAGGAGGCGTCGGGCATGCCCGGATCGTAGCAGGGCCCGGGGGCCCGGGCCCGGATCAGGCCACCTGCCGGAGTCCCCCCGCGATGAGCGCGTGGAAGAGGCGCGCGTGGGCGGCCACCGCCTCGGTGCGGTGGAAGATCCGGTCCCGTCGGGCCGCTATGCGGGTGCGCACCCGCTGGCGGAGCGCCCCGTCCCGACCCAGCCGGACCGCCCGGTCGATGTAGTCCTCGGGCCCCTCCGCGACGAGATCCTCACACCCCATGGCCCGATACCAGGTCCCGGTGATCCGCCCGCGGAGCTGGTGGGTGGGCCAGGTGACGATGGGCGTGCCCACCGCCAGCCCCTCGAGGGAGGTGTGGCCGCCGGCGAAGGGGAAGGGATCGAGCAGGACGTCGGCGGCCGCCAGCAGGGCCAGGTAGCGGTGGCGCGGCTGGCCGGGCAGGAAGACCACGCGCCGGTCCACGTCCGGCAGGTGGCGCCCGAGCCGCGCGCGGAGGGCCCGGGTCCAGGCCGCCGCCCGCGGCGCCATCAGCGCGATGCAGCCGTCGGGGTCCGCCTGTGCGATGCCGGCCAGCACGCGGTCGAAGCGGGGGTGGAGCTTGAAGGGGCTCTGGGGGCACAGGTAGACGGTGCCCTCGGCGGGCAGGCCGAAGGCCTCCCGCGGGACCGCCTCGGGGGGCTCGGGTGGGCGCCAGCAGACCATCGGATCGGGCAGCCGCAGCACGGGCTCGGTGAAGGCCTCCTCGGTGCCGGGGGGGACCAGCCCCTCGCTGGCCACGAAGCCGTCGAGGGTGTCCAGGCCGGTGGTCATGGGGTGGCCCCAGGAGACCGTCTGCACCGGCGCCAGGCGGCTGAAGGCCAGCCAGGTCATGAAGGGGTCCATCCCCAGGTCCGGGTAGTGGAGGAGGTCGAGCCGCAGGCCGGCCACCCGCTGCCGGGCCGCGAAGGGGTCGCGCCCGAGCACGTGGCTCTCCACGGCTCCCGCCAGGCGGGCGGCCATCGGATCTCCGGGGGGATCCACCTGGAGCAGCACCACCTGGAGGCCATGGGCCTCGAGCCCCTCCACCAGCGCTTCGTTGAGGCGGCCGATGGTGTGGTCCCGCAGGTGGCTCGACAGGAAGCCCACCCGGGGCCGGGCCCCGCGGGGGCGGGCGGGGCCGCAGAGATCCCGGGTGAGCGCGGGGCAGGCCGCGCGGAGGGCCCGCACCTGGGCTTCCTTGAGGGGCCGGTCCGATCCGCCGTGGTAGGCCAGGTAGAAGTCCAGCCAGGGCAGGGCCCGGTGGGGCTCGGCGACCCGGGCCGGCCGTGCCTCCAGCCCGGCGAGGGCGTCGGCCATGCGTGCCCGGTCCGTGGCGATGGCCTCCTCGTCCCCCATGATGGGCGGCAGCAGGAAGGCCGCCCGCAGGCGCGCCACCTCGGGCAGCCCCAGCTCCCCCGCCCGGGCCAGGGCCGCCAGCGCACCCTCCGTGTCGCAGGCCTCCCGGTGCAGATCGGCGCGGAGCAGCCAGAGCCGCGGGCTGGGGAGCCCCTCCAGCGGGGCCAGCGCCGCCAGCGCCGCCTCGTGTTCTCCGGCCCGGGCCAGCGCCCGGGACTGCTCCACCACCACGCTCGGCTGCATGCGACCTCCGGCCCCCCTGTCGGCCCGCGGGCCCGGCGCTTCACCCCTCAAGGCACCCCGGCCCCGGTCGATGGCCCCACCCCACCCCGGAGCCGCCATGCCCCAGGTCCAGCTCGCCCGTCGCGCCCCCGGCCACTTCATCCTCTCGGTGGACGGCGTGCCCCACGACGTGCGCTTCCCCCCCACCGGCAACCTGGAGCCCATCGTGCTCCAGATCCTGTCGGGCAAGGAGTACCCCACCTTGCGCCTGCCCGGCTGGTCCCCGCGGACCATCCTCGACATCGGCGCCAACGTGGGGGCCACCGCGCTCTTCTTCGCCCTGGCCTGGCCCGAGGCGCGGATCCGCTGCTGGGAGCCCTCGCCCAGCACCGCGAGGATCCTGGCCGACAACGTGGCCTGGCTGCCCCAGGTCGAGGTGAACCCGGTCGGCCTGCACGCCGAGCACCGCACCGTCCCCCTCTACGGGGGCACCGCCCAGTGCGCCCAGCAGAGCGTCGCCCTCTCGGTGGAGACCCGGGAGGATGCCTTCGAGACCATCGAGCTGGTGCCGGCCCGGGAGGCCATCGGCACCCTCGAGGGCCCGGTGCTCCTCAAGATCGACACCGAGGGCTGCGAGGTGCCCGTCCTGCGGGACATCGCGGATCAGCTCGACCAGATCGACGTGGTCTACCTCGAGTACCACAGCGAGGCCGACCGTCGGGCCCTCGACGCCCTGCTCGGGGACCGCTTCGCCCTGTGGAAGGCCAAGGCCCACCACGTGCATCGCGGGACCTGCGCCTACCTGCACCGGCGCCTGCTCGAGGCCCATCCCGAGCTGGGGATCCTGGAGATCCGCGCCGAGCTGCCCGAGCCCGCCGCGGTGTGAGCGCGCGGGACGGCGGCGTCTCCGGGGACGGGCCCCGGGGTCGGGCTCACAGCCGCACGGTCCACACCGAGCGCCCCGCCACGGCGGCCGGCTCGACGGCGAACCAGGGCCCCTCCCGGTCGAGCAGGGCCCCATCGCTGGTGCAGAGCACCCCGGGAAAGCCCGCCAGCACCGCGTCGGCGCGGGCCTCGACCCGCACGGTCCAGGGCCAGCCCGCCGCCGCGGCCCGGAGGCGCAGGGTGGTGGCCAGCCGACCGGCATTGCTGACCGGCCGGTCCAGGACCCAGGTGGTCTCCACCCCGCCCAGCACCGCGCCCACCGCGTCCAGGGCCGCGGTGGTGGTGTCCACCGAGCGCCAGGTGCCATGGACCCCGGCCAGATCCCGCCAGGCCCCGTCGCGCCCTACCAGCACCGGCCCGCCCCCCAGCGCCCGCTCCAGGGTGATCAGCACGTTGAAGCCGTCCACCGCCACCGGCCCGTCCAGCTCGGCCGCCGGCACCCGGCGGGCCTCCCGCGCCGTCGCCACCGAGGGCGGGCAGGCACAGCGCGCCACCGCGTCCCGCTGCCGACGGGTGAGCTGCCGGTGGTCCCCGACCAGCTTCAGCGCGGCGGCCTCGGCGTAGCCTCGCTCCAGCAGCCACCCCAGGTCATCGGTGGCCGCCCGGAGCGCCGGCAGCGCCGACGCCTCGAAGGCCCGGGCATCCTCGGGGTCGGGTCCGCGTCCCATCGCTGCCTCCCGGTCGACGGCCCCGTACGATACGGGATCGGGACCCACCCGGAGGAGACGTGACCGACGTGACCGCCCAGGCCCGTGCCGCCTTCGCCACCTGGCGCGCCCGGGTGGCGGCCGATCCGCTCGATCAGGACCCCCACCTGGTCCGGATCCTGACCCGCACCGGTCACGCCGAGCTGCTGCCCGACGTGCGCACCTTCGCCCGGATCTGCATCGACGTGGTGGATCCCCTGGCCCGGGAGAGCAACCAGGCGGCCAACCTGCCGCGCCTGGACCGCTACGACGGGCAGGGCAACCGGACCGAGGGGATCCGCTTCGACCCCAGCTACCACCACATCGGGCAGCTCACCTACGCCACCGGCGTCATCCGGCGCTACCAGCAGCCGGGTCAGGAGCTGGCCAGCCTGGCCTTCATGTACCAGCTCTCCCAGCAGGGCGAGGCCGGGCACGCCTGCCCCCTCGCCTGCACCGCCGGCCTGGTCAAGATCCTCCAGCACACCGACGCCCACGTGCCCGAGGAGTGGCTCGATCGGCTCCTGGACCCCGACTACGACACCCACTTCCACGGCTCCCAGTTCCTCACCGAGGTCCAGGGGGGCTCGGACGTGGGGCGCAATGCGGTGGTGGCCCGGCCCCACCCGGACGACGACGGCACCTTCACGCTGCACGGCGAGAAGTGGTTCTGCAGCGTGGCCGACGCCCAGCTCTTCCTGGTCACCGCCCGGCCCGAGGGCGAGTGCGACGGCACCCGCGGCCTGGGGGCCTTCGTCGTGCCTCGCCACCTGGACGACGGCGCCGTCAACGGCTTCCGGATCCGTCGCCTCAAGGACAAGCTCGGCACCCGCTCCATGGCCTCGGCCGAGATCGACTTCGAGGGGGCCCGGGGCTGGCGGGTCGGGGACTTCCGGGACGTGGTCTCCCTGGTGCTCAACACCTCGCGCCTCTACAACGCGGTGGCCTGCTGCGGGATCCTCCAGCGCGCCTGGCGGGAGGCCGACGCCTACGCCCGCACCCGGACCGCCTTCGGCCAGCCCATCCTCGCCTTCCCCACCACCGCCCGGACCGTGGCCCGGCTCCGCGCCGAGGCCTACGGCGCCCGCGCCACCACCTTCCGGCTCGCCCACATGGCCGACCGGATCGCCCTGGGCGAGGCCGACGCCCTGGAGCAGGGGGCGTGGCGGGCCCTGGTCAACCTGAACAAGTACTGGACCAGCGTGCAGTCCACCCTGGCCGCCCGCGATGCCATCGAGGTGCTGGGGGGGAACGGGGCCATCGAGGACTTCAGCATCCTGCCGCGGCTCCTGCGGGACAGCATCGTGGTGGAGGCCTGGGAGGGAGGCCACAACGTGCTCTGCGCCCAGGTCCTCCGGGATGCGAAGCGGCTGGAGCTGCACCGGGCCCTCTTCGGCTGGCTGGATCGGCACCTGGGCGGTCTGGACCCGGCCCTCTCGCGGATCCGGGATCGCTGGGAGGATCTGGTGCCCAGGGCCGACGCCGATGTCTTCATCCGCGACCTGGTCGACGAGCTCCGCCCCGCCGTCCAAGCGGCCCTGCTCCGGCAGGATCACGCCGCCGATCCCACCGATCCCCTCGAGCCGGTGGCCGCCGACCACCTGGCCGCCCTGGGGGACCGCGGCTGGGACCCCCTGGCCGACGAAGGCCTGGTGGAGCGGGTGCGGGCGCTGACCTCCGAGCCCCTGCCCGACGCGGCCTGAGCGGCCGGGCCGTCATCGCCGGCCGGCCCCCACCGGGCTCGCCATCCGGACCCCCGCGCTGCCCGGGCTCTGGGTGCCCGCCATGGCCGGGGGCGGGGGGGTCGCCGCCTGCGCCGCCGGATCGGCGGTGTGGGGCTGGGTGGCGCGCCGAGCGGCCAGGTCGATGGGGGGCCGCTGGGCCTCCTCCGTGTCCTCCCGCTCGAGCCACGCCTCGCGGATGCTCACCAGGTCGGGCGTGGGCGGCGGCGGCCGCGGGGTGGCGCCGGCATCGAGACGAGGGGCCTGCCGACGGGCATAGTCGTCGATCCAGGCCTCCGGGTCACGCCGCTGGATCCGCAGCCACCACAGGGAGAGCCCGAACCCGACGAGGGCACACACGAGGATGGCGACGAGCGAGACCGTGTCCATGAGATCTCCCGGCCCCCCCGGGTGGGTGACACGAGTCTCCCCCAGCCGCCGTCACCCTTCAAGGTTCTGTCAAGCGAGGAAGGTACAGCGCGGATCGTCGGAGGATCAGCCGTGAGTGCCGTCATCGGGCGGCGGGGCGCCGGACCGGTGCGCGAACGAGAATGGCGCTCTCGGATCCCGGTACGTCGAACGTCGCAGGCTCGTCACACGCGCGTCGAGACGCCGGCACCCGGACCCGGGGTCACTCGGCGAGCGGGACCAGCGCGCGGACCCCCGGATGGGGGGCGGCCTGGAGGCGCGGAACCAGCCGGCGAGCCACCCGGGGGGCGTCGCCGTGGGTGGCGAGGGCGGCCCGGGCCAGCTCCACCGCCACGGGCTCGTCGAGCGCGTCGAGGCGCTCGGTGACCGCCAGGGCGAGGCCCGGGGCTTCCGCCCGGGTCATGAGCTCGCCCACCGCCACCCGGGCGCGGGCGTCGTCGGCGGCCAGCTCGGTGAGGCAGGCGGCGGCGCGCATGGGGGCCCAGGGGGGGGCCTGGTGGGTGGTGGCGTCGGCGAGGGCGTCGCGCACCCCCTCGGTGTCGCCGAGGGCCAGGATGGCCTCGCAGCCCGGGTCGTGGCGCAGGCGGAGCGCCTCGTGGACCCGCTCGGCCACGGGGGCGTCGGGGGCAGCGGCGGCCAGCAGGGTCAGGATGAGGGTCAGCATGCGATCCTCCTAGCGGACGCCGGTGTAGCGATGGGCGACCCCCGCCTGCTCGGCGGTGATCTGGTCCTGGGTCAGGCACGTGGACCGGGTGCAGAGCGCCTGGGGATACATGAGGTTGTCGCCCAGGCTGGACTGGCAGGCGCCCTCGCCCTCGCACTCCGGGGTGTCGGTCAGGGCATCCCAGCGGTCGTAGGTGAGCTCGACCGGGTGGAAGAGCCCGACCATGTGGCCCACCTCGTGGGCCAGGGTGTAGCCGAGCAGCTCGACCTCGGAGGCCGAGTACTGGAGGTCCGGGCCCGCGTTGGCCGACGCCGAGAGGATCACGCCCGAGTAGGGCGAGGCCAGCAGGCCACCGGGGATGCTCCCCGCCGCGCCCAGGGTGAGGGTGTCGCTCGAGGCGATGGTGTCCACGATGACCACGTCGATGGACAGGTCGGTGGTGCTGGCGGTCAGCTCGGTCCAGGTGTCGGGGGCGCCGAAGCCGGGACGGGGCAGGGCGCCCACCTCGGAGGGGCGGTACTCGGTCGTGACGGCGATGCCGGTGGGGGCCCAGGTCTCCTCCATCACGGCGACCGCACCCTCCACCGCGCTGACGATCTCGCTGTCGTCCGCCAGGCCGTCGGCGTAGTGGATGCGGATGGCGAGGGAGCCGGAGGTGAAGTCCTCGTCGTCGGCCAGCAGTACATCGACGTCGATGGGGGCGTTCACCCGCAGGCTCCGATCCGGGTTCACCGCCCCCAGGAAGATGGTCACCTCTTCGCCGGAGAGGGGCTCGTCGTCGGCGGTGATGGGCCAGTTGAAGTGGTTGCGGGGCTGATCGGCCACCGCCCCGGTCCGCATCTGGCTCTCCTGGATGTCGCTCACCAGGTTGCGGAGCAGATCGCCGTCCGCCTCGATCCGATCCACGTAGATGGTCTGGCCGCCGTCGTCGCCGAGCTGGCTGGCCATGAGCATCTTGCTGTAGGGGATCTGGAAGCGGTCGAGCGGGACCCGGACCCGGGCATAGCCGTCGTTCTGGGTGAAGACGGTGCGGGAGAGGCGCTGCAGCTCCACCTCCGTGCCCTCGTCCCAGCCGCCACAGCCACCGACGAGCGCCCCGGCCAGCACCAGCCCGGCCACGGACGACAGGTTGCGCGTCAAGCTCACCTCCACGGACCCCCACCCTAGCGCGGACGGACCGGTCCCGCGCGTCCGGCGCCCTCTCCCGGGACTGTCGGACCCGGCGCCGGCTCGCCGCACGGCCACGGCCGGGTGAGGGGGCCCCGGGAGGTGAGGATGCAGGTCGAGGTGGCGCTGGGCGAGGTGGTCGATCGGGTGACCATCCTCCGGATCAAGGCCCGGCACGTGCGCACCGAGGCCGCCCGGGAGAACGTGGCGGCGAGCCTCGCGGCGCTGGAGCGGGCGTGGGCCCGGGAGGGGCTGCCCCCGATGGAGGACCTGCCCGAGTGGTCGGCGCTGGCCGAGGTCAACGAGGCCCTCTGGAAGGTGGAGGACCACCTGCGCGCCCTGGAGGCCCGCGGCGACTTCAGCGCCACCTTCGTGGCGGAGGCCCGGAGCGTCTACCGCCTCAACGACCGTCGCGCCGCGCTCAAGCGCGCGGTGGACGCGCGGCTCGGGTCGCGCCTCACCGAGGAGAAGGTCTACGTCCGGCCCGACCACGCCGGGGACGGCGGCGCGACCGAAGGGCCGTGACGACTTCCGACACACCGTTGACCGGCGCCCACCCGGCATCCGGGTAGGTACACTGCCCTGTCCGGCCGGCGGGTGCCCCGTCCCGGGGCCCCCCGTGCCGCCGCCCGCCCCGGGGTCCCCATGTCCGCCTCCCGTCCTCCGCTGGCCCTGCTCGCCGTCCTCTCGGCCCTGCTGGTCGCGGGCGCCTTGCTCCTGGCTGCCCCCGCGCGGGCCGCCGGCACCGCGACCCCGCCCCCACCGCCTCCCCCGCAGGTCGACTTCTCCGGGCTGCCCGACAGCGCGGTGGACCGCGGCGTGAACGGCGACGGCAAGCCCCACCAGGTCGAGATCCGCCTCATCACCGACACCACGGCGGTGCGTCCGGGCGACACCTTCCGCCTCGGGCTGTGGCTCGAGCAGGACCAGGACTGGCACACCTACTGGAAGGTCAACCCCGAGGTCGGCCTGCCCACCGACATCACCTGGACGGTGCCCGAGGGCGCCACCACCACCCCCTACGTCTACCCGGTCCCCCAGCGCTTCGACCTCCAGGGGATCGTCTCCTACGGCTACGACGATCAGGTCCTGTTCTTCACCGAGGTCACCCTCCCGGAGGATCTGACGCCCGGCACCGTGATGGTGGGCGCCAGCGCCACCTGGCTCACCTGCAAGGTCCAGTGCATCAACGGCGAGGGCACCGTCACCGCCCCCATGCAGGTCCTGCCCGCCGACGCCCCGGCCCCCGAGGCCAGCCGCTTCGCCCCCCTCTTCGACCACTTCGCCGCCCAGCACCCGTCCGCGCCCCAGGCCGTGGCCGACACGGTGCGGGTCTCGGCGGCGCTGGACCCGGCCGAGGGCGTGGTGCCGGACAGCACCTGGACCGTCACGGTCGACATCGACCCGGTGGAAGGCGTCACCCTCGCCGAGCACGCACCCCTGGGCCCGGACCCCTGGCCCACCCTGGTCCCCATCTTCGACAAGGACGTGCACTTCCTCGACCGCACCGAGGTCACCCGCACCGACGCCGGCGGCTTCCAGGTCGTGATGCACGGCGAGGCCTTCGAGGTCGAGAACCCCCTCCCCATGGAGGTCGGCGGCCTGGTGATGGTGGAGACCGCCGACGGCACCCCGGTCCATACCGAGGTGGTGATCCCCATGCCGTGGGCTCCGTCGGTGACCGCCGCCGCGGCCACCGGCTCCGAGGACGCCCCCACCGAGGCCGCCCCCGCGGGGGATGCGGCGTTCAGTCCCATGGTGGACGCCGACACCTGCGCCACCATGAAGGCCGGCCTGGGCAATGCGCCCGCCACCCCGACCTCGTCGGGGGGCCTGGGCACCACCCTGCTGATGCTGGGCGCGGCCTTCCTGGGGGGGCTGATCCTCAACATCATGCCCTGCGTCCTGCCGGTCCTGACCCTGAAGATCTACGGCCTCATCGAGCAGAAGACCGACTCCACCCGGGACCGTATCGTCGAAGGGGTGGCCTACACCGCGGGCATCGTGGTCAGCTTCCTGGCCCTCGCCGCGGCCCTGCTGGCTCTCAAGCTCGTCTGGGGGCAGACCGCCGGGTGGGGCTTCATGTTCCAGTACCCGATCTACACCGGCGTCCTCGCCACGCTGGTCTTCGCCTTCGGCCTCTCGCTGCTCGGCGTGTTCGAGATCCCGGCCCTGGGCGGCGCGGCGGCCGGGCAGGCCTCCTACAAGGAAGGGGTGCCCGGCTACTTCCTCACCGGGGTCTTCGCGACGCTCCTGGCCACCCCCTGCACCGCCCCCTTCCTGGGCACGGCCATGGGCTTCGCCTTCTCGCAGCCCCCCGCCATGATCGTGCTCTTCTTCGCGGTCGCGGGCCTGGGCCTGGCCTCGCCCTTCCTGGCCATCGCCTTCATCCCGGCCCTCTACAAGGTGATGCCCCAGCCGGGCCCCTGGATGGACACCTTCAAGCAGCTCATGGGCTTCACCCTGGTGCTCACCACCGCCTGGCTGGTCGGGGTCCTGGCGAGCCAGGTGAGCCAGGAGGCCCTGCTCGGCTACCTGTGGTTCCTGGGCTTCGTCGGCCTGGCCGCCTGGATCTTCGGGCACTTCGGCGGCCTGGCGGCCTCGGTGGGCCGACAGCTCGCCGCCCTCGGGGGCGCCGTGGCCGTGCTCCTGCTCGGCGGCGCCTGGACCCTCGACGTCCCCATGTTCCTGGGCCTCGTCCAGGAGGAGAGCACCGTCGCCGACGTGGTGGACGACGGGGACGGCATCCCCTGGCGGATCCTCGACGAGGAGCGCATGGCCAGCGTGCTGGCGCGCTACCGCGAGGGCCAGACCGACGAGGCCTTCGCCGGCAAGCCGCTCTTCATCGACTTCACGGCCGAGTGGTGCCTGACCTGCAAGGCCAACGAGAAGACCTTCATCGACGTCTCGAGCGTCGAGAAGGCCATCCGCGAGACCGGCACCGTCCCCCTGAAGGGCGACTGGACCCGCCGCGACGAGAACATCGGGTCGTGGCTGTCCTGCTACGAGACCGCCGGCGTCCCCTACTACCTGGTCCTCCCCGCCGACCCCGAGGCGCCCGCCATCCCGCTGGGAGAGACGCTCACGGGCTCGCAGGAGATCATCGACGCCCTCCAGCAGGCCCGCGGCCCGGTGGCCCAGGGCTCGTGAGCCCCACCGGGTCGCTCGTCGAGAACCGCGCTCACGACAACAGCGCGCCGGTTCGCGACGCGCTGTCGTGCCGAACGGGGGCTACTCGAAGGCGGCGCGCCCCTCGGCATCCCAGTCGATGTTCTCGAAGGTCTCCTTCTCCTCGTCGCCCAGCTTCCGGTCCCGGGGGTGGCGGGACTGGCGGTGGGGCCCGTCGTTGAACCACCACCGCTCCCGGCTCCGGGTGCCGTCGGGCTCCACCTGCCGTCCCCAGCCCTCGGCCCGCCCCACCCGGGTCCATCCCTCGTGGATGAGGGTGCCCTCGGCGTCGTAGAGGCGGCCCACCGCGCGGTGCAGGTCCACGAAGAGCCCCTCGAGGCGGCGCCCGCTCGGGTAGGTGCGCACGCCGTAGCCCCGGGCCGTGCCCTCGACGAAGGTGCCCTCGTGCACGGTGCCGTCGGTGCGGCGGAGCGAGCCCTCGCCGTGGGGGCGGCCATCCTTCAGGGTGCCCTCGTATGCGCGCCCGTCGGGCCACGTCCGCTTGCCCGGGCCCTGGAGCTGCCCCTTGACGAAGCCCCCCTGGAGCATCCCGCCCTCGGCCAGCCGGTACGTGCCGGGGCCGTGGGCCAAGCCGTGGACGAAGCTGCCCTCGTGGACGTCGCCGTCGGGCAGGGTGAGCTTCCCCTCGCCGTGGTAGCGCCCCGAGCGGAACGTCCCTTCGTAGCGGAGCTCCCCCTGCTCCAGGGTGCCCTGTCCATGCGGCACCAGCCCGATGGCCTCGCCGTCGTAGACCACGTCCTCGCCCTGGTAGCGGACCATGGTGCCGTACTGGATGCCGGCGTCCCACCACCCCTCGACCCGGCCGCCGCCTTCGATGCGCAGGGTGGCGGGGCCCTCGAGCACGCCCGCCTCGTAGCGGCCGGAGAGGATGCGCCCGTCGCCCAGGGCGACCGCCGCCGAGCCGTCCAGGTGGCCATCCTCGAAGCCCCCGGCGTACCGCACCCCGAAGCTCGTCCGGGCCTTGCCGCGACCGTCCTCGCAGTCGCCCTCGACGCACCACGCCGCGCGGTCCTCGGTGGCATCGCCGGGGAGGGCCCAGGTCCCGTTCCAGGGGTCGATGGCGGCCCGCTCCACCTCGACCGCGCCGTCCTCGCCCTCGACCCGCAGGCGCACGGGGCTGCCCGGTGCCCCCCCGAGGTGCCAGGCCAGCACCGGGGCGGCCATCCAGCGCGTCCCCTGGCCATCCACGGTGGTGAGGGTGTCGCCGGGACGCAGGCCCGCGGTCCAGGCGGGGCCGTCCACGAGCACGGCCGTCACCTCGCCACGGTCGGCGACCTCGACGCCGATCCCGTCGCGGCGAGCATGGACCACCACCGCGTCGGGGGGCGGGGTCTCGGCGGCGGGGGCCGCGAGGGCGACCAGGAACAGGAGCATGGGGCCTCCGGACCGGCGCCGTAACGACCCGGGGGGACGGCGTTCACGTCCGCCCGGTCATGAAGCGTCGTGGCTGCGCACCAGCTCGAGCAGATCCGGGCCGTACTTGCGCAGGCGGGTCGGCCCCATCCCGTGAACGGCGGCCAGCTCGGCGATGGTCTGGGGACGGGCCTCGGCGATGGCCTTCAGGGTGACGTCCTGGAAGACCTGGTAGGGCTTGAGACGGCGCTTGCGGGCCTGGGAGCGCCGGTAGCGGCGCAGGGCGGCGGGCAGGCCGGTCTCGCGGGGGCGGGAGGGACCGGTGCGCTTGGGGCGGACCCGCTTGTCCGGGATCCACAGGGTCGGGTACTTGCGACCGCGGGGGGCCAGGCGGCCCTCGGCGAGCAGGTCGTCCAGGGCCCGGTAGATGGCGACTTCGGGGACGCCGCGAAGGGCACCGTGATGCGGGTTGTCGGGGAGCTTGCGCCGCCGCGCCTCCTTGGACCGGGAGCCCTTGAGGCCCAGCGCCACCATCCGGCGGCCGAGCGGCTTGTGGAGGGCGTCCACGAAGGCCACCACCACGTCCTTCTGGTCGGGCTCCAGGCGGGCCTCGGCGTCGTCCCGGGCCTTGCGGCGCCGTCGCGCCCGCCCGTCCGCCAGCCGCGCCCGGGTCTCCGCGACCTGGGCGCGGACGGCCTCGGGCGCGGTGCAGGCATCGCAGCGGCCGCACGGCGGCGCCTCGTGGCCGGTGAAGCCCTCCACGATGGCCGCCTCGCGGCAGGTGGTCCCGAAGATGATGTCCTCCAGGGCCTTCCAGCCGGCCTCGGCCCCCGGGGGCGGGTGGCTGCCCCGGATCCGCTGGTGGGTGAGGGCGTCCTTGGGGCTGTAGAGGAGGGTGCAGCGTGCCGCACGTCCATCGCGTCCGGCCCGGCCCGCCTCCTGCACCCAGCCCTCGAAGGTGCCGGGGCTGTCCACGTGGACCACCGCCCGGATGTCGGGGAGATCCACGCCCATGCCGAAGGCGTTGGTGGCCACCAGGACCCGGACCTCCCCCGCCAGGAAGGCGTCCTGCACGCGCTGACGCACGGGCGCGGTGCGGCCGGCGTGGTACCAGCCCGGCCGCAGGCCCGCCTTGCGGAGGGTGTCGTGCACGGCCTTGACCCGCTTGCGGGTGGCCGCGTAGACGAGGGCCCGGCCCCCATCGGCCACCGCCTCGCCCACCAGGGCGGCGGCCCGCTCGGCCCGGGCCGTGTCACCCCGCACGTGCTCCACCGCCCATACGAGGTTGGGGCGCGCCAGGTCGCCCCGGATGACCACCGGGGCCTGCAGGCCCAGGCTCTCCCGGATGTCGTCCATCACCCGGGGCGTGGCCGTGGCGGTCAGGGCCATGACCGGCACCCCGAGCTCGGTCTTGAGGACGTGGAGCTGCCGGTAGTCCGGGCGGAAGTCATGCCCCCACTGGCTCACGCAGTGGGCCTCGTCCACCACCGCCGCCGCGACCCCCACCCGGCGGAGCAGATCCCGGAAGCGACGGGTCCGCACCCGCTCGGGCGAGGCGTAGACCAGGACCGACTCCCGGGCCTCGTCCCGCGTGGCCACGACCTGGTCCCAGGTGAGGCCGGAGTGGAGGGCCACCGCCCGGATCCCCCGGGCTCGGAGCGCCTGGACCTGGTCCTGCATGAGGGCGATGAGGGGGCTGACCACCAGCGTGGTGCCCCGGTGGGCCCGGCGGAGGGCCGGGACCTGGTAGCAGACCGACTTGCCGCCGCCGGTGGGGAGCAGGACCTGCACATCCCGTCCCGCCTCGAAGGCCTCGATGGCGGCGCGCTGCCCCGGCCGGAACGCACGGTGACCGAAGACCGCCCGCAGGGTCTCCACCGGATCGGTCATCCCCCGTCCTCCTCGGCGTCGGCCCGCTCGCCGCCCTCGAGCAGAGCCAGGAGCGCGGGCCCGTCCAGGCCCACCGCCTCGATCAGGTCCCAGGCCCGCTCCCGATCCTCGGCCCCGTCCAGCCGATCCAGGACCGCCGCCCGGACCGCGTCCAGCACCAGCCGGACCGGCGCCCGATCCACGCCCACCGGCTCCCCCGCCTCGGGGTCGAGGATCCGCAGGCCGCGCAGGGCATCCAGGAGCGCCCGCAGGCCGCGCCGGGTGAAGACGGGGGGCTCCCGCCGCCGCGCGCCCAGGGCCGCCACCGCGCCGTCGCCGGGGGTGGCCATCCGGTCCAGTCCGGCGAAGAGCGCGGCCAGGCGGGCCCAGAGCGCCCCGGGCAGGCCCCCGAGCTCGGGGTGGGTGGGCTCCAGCCCGGTGACGGCGGCGTAGCCCAGACCGTGCAGGGCGACCTCGAGCTGCTCCCCCAGCACCGCCCGGTGCAGGAAGGCCAGGAGGGCCCCCTCGTCGGGAGGGCCGACCTGGACCGTCACCGGGAAGCGGTCCCGCCACGCCGGAGAGAGGGGGGTCCGCCCCTGGTAGGTGGCCGGGTTCTGGGTGGCCAGCACCCGGAAGTCCCGGTGCACCGGCACCCCGCCCGGCCCGAAGCGGGTCCCGTCCCCCTCGGTGAGCACCAGGCTCGCCGGGCGCTCCAACACCGGGTTGAGGCGCTCCAGCACGGCCGGCTCGGCCAGGTTCACCTCGTCCAGGAGCAGCCACCAGCCCTCGCGCAGGGCCCGCGGGACCAGCCCCTCGGCGAAGCGCCACCCTCCCCCCTCGGCCGGGATGTAGCGGCCGATGAACTCGCTGGCGTCGGTCTGGCCGTGGAGGTTGATCCTGGCCACCGGCTGACCGAGGTGCGCGGCCAGCCAGAGCACGGCCGAGGTCTTGGTGGCGGCGGTGGGCCCCTCGAGGAGGACCGCCTGGTCGAGGGCCACCCCCCGCGCCACCGCGCGCAGCACGGTGAGGGTGGCCCGGTCCAGGGCGAAGCCCGCATAGGGCGCCCGCGGGGGGACCAGCGGGTGCTGGCGATGGACCCGGGGCAGCACCAGATCGGCCACCCTCAGGCGATCCACGGTGAGGTCCACGGCCGGCAGGCCGGTGGGGTGCAGGCCCGGGCCGCGCTCGTGGTCGGGGTCCGCCAGCGGGGCGGGAGGCCCTCCCTCGAGGCGGTCGATGAGCTCGTCGACGGGCAGGACCTCGACGCCGTGGCGCCGGGCGGCCTCGATCCGGCTGTGCAGGGCCCCGTCCCCCACCACCAGCAGGTCGAGGGCGTCGTCGATCCGGGCGGTGAAGGTGGCCCCCGCCGCCTCCAGGCGTCGACGAAGCTCCTGCCGTGTCCCGTGCGGCGGGACGCCGGTGAGGGCGACGCGGGTGCCGTGGAGGCTCATGGGGCGATCCTGGTCAGGGCGGCCAGCGCCGCATCGGCGGCCCGGCGCACCGGCTCGGCCGGGTCCTGGTGGCGCGCCTCTTCGAGGAGCTCCAGGACCTCGTCGCGGGGGAGGCCCTCCGACCAGGCCCCGTCGGGAACGGCCGCGAGGATGGCACAGCCGGTGCAGCGATGCTCCGGATCGGCGTGGTGGAGGGCGTGGACGGCCAGCTCCACCACGGAGCGGGCCGAGTCGGGCGTGGCGGCCTCGGCCACCACCCGGGCCGCCTCCACGGCGAGGGGACCCACCGGCCACGCGCCTCCCCCGAGCAGGCGTCGGCTGGCGTGGCGGGCCAGGTCCGGGCGCGTGCGGTGCAGGTGCTGCAGCGCCCGGCTGTGGGCCTCCGGTTCGTCGGTGGGCGGCAGCAGCAGATCGGCCAGGGCCCGGGCCGGTCCCGGGGCCGGCGCCTCGGCCCCCAGCAGGTGACGCGCCCGGTGACGGAGCGCCTCCACCGGCTCCCGCGCCGCCACCACCGACAGGACCGGGTGGTGAGGGCGCAGCGCCCGGGCCGGCAGGGTGGCGAGCAGGCCGAGGGCCTGGTGACGCAGGGCCACGTGGCCGTCCTGGAGCGCCACCAGCGCCAGGGAGCCGGCATGCTCGGCCACCTCGTCCCCCGGCCCGCGCTCCGGGTCCAGGAGCAGCCGGTGGAGGACCGCGGGCGGCTCGGGCGGGTGACCGGCCAGGAGGGTGCCCGCCGCCCCGGCCGCGCGCACATCGAGGTCGGCGTCCTCGGTGCGGGCGAGGCGATCGGCGAGCGGACCGGCCAGCTCGGGCGCGGCGCGGGCCAGTCCCAGGACGGCGGCGAAGCGGACCGCGGGAGGGGTGATGGGGTGCGCCGCCAGGAAGGCCAGCTCGGGCCCCGGCGCCTCCCAGCCGAACACGGCCCGCAGCGGACGCAGCAGCGGATGGGCCCCGCCCCAGCGGGCCGCGAGGGCCCAGGCATCGAGGGGGTCGCGCGGGTCGCCGGTGAGCGCGCGGGCCGCCGCGGGGACGCGGTGACGCAGGAGGGCGATGGCCGCCGCGAGGGGGGTCTGGGGGGCCTCGGTCAGCAGCCGACGCCGCAGGAGGGGCACCGCCGCCTCGCCGTGGGGGGCCGTGGCGGCCAGGAGCCAGGCCGCCGCCGTCCCCTCGGTGGCCCCGAGGGCCTCCACCGCC
>CAZPJM010000002.1:0-68918 GCA_964586865.1 uncultured Enterobacteriaceae bacterium
AGCGCGATAGGCGAGCCCATGCGCGCGCGATGGCCCGGACTGCTGGTCTGCGTGGGGCTGGCGGCCGTGGCCATGGTCGCCGCCCCGTGGATACCCGGCGTGGGGGGAATCCTGATCGCGCTCGGACTCGGTGCGCTGATCGGCAACCTGGGCTGGGCGGACGGCCGGCTGGCGCCGGGGGTCAAGTTCGCCGAGAAGACCGTCCTCGCCATCGCCATCGGGCTGCTGGGCTTCGGGCTGGACCTGCTGGCCGTGGCGGGCCTCGGGCTGGTGGCCCTGCCGACCCTGGTGGGGCTCGTGGCGCTCACCGTCCTGCTGGCGCTGGGGCTGGGCCGCTGGATGGGCCTGTCGCCCGGGATGGCCTGGCTGCTGGGGGCCGGCCAGGGGATCTGCGGCACGGCGGCCATCGCGGCCACCCACCCGGTGGTCCACGCGAGCGACGAGGAGCTGGGCGTCGCGGTGGGCGTGGTGAACGCCCTCGGCACGGTGGGGCTCGTCCTGCTGCCCCTCGGCCTCGTGGGGCTGGGCCTCGGCGAGGAGGCCTCGGCGCTGGTCCTCGGCGGCAGCCTGCAGTCGGTGGGTCACGCCGTGGCGGCCGGCTTCGGCGTCTCCGGGCCGGTCGGCGAGGCCACCACCCTGGTCAAGCTCGGCCGGGTGGCCCTGCTCCCGGTGCTCCTGCTGGTGGTGGGCGTCGCCCGGCGCGGTCCGGGGCGGGCGGTGCGCTTCCCCCCCGAGATCCTGGCGTTCGTGGCGACGGCGGTGGTGGCCACCGCCGGCCTGCTCCCCGCCCCGTGGCTGAGTGTGCTGGACACGGTGACCGATGCCGTGCTCACCGTGGCCATGGCCGGGATCGGCACCCGGATCCGCCTCTCGGCCCTCCGCGGGGCCGGGGCCCGGGCGCTGGGGGTGGGGGCGCTCCTGTTCGCCGTCCAGATCGTCCTGCTGCTCGCCGTGGCCATCCTCCTCGTGCCCGGCGCCTGAGCGCGGTCCCGCGGGGCGTCGCGCGGGGGCGCCCCGTCACATGCCCGGTGTCACCGTGTAGGCCTGGCCCGGGGTGCCTCCGATGGCCAGGATCCACGCACCTTCCTGACGCCGAGGGCGGCGCGGGCGGTGCGGCCTCGGGGCCTCACCCCGCGGCCTTGCGCTCCTTGTCGTACCAGTCCAGGTACTCGTCCAGGTTGCCGCCGAAGTCGATCAGGTGGCCCGGACGGTCATAGGCCCACACCCGGGTGGCGTGGCTCGCCAGGTCCCGGTCGTGGGTGACGTAGAAGATGGTGCCCTCGTAGGACTCGATGGCCTCGCCGAGGGCGCTGATGCTCTCGAGGTCCAGGTGGTTGGTGGGCTCGTCGAGGAGCAGCACGTTGTAGCCCATGAGGATCATCTTGCTCATCATGAGGCGGGCCGCCTCGCCGCCGGAGAGGGTGCCGGTGGGCTTGCCGCCGTCCTCGCCCGAGAAGAGCATGCGGCCCAGGATGGCCCGGACCTGCTCCTGGCCCACGCCGGGCCGCTGGTCGAAGAGCCACTCGTAGACGGTGCTCCCAGGGGCGATCTCGTCGCGGTGCTCCTGCTTGTACCAGCCGATCCGCGTGTTGTGCCCCCACTTCACCTCGCCGGCGTCGGGGGGGAGCTCGCCCATGAGCAGCTTGAGGAGCGTGGTCTTGCCGATGCCGTTGCGGCCCAGGATGGCCACCTTGTCGCCGCGCTGCACGTGGGTGTGGAAGCCGTCCACGATGCCGGGGCCATCCGGGTAGGCGAAGGAGAGGTCCTTCACCTCGAGGACGTCGCGGCCGCTGGGCTCGTCCACCTCGAAGCGGATGTAGGGGCGGCGGATGTTGCTCCGCTTGATCTGGTCGGGCCGGAGACGCTCGATCTCCTTGGCGCGGCTCCGGGTCTGGCTGGCCCGGGAGCCCGCCCCGAACTTCTGGATGAACTCCTGGAGCTGGGCGATCTTCTTCTCCTTGGCCTGGGCCTCCTTGCTCATGCGGGAGCGGATCGCCGCCTTCTGCCGGACCATGTCGTCGTAGTTGCCCGGGTAGAGGATGATGGTCTCGTAGTCGATGTCGGCGATCTGGTCGCACACCGCGTTCAGGAAGCGCCGATCGTGGCTGATCACCACCAGCACGCCCTTGTAGTCGATGAGGAAGTCCTCGAGCCACCGGATGGAGTCCAGGTCGAGGTGGTTGGTGGGCTCGTCGAGGAGCAGGGCGTCGGGGCCACCGAACAGGGCCTGGGCCAGCAGGACCCGCAGCTTGAGGCCGCCCTGCAGCTCGTTCATGGGGCGCTCGTGGAGGCCCTCCTCGACCCCGAGCCCCACCAGGAGCTGGGCGGCGTCGGCCTCGGCCGTGTAGCCGTCCTCCTCGCCCACGATCATCTCGAGCTCGCCGAGCTTCTCGTATTCCTCGTCGGCGAGCTGCTCGCCGGCCTCCTCGCGCCGGTAGAGCGCCTCCTTCTCGGACCAGGCGTCCCACAGGCGCTGGTTGCCCATGATGACCGTGTCGATGACGCGCTGATCGTCGTAGACCGTGTGGTCCTGGCGCAGCCAGGCGGTGCGGCGCGGGAGGCTGACGGTCCCCGAATCGGTGGGCTCCACCCCGATGAGGAGCTTCATGAAGGTGGACTTGCCGGCCCCGTTGGGCCCGGTGAGCCCGTAGTTGTGGCCAGCAGCGAAGCTGACGTTCACATCCTCGAACAGGGTGCGGCCGCCAAAGCCCTTGGAGACGTCGGTCACGGTGATCACGGTTCCTCCCGTTCCACGCGCGGGGCGCCGGGGCCCCGTGCAGGGGGGCCACGCCGGCGGATCCTCCCGGCTGCCGCGGCCCTAGCGCGCACCCCTCCGGGGGTCCAGTCCCCCCACCGACCGTCACGGGGCTGACACGGGGGGGGCCTCCCGCGAACCGGGAAACCGGTTAGGCCGCGTCGGTCCTAGCAAGGACGCCCACCCCGGAGGACCCGATGCGCTCCATGACCCTCGTGCTCACCCTCGGCCTGCTCGCCGCGTGCTCCAAGTCCGGTGGCGGCATCGTGGCCACCGCCGAGTCGGCCGCCGAGAAGGCCTGCGCCTGCTCCGACTTCGACTGCGCCAAGGCGGCCGTCTCCGACTTCAACCGGGCCTCCATCCAGGCCGACGACGAGAAGGCCGCCCTCGACGCGGACGCCCGCGCCCGCTTCGACGCCGCGGTCCAGAAGATGAGCACCTGCCGCGACGACCTGCGCAACTAGCCCGCCCACCGGGGTCCCGGCGGGGCCATCACGCCGGGTGGGCCAGCTCCTGCAGGGGGGCCAGCAAGGCCACGGCCTCCTGGCCCACCAGCCCGAAGCAGTCCCGGAGCAGCAGCAGGACCGTGTCCAGGTTGCCCTCGTGGGCCTCGAGGCGCAGGCGCATGATCTTGCCCATCGCCCGGGTCCGGTCGCGGCGGTAGTGGCCCAGGAAGTGGAGCGTGCAGTGGTAGGCGCGCTCCTCGTCCAGGTCGAGCAGGGCCCCCAGGCAGTCCGCCGCGTCCACGAGCTCGCGTTCCTGGATGTGGTCGAGGAAGGCCCGGAAGCTGGGATCGGGGGCCGTCGGCAGGCTCGGCGGATCGGTGCCGGGGAAGAGGAGGACGTTGGACGGCAGTCGGGGGTGTGCCATCGAGGATCTCCGCATGTGGGGGGTCGGGACGCGGGGGGTCGTCCCTCGGCCTCCCGGGGATCGGCATCGCGGCGGACGGCCATGAGGGGTGGTGCCCGGGCCCCGGTGCGAGGGGGCCTCAAGTCGGGGAACCCCCGATCCGTCCCCCCGCGCGCCCCCCCACCCTGGAGCCCCCATGCGCCTGCCCTGGATGGCCGTCGGGCTGCTGGCCACCGCGTGCGCCCCCGGCGACACCGCCTGGCTCGCCCCCGACGACGAGGACCTGGACGTCCCCCGCGATGCCCTCCGCACCCGGGCCGCCCGGGTGGACACGTCGCTCGTGCCCGGGTCCGGCACCCCCTTCGCCTATGAGGCCGCCCCCGAGCGGGTCCGGCTGCCTCTCTTCGACGACCTCCAGGTGGACGCGGTCCTGGATCGGCTGGTGCAGCCCGGCGAGGCGACCGTGTGGGTGGGCCACGTCGAGGGGCGGCCCGACCACGAGGTGGTGCTGAGCCGCGTCCGGGACCACGTGGCCGGGCTGGTGCGCACGCCCGCCCAGGTGGTGCGGCTGCGCCCGCGGGGCCCGGGACAGGTGGCCGTGGACGAGCTCCGGCCGGGACGGGTGAGCGGCGACCTGCCGCCGCTCCTGCCCCTCGACCTGCCCGAGGAGCCCGAGCTGGTCGGCGATGCCCCGCTGCACGACGGGACGGCGCCGGTGGTGGACGTGCTGGTGGCGGTCACGGCGCCGGTGGCCACCGCCCTCGGGGGGGCGTCGGGCGTGGAGGCCATGGCGGCCAGCCTGGTGGCCCAGACCAACGCCGGGTGGTCCTCCGCCGGTCTCGAGGCCGAGGTGCGGCTGGCCGGGGTGCACCTCTCGCCGTGGGAGGAGACGGCCTTCGACTTCCGGGACACCCTCACCGGACTGGCCGACGCGGACGATGGGCTGCTCGACGATGTCGCCGAGGCCCGCGACGACGCCGGGGCCGACCTGGTGAGCCTGATCGTGGAGGGGGACGACAGCGCCTGCGGGCTGGCGTACCTCATGAGCCGGCCCAGCCCCGCCTTCGCCAGCGCCGCCTACAGCGTGGTGGCGCGCTCGTGCGCCGGCTCCCGGCTCTCCTTCGCCCATGAGCTGGGCCACCTGCTCGGCAGCCAGCACGATCGGGCCAACGCCGGACCCGCCCCCGCCTACCCCTACGCCTACGGCCACCGGGACGTGGACGCCGGCTTCCGCACGGTCATGGCCTACCGCTGCCCCACCGGACCCTGCCCCCGGATCAACCGATGGTCCCACGCCGACCAGACGCTGGAGGGCGCGGCGCTGGGGGTGGCCATCGGCAGCGACGAGGCGGCCCACAACGCGGCCAGCCTCTCCCTCACCGCCCCGGTGGCCGAGGCCTTCCGCCCCCGGGCGAGCGAGGCGGATGGGGAGGCGGCGACCCTGCTGCTGCCGGAGGACGGCGCCACGCTGGGCGGGGCCGACGCCTCCTTCACCTGGAGCGATGCGGGCGCCGACGCCTACCAGCTCACCCTGGGCTCGGCCGAGGGCGGGGCGGACCTGGCGCGCATCGAGGCCGGGACCGACCTCTCCACCACCGTGACCGGGCTGCCCACCGACGGCCGGACGCTGCACGCCACCCTGTGGACCCGCCACGGAGACGACTGGTCCCGCGACGCGGCCACCTACACCGCCGCCACGGTGGCCACGGGGCCCGCCTCCCTGTCGAGCCCGGCCCCGGGCAGCATCCTGCCGGCCCGCACCACCTTCTCGTGGGGGGATGTGGGGGCCGACAGCTACGCCCTGGTCCTGGGCTCCTCCCGCTTCGGGACGGACCTGGGGACCTGGGGCACCACCGGGACCTCGGTGACGGTCTCGGGCCTGCCCACCGACGGGCGGACGGTGTGGGCCACCCTGTACACCCAGGACGGCGGCCGCTGGCTGGGGGAGACCGTGACCTACCAGGCCGGCGTGGGCACCCTGGACGACCGGCCCGCCCGCCTGCTCGAGCCGGCCCCGGGCACCTGGCTCACCGGGCGGAGCTTCACCTTCCGGTGGACCGACGCCCGGGCCAGCCGCTACGCCCTGACCCTCTACAGTGACGATGGCGAGGTCTACCACGACATCGTCGCCGGGACCTCGGCGCGGGTGTCCCTCTCGCCGGCGGTCGCGTCGGGCACCCTCCGGGTCCGCCTGGCCACCGAGCTGGGAGGCCGCTGGTACGCGCGGAACGAGACCTACGAGCTCGAGTGACGGCGGCTCAGGCGGCGTGAGACGGTGAGGGCGAGCAGCGCCACCACCCCGGCCAGGACCCCGTGCCCGGCGTGACTGATGAGCAGGTGCGCCGGGTGGACCGCCGGGCAGTGGGCCTGGCCCATGGCGAAGGCGGCCAGCCCGGCGGCGCCGGCGGCCAGCAGCACCCGCCACGCCGGCGTGCGACGGTCGCGCTCGAACAGCAGGACCACCGCGGTGGCCGGCAGGGCCACCAGCAGGCCGGCCACCCCGCACATCACATCGGCGATGGCAGGGACCGGGCGCGCCATGCCCGGCCAGAGGCCCGGCACCACCGAGAGGAGCAGCGGCAGGGCCACCAGCGCGAGCCCCACGGACCACCCCAGCGGCCCCAGGGGCCGTCGCCAGGTGGGCCGCAGCGCCAGGGCCACCCCCACCAGAGACGCACCCAGGACCCCACCCTGGAGGGCCAGGAAGCGCCACAGCTCGGGTCCGGAGAGGGCGGGACGGACGCCGAAGAGCCCGAGCACGATGGCGGCCAGGCCGAGCACCGCCAGGAGCACCAGGCCGACCCGCAGCGGGGTGGCCAGCTCCAGCAGCCGGTCCCGGAGCGTGGGCCGGCGATCCACGGTCTCGGAGGCGATCCGATCGAAGAGGGCGTCCAGATCGCGCGCGTCGCCGTCACCTCGCCGAGCCCGGGCCCCGTCCAGGACCCGCGGCGTGGCCGCATCGGGGCCCGGCGTGGTGTCCTGGTTCATGGGATCCTCCCGGGGATCGCGCGGATCGCTCATCGCTCGCCCCCCTCCGGATGCCCGGCGACCCCATCGGTTCCACCCAGCGCCCCCCGCAGGGCCTTGTACGCGCGGTGGGCCCGGACCTTGACCGCGGAGCGCGAGGCGCCCACCGCCTGAGCGACCTCGGCCATGGTGAGGCCCTCGTAGTAGTGCAGCAGGACGACCTCGCGCTGGGCCTCGGGCAGCCGGGCGAGGGCCCGCCGGACCAGCCGATCGGTGGCGCTCGACACATCGGGCGCCTGGACCCGGTCGCGGGTGCCGTGGTCCAGCAGCACCTCCCTGCGGGTGGAGGCCCGGCGTGCGTGGTCGCGTCGGACATTGGTGGCGATGGTGAAGATCCAGGGGCGGACCGGCGCGCCAGCTCGGTAGTCCCGGCGGGCCCGGTGGAGGTGGAGGAAGGTCTGCTGCACCAGGTCCTGGGCCGCATCGTCCCGCCCCAGGTGCCGACGGAACAGCCCACGCAGCCGCGGCGCGTAGCGCTGGTACAGGAGCTCGAAGGCCGCCCGATCGCCGGCCCGGGCGTAGCGCTCCATCAGCTCTTCGTCGCTCGGCTCGGTCAGCGCGGCCCCCGGCTCGCAAGGCCGCAGGATGCCACACCCGCCCCGGCCCCGCGGGTGGGGCTCAGGCCTTTTCGGGGCGGGGCACCCCGGCCAGGTAGGGCTCCAGCTCGCTGCGCAGCCGCCTGCGCGCGCGATGCAGGCGGGTCTTGACGTTGGGGATGGACAGATCGAGGCGCTCCGCGATCTCCCGCATGCTCAGGTGCCGGAGATCGGCCAGCTCGAAGACCTGCCGGTAGTGGGGCGGCAGGGCCGCGACCGCCGCATCGATGCGCCCCCCGAGCTCGCGGGTGAGCATCGGCGCGTCGGGCCCGGGGCGGGGATCGGGCAGGGGCCGCTCGTGGACCTGGTCGCGGTCCGCGCCCAGGACCAGGGGCACCTCGGGGCGGCGCCGGCGCCAGCGCAGCCGCATCAGGCAGGCATTGCGCGTGATCCGGGCCAGCCAGCCTCCGAAGCTCGCCTCCCCCCGGAAGGTGTGCAGCTTGCGCCAGGCGTTGAGCAGGGCCTCCTGCACGCAGTCCATGGCCTCGGCCTCGTGGCGCATCATGCCCATGGCGATCCGCACCAGGACCGGGCGATGCCGCCGCACCAGGACCCCGAAGGCCTCGGGCCGGCCGTCCCGCGAGAGAGCGACCAGGACCTCGTCCGAGCAGGTGTCCAGCTCCCAGTGCGGGGGGTGCTGCAGGGGCGCGGTCATGGGTCCTCCAGGGGGAGCGGGCCGGTGTCGGGGGGGCACGCCCGGGGATACGCGGCCCCCGACGCACCGGTTACACGACGCCCCGTCTTTTCCGGGTCCTGCCGTTCCGGACCTGGTCCCGTACCTCTGGAGGCGCCATGACCGAATCCGCCCGGGAGCTCGACGCGTGCGGCTTCATCCGGGTGCCGACCACCGAGGGCCAGCAGCCGCTGTGGATGACCTGCGAGCAGTGCGGGAAATCGGACCACTTCTGGCTCGAGGAGGACGGGGTCCGGTGCCGGTGCGGCGCCACCTGGTCCCACGCGGTGCGTCCCGACGGCACCGAGGTGCCCCTCTCCGAGCTCGCCTTCGTCCCCTTCCGCGACGGCCCCATGGACCTGGCCGACCTGGAGTGGGACCCCATGCGGGTGGGCCTCGTGGTGGTGCTGCTCCTCTCGGTCCTCACGGCCGCGGCCCTCGCGGCGGCGTGGGGGCTGGGCTGGGTCGGCTGACGCGCCTCAGCCCCGGGCGAACCAGACCTGCTGGATGAGCCGGTCCCGGACCTCGTAGATGGCGAGGGCCTCGACCACCTGCCCGTCGCGGAGGCCGGTCACCGACTCCCGATCCGCCGCCGTGGCGCCCACCACCACCCGGGCGTCGAGGCGGGCGTGCAGGTTCGGGTGCTCGGCGAAGAGGCGGCCATAGGTCTCGTGGAGCACGTCGCGGCCCTGGAAGCGCAGGGTCCCGTCGTGCAGGTCCCACACCCGCACGTCGGGGGCGTAGCAGGCCGCGAAGGCCTCGATGTCGCCGCGGTTGTAGGCGTCGAGCTGGGCCTGGGCCAGCCGCCCGGTCCAGGCAGGGTCGACCGATGACATGGGACCTCCCGAGGAGCCCCGCGGGTAGCCCGCCTCGCCCGGGGAGCAAGGTGGGGTGGCCAAGGTCGGGCGGCCGGATGAGGGAGACGCACCCCAGGAGATCCATGCCCGTCGACACCTTCGAGACCCCGCTCCCCGTGGACGCCGAGACGGCCTGGGACTGGCACGCCCGCCCCGGCGCCTTCCGACGCCTGGCGCCGCCGTGGGAGCGCATGCGCTTCGAGCACGGCGATGAGGGGCTGCAGGTCGGGGCCCGGACCGTGTTCTCCGTGAAGAAGGGTCCGGCCTGGATCCGCTGGGAGGCCGTCCACACCGCCTGCGAGCCCAAGCTCCGCTTCGTGGACGAGCAGCGCCAGGGCCCCTTCGCCGCCTGGCGGCACGAGCACCGCTTCGAGCCCGGAGAGGTGGAGGACCGCCTCGTGGACACGGTGACCTGGAAGGCCCCCGGTGGCCCCCTCGGCGGGCTGGCCCACCCGGCCCTGCGGTCCACCCTCCGGCGCATGTTCACCTTCCGCCGGCGCCGGCTCCAGCACGACCTGGCCCGCCACGCCGCCTACGCCGATCGTCCCCGCCTCACCGTCGCCATCACCGGGGCCACCGGCCTGGTGGGCACGGCCCTGACCGCCTTCCTTACCACCGGCGGCCATCGGGTGATCCGGGTGACGCGGCGCCCGCAGGGTCCGGACGACTGCGGGTGGGACCCGGCGGATGGCCGCATCGACCGGGACGCCCTCGAAGGGGTGGACGCGGTGGTGCACCTGGCCGGCGCCAGCGTGGCCGAGCGGTGGACGCCCTCCCACAAGGCGGCCATCAAGGACAGCCGGGTCCGGGGCACCCGCCTCATCGTCGAGACCTGCAAGGCCCTGGACCCGCGCCCCCGGGTGCTGATCTCGGCCTCGGCGGTGGGGGTGTACGGCCAGCCGGGCGACGCCATCCGCGACGCCGAGAGCCCCCCGGGGGAGGGCTTCCTGGCGCGGGTCGGCCAGGCCTGGGAGGCCGCCGCCCAGCCCGCCGCCGACGCCGGGATCCGCCTGGTCATCCCGCGGATCGGCATCGTCACCACCGCCGCCGGGGGCGCCCTGGCCACCATGCTGCCCGCCTTCCGTGCCGGCGGGGGCGGGCCCATCGGCTCGGGCGCCCAGTGGGTGAGCTGGATCGCCCTGGACGACCTTGTGGCGGCCCTCCACGCCGCCCTCTTCGAGGAGGCCTGGGAGGGTCCCTTCGAGGCGGTGGGGCCCGAGCCCATCCGCCAGCGCGAGCAGGCCCGCATCCTGGGCCGGGTGCTGGGGCGGCCGGCGGTGGTCCCCCTGCCCGAGGCTGCGGTCCGAGCGCTCATGGGGGAGATGGGCGAGGAGATGCTGCTCGGCGGCCAGCGGGTGGTGCCCAAGCGCCTGGTCGGCTGGGGCTTCACCCACACGCACCGGAGCTTCGAGGACGCCGTGCGGTTCACCCTCGGTGAGCCCGCCTGACCGCCCCCTCGCCGCGCCCGCACAAGCGGGCTACCCCGCCGGGGCCCTCCCCGGAGTGCTCATGCTCTCTCGCCTCTCCCACACCGTCCGCAGCACCGAGGTCGACTTCCTCGGCCACGTGAACAACGCCAAGTACCAGGAGTACCTGGAGTGGGGCCGGTTCCAGTGGATGCGGGATGCCGAGCTCACCCGGGCCCGCTTCGCCCACCTGCGCATCGCGCCGGTGGTGGTGCACGTGACCCTGGACTACCGGCGCGAGGCGCGCCTCGACGATCAGCTCGACATCGAGACCGCCCTGGTCCGCATGGGCGAGCGCAGCCTCCACTTCCGCCAGCGGGTCCTGAAGGAGGACGGCGCCATCGCGTGTGATGGCAAGGTCGTGCTGGCCATCTTCGACGTGGAGGGTCGCCAGAGTGCCCCCCTGCCCGAGGACCTGCGCGCCGCCTTCCAGGTCCTCCTGGCGCCCCGCTACGGCGAGGAGGACGCGGCGCCCTGACGAAAGGGGGTCGCACCGGGACCGGGGTGGCCGCAGGGTGGATGCCGCGCCGATCGGGCGGCTACGGCCTCGGGCCCTCGTCGACCGGGCGCCCCACCGCGGCCTCGAGGTCGGCCACCGCCACCTGGTAGCCCTTCCAGGCCTTGATCTCGGTCCGGATCGCCTTGGCGGTGCTCTGCTCGACCTGCCAGAGCCGCAGCAGGTCGATGTCGCCCACATCGAAGCGGCGCTGCTCGGCCTCCTGGAGCTCCAGGGCCAGCTCGACCTGCTCGGCGGCGGCCCGCCACGCCACGAGGGCCGCCTCCTCGGCGGCCAGGGCCGCCCGCACGTCGGCCTCGACCTGCTGGGTGGCCCAGACCAGATCCGCCTCGGCCTTGTCGCGCTTGGCGGCGGTGGCCCGGGCCTTGCCGCGGTCCTTGCGCAGCAGCAGCGGCACCTTGGCCTTCAGCCCGACTGTGTGGGTGGGTGGCACCAGGCTGTCCTTGGGCTGGCCCTCCCCGAGCTGGTCCACGGCGTACTCGTAGCTCAGGTGGACATCGGGGAGCTGACTCCACGCCGCCAGGCGCGCCTCGGCGCCGCGGGCGGCCAGATCGGCCCGGAGGGCCCGGAGCATGGGGTGGTTCTGGCGGGCCAGGGCCAGCGGGTCGTCACGGTAGCCGGCCAGGCTGGCCGGCGCGTCGACCCGATCGGGCAGGCGGGCGTCGGTCACCCGGACCGTCTCGCCCTCGGCGGTGCGCAGGTAGAGGGCCAGGACCTCGGTGGCCCCCAGGTAGCTGCCGAAGGCCTCGGCCACGGCGGCCTCGCGCTGGGCCAGGATCTGCCGCGCCCGGACCCGCTCGATGGCTGCCAGATCCCCCAGCTCGATCCGGGCGTCCACCGCCCGCTGACGCTGCTCCGCGATGTCCTCCAGCGCCCGCTCGAGGGCCAGGGTCCGCCCGGCGGCCACCCAGTCGGCCCACGCCGTGGTGGCCTTGCGTCGGAGCATCACCAGGATGGCGTCCTGACGGGCCTGGGCCAGATCGACCCCCAGCCGTGCCACCTGCAGGTCGGTGAGGTCCTCGTTGAAGACGAGGCCGTCGAGCAGGGCGAGGGACGCGCCGACCCGCCACTCGCCGCCACGCAGGGTCTCGGCCTCGCCGTAGTAGTCGGGCTGCCCCACGTCGTTCGTGTCGATGCCGAGCCGGTAGCCGCCCCACACCCCCACCGGACCGGCCTGGGTGTGGACCACGTTGTCGCTGAAGAGGTAGCCGTAGTAGCCCTCGTGGCCCTTGGTATCGGTGACGAAGGCGGGCTCGAACGCCCCCCACGCCATGGTGCGCTCCCCCCGTGCCCGATCCACGTCGAGCAGGGCTGCCCGGGCCTTCGGGTGGCGATCGTCCAGGGTGTCCAGCACGTCGTCGCGGTGGAGGGGCGGGCCGGCGCCGTGGGCACCGAGCATGGCCCGGAGCCGGTCGGCGCTGACCCCCCGGGCGGCCGCGCCCAGCTCGGCCACGTCGTCGTCGTCGTCGCTACGCCGGCGGTCGGCCGCGGTGGAGGGCGCGTCCGTGTCGGTCCCGGCGGGGCGCTCCTGGGCCACCGCCCCCCCCGGCGCGACCAGGGCGAGCATGAGGATCAGACGCCGCATCACTTGTCCTTGGGGACCGGGGCCTTGGGCATCTTGGGGCCGTCCCAGAACGCATCGCCCTCCTTGGGCGGCTCCACCGTCGGCGGGAAGCCGTTCCAGAGACGCCAGAGCTCCCAGCCGAGGGGGACCTGGGAGAGGAGGACCCAGCCCTTCACCCGGATCCCCTGGCGCAGGTAGCGGTCCTCGGGCCAGGGCTCGTCGGTCAGCTCGGGCTCCCGCACCACGATGCGGAACTTGCCCGAGCCGTCGTCGGCGGCGTCGATGAAGGTCACCTCGCCGGGGAAGGTCCCCACCGCCACGCCCGGCCAGCCGGCGAACTGGACGGCGGGCCAGCCCTCGAACTGGAGCCGGACCATCTGCCCCCGCTCGATGAGCGGGACGTCATTGCCGTCCACCTTGAGCTCGACCACCGTGTCCACGTTGTTGGGGACCAGACGGGCCAGGGTGTCGCCCTCCTTGATCTGCTCCCCGCCCTCGCCGGCGATGATGGACAGGATGGTGCCGTTGCGGGGGGCAGTCACGCTCTGGGCCCCCTGTCGGGCCACCTTGTTCTCGATCTCGAGGCGCTTGGCCTGGAGCTCCTGAAGCTTCTGGGTGGCGCCCTGGACCGCCGCGCGGGCCTCGGCCACCTTGCCGCGCTGCTCCTCGCGCTCCTTGACCAGCGAGGCCCGGGCCGCCGCCAGATCGGCCTTGGCCTGGGCCACCGAGGCCTTGGCCTCGAGGAGCTTGGCCTCGGTCTCCCGGTGCTTCAGGCGGGTGAGCTCGAGCTTCCGCTCGCTGACGAGCCCCTCCTTGAACAGGGGCTGGATGCGCTCCAGGTTCAGATCGGCGGTCTCGAAGTCGGCGTCGGCGATGGCCTCCTTCTGATCGGCGGCGTCGACCTTGCGGGCGGCGGCGGTCACCTTGGCCTCGGCCGCCGCCACCGCCGCCTCGCGGGAGGCCTCGGCCGCCTCGAGCTTGGCGTCGTAGGCGGCGAGGGCGTCGGTGGCCGCCACCAGCCGCTCCTGGACCGTGACCAGCTCCTGCTGGAGCCGGTCCTGGTACGAGGGATCGTTGTCGACCAGGGTGACCAGCAGATCGCCCTGCTCGACCTGATCGCCCTCGGCCACGTGCCACTGCTTGACCCGGCCCTTGACGGTGGCCTCGATGAGCTGGATCCGGCTGCCGGGGTCGTAGGCGATCACCTGACCCTGGCCCAGGCTGGTCTGCTGCCAGGGCACCACCACCAGGAGCAGCAGCAGGATCACGGTGGCCAGCAGGAGCGCCAGCGCCACCCGCCGGGCGACGCCCGGCGCCCGGACCCGGCGCAGGGCCGATGCGCCATGGAGCGGCTCGACGTCGAGGGGGCGGATCATCGGATCTCCAGGGCCTGGGCGCGACGCGCCGCGGGCACGAGCACGCCGTCCACGAGGCGCATGCGACGGGGAAAGGCGTCCAGGACCACCGGGTCCTGGGTGAGCACCACCAGGGTCCACGGGGCGTCCTCGGCCAGCAGGACCTGGAGGATGGCGCCCCGGGTGTGGGGGGAGAGCGCGTCGAGGGTCTGGTCGATGATGAGCAAGCGGGGACGCCCCAGGATGGCACGGGCGATCATCATCCGCAGGACCTGGGTCCGGGAGAGGGGCGCACCGCCGACGCCGAGCAGGGTCTCGACGCCGCTGGCGAGCTCGTCGAGGGTGTCCTGCAGGGACACGGCGCGGAGGGCCTCGAGGATCTCGGTCCGGTCGTGGCCGGCCCGACCGAGGCGGACGTTCTCGGCGATGGAGCCGGTCACCACCTCGGCGCCCCGGACCAGCGCCGCCTGCCGGCGGACGGTCTCGGGGCGGAGCTCCCGGATGTCGACCCCGTCGTAGGCCACCCGCCCGCCGCCGGGGACGCGCAGGCCGTGGATCATGTCGGCCAGGATGCTCTTCCCCGAGCCGTCCTCGCCGATGATGGCCACCTTGTCGCCCGGCTGGAGCTCCAGGTGGACGTCGGTGAGGATCCGGCCCCCGTCCGGGAAGGCGAAGGCCGCGCCGTCGAGGGTCAGGGCCATGGGCCGGCCCCGCGGCGCCAGGTTGGAGCCGCCCTGCGCCTCGAGGGGCAGATCGATGAGGTGGCCCAGCTTGTCCAGGCCGGCGAGGAGGTCGTAGAAGGTGTCGAGCTTCTCGGCGAACTTGACGTAGGCGGCCAGGACGGCCGCGACCACGAGCTCGGCGGCGACGAGCTGACCGAGGGAGAGCTGGCGCTCGATGACGAGGAAGCCGCCCAGGCCCAGCAGGGTCGAGGCCGCGACCACCTGCAGCGCCAGGGTGCCCACGTACTGACGGAAGAAGACCGTGAAGTGGTCCTCGCGGGCGTCCAGGTAGCCGTGGGCGAGGTCGTCGGTGCGCTGGCGGGCCAGCTCCGAGCCACCGTCGAGCTTGAACAGGCGCGGGTGGGCGGCCACCTCCTCGAGCCAGCCGGCGACCTTGTACTTGTACTTGGACTCGACCACCGCCGTGGACGGGCCCTTGCGCCCCAGGCCCACCATCACGGCCACGATGCCCAGCACTAGGAAGACGTCGAAGCCCAGCAGGGCCGGGTGGTAGACGGCCAGCAGCGCCAGGCCCACGATGGCCTGGATGGCGGCGGAGAGGCCGTCGACCAGGAGCGAGCTCGCCGCCTTCTGCACGGTCAGGATGTCGAAGAAGCGGTTGACCAGCTCGGGGCCGTGGGCCTTGTCGAAGGCCGAGACCTTGACCCGGGGCAGGCGCCAGGAGAGGTCGGCGGCCATGCGCACGAACACCCGCCGGGAGAGGATCTCGACCACGTAGCGCTTGAGGGCGCGGAGCACGGCGGCGAAGGTGAGCGCCGCCATGAGGATGGCCGTCAGGATGATGATGGGCAGGTAGAGCGAGCCGAAGGCCACCGTGTTGACGAGGACCTGGACCACGATGGGGGTGGCCAGCCCCAGGATGCCGATGCCCACCGCGTAGACCAGCACGACCCCCAGGTCGCCGCGCTCGGCCCGCAGGAGGGAGACCAGCCGACCCATGGGACGCAGGCCCGAGCCCGGCTTGCCCACCAGATCGGTGGCCGGCGCGGTGGGCTCGGCCAGCAGCCAGGAGCGGGTGTCGTCGGGGTCGCCCTCGCCCACGCGCCGGACGAAGGCCCGCCAGTTCAGGTCCATCGCCACGTCATCGGTGGCGGGCTCCCAGATGCGGACCTTGCGGGCGCCCTTCCCGCCCACGACCAGCCAGGTGGCCGAGCCATCGGGGCCGAGCAGGGCCGTGACCATGGGCATGTCGTGGCGGGCCCGCCGCCAGGCGTCCCGGGCCGAGCCGGACCACGGGTGCAGGCGGAGCCCCACCGCCTGGGCGGTCTCGTGCAGCGGCATCGCCCACTGGGGCACTCCGGGCTCGGAGGCGCAGGCCTGCTCGAAGGCGGTGCGGGCGGTCTGCGGGTCCCAGTCCACATCGGTCTCGGTGGCGAGGCGCCGGACGACCGCGAGGACGTCATCCTCGTTGGAGGCGTCGAGGGGGATGGGGGCGATGGGGCTCATCGGGGAGGGGCTCCTGGACCCCGGCCTCGGGACCCGAACAGGGCGAGGGACCGGGACGTCTCCGGCGGCGGGAGGGTGCGTCGTCGGTGGCGTCGGGGTCCCGCGTGCGCGCCACGGGTCCTACCGCCGCCAATGTAGTCCCGGCAAGCAGGACGTCACACCGCGGCGGGTCGGAACGTAAATCGGACCACACGGGTACGGATTGGGGAAGAACCGTGACCGGACCCGTGCAGGACGGGCCCGCCGGCCTCACTTGGCCGGCTGGGGTCGGGCATCCCCGAGCCCGCCCGGAGCCGTGTCCTCGTCGCCGTCCTCGGCGGGCGCCGGCGCATCCTCGGCGTCCTCGGCGTCCTCCTGGCCCAGGAGCTTCTTGCCGAGCTGCTTGCCCGCCCAGACCAGATCCTCCAGGATCATGTAGCCAGCGGGCACCACCAGCAGGATGACGAAGGTGGCGAACAGGATCCCGAAGCCCAGGCTGATGGCCATGGGCACGATGAAGCGGGCCTGGACGCTCTGCTCGAAGATGAGGGGCAGGAGCCCGAAGAAGGTGGTGAAGGAGGTCAGCAGGATGGGCCGCAGGCGCCGGGTGCCCGCCCAGATGATGGCCGTGAGGGGATCGTCGCCCTCGCGACGCCGGTTGTTGGCCGCGTCCATGAGCACCAGGCTGTCGTTCACCACCACGCCCGACAGCGCCACGATGCCGAAGGCGCTCACCATGGAGAGGCTGTAGCCGAGCGCGATGTGGCCCAGCACGGCCCCCACGAAGCCCAGCGGGATGGCCCCCATGATGACGAAGGGCTGGAGGTAGCTGCGGAAGGGGATGGCGAGCAGGGCGTAGATGACGATGAGCGCCACCAGGTAGTAGAGCGCCAGGGTCTCGAAGGCCTCGCCCAGATCGGCCTGGCTGCCCGCGAATCGGATCTCCAGGTCGGGGTAGCGCTCCTGGAACCCGGGGAAGACGTTGTTGGACAGGTCGCGGGTCACCCGCTGGTTGCTGTCCACCCCCTCGGCGAGCAGGGCGGTGATGTCGATGACCCGCTGGCCATCCTCCCGGGTGATGTCGGTGGGCGAGGTGGTGCGGGTGACGTCGGCCACCTGCCCCAGCGGGGTGAAGCCGCCGCCCGGGGTCCGGATGCGGAGCTGCTCGAGATCGTACTCGCTGGTGCGCTGATCCCTGGGCAGGCGGACCTTCACCTTGACCTCGTTCCGGCCGCGCTGCTCGCGCAGGGCCTCGGCGCCGAAGAAGGCGCTCCGGAGCTGCCGGCCCACCTCGTTGCTCGTGAGCCCGAGGGTCGTGGCCATGGGCTCGAGGGTGTAGGTGAGCTGGGGCTTGCCCGCGCTGTAGCTGTTCTTCACCCCGGTCAGATCCGAGTAGCTCCGGATCTTCTCCTCCATCTCCGAGGAGGCCTTCACCAGCGTGTCCAGGTCGGGGTGGGTGAGCTGCACGTTCAGGTCGGCCTCGCCGCCCGGCCCCACGTTGGCGTTGAAGGTGAGCGATTCGAGCCCGAGGATGGTGGGCACGGCCCGCTCCCAGGCATTGGCCACCTGGGTCGCGGTGACGTCGCGCTTCTCGCTGCCCACCAGCTCCATCTCGATGGTGACCAGGTGGCTGCCGCTCGAGGCCTGCCCGCCCACCGGGCCGCCGGCGGAGGGCCCCTCGCCCACCTTGCTGTAGACGCCCACCAGGACGTCTTCGGCACCGAGCTCGGCCATGGCCGCGCGGGCTCCCTCCTCGAGCTGGCGTCGCACCCGCTCGCTGGCGTCCAGGGGAGCGCCGTACGGCAGCTGGGCGGCGGCGGTGATCCGGTTGCCCTCCAGGACGGGGAACGGGGTGGCCGGCACGAAGCCGCTGCCCACCAGGCCCGCCACCAGGAGGAAGACGGCCGCCGAGGCCCCCACCAGCACGTAGCGCCACTCCACCAGGGCCCGCAGGACGGGCTCGTAGACGCGCTCGTTGAACCACTTCAGCCCGGCGCCCACCTTGGAGCTGGGCCAGTCGAGCCACTTGAGGTGCCGATCCGCGAAGCGCTCCACGAAGGTCATGTGACCCAGGTGGCTGGGCAGGATGAGGAAGGACTCCACCAGGCTGAAGATGAGGACGGCCAGCACGATGCCGGGCAGGATGCGGAAGATCTTGCCGGTCACGCCGGGCACGAAGAACATGGGCGAGAAGGCGGCGATGGTGGTGAGGATGGCGAAGGTGACCGGGATGGCCATCTCCCGCGCGCCCTTCACCGCCGCTTCCATGGGCTTCAGGCCCTGCTCCAGCTTCTCGTAGATGTTCTCGCCCACCACGATGGCATCGTCGACGACCAGGCCCAGCACGATGATGAAGGCGAAGAGGCTGATCATGTTGATGGTGATGTCCAGCCCCGGCAGGAGCGCGAAGGCGCCCAGGAAGCTGATGGGGATGCCGATGGCGGTCCAGAAGGCCAGGCGGACGTTGAGGAAGAGGTAGAGCACCACCAGCACCAGGATGAGGCCCTGGGCGGCGTTGGAGACCAGCAGGTCGATGCGCTGCTCCAGGAGCTCGCTGTCGTCGTTGAGGGTGGCCACCTCGATGTTGGGCGGCAGGGTCGCCTCGAGCTCGGCGGCGTACGCCTTCACCGCGTCGGCCACGGCCTGCGGGGTCTCGTCGCCCACCCGGTAGGCGATGACCTGCACCGCGCGCTTGCCCTCGAAGTAGCTCGCCTGGTCGTTCTCCTCGTAGGAATCCTGGATGGTGGCGATGTCACCCAGGCGCAGGGTGGCCCCGTCCTGGGTGCCCCGGACGATGATGTCCTGGAAGGCGTCGCCGGTGCGGCGCCGATCGTCGACCTTGACCAGCAGCTCGCCCCGCTCGGTGTCGACGCCACCGGCCGGCAGCTCGACGCTGGCGGCCCGGACCGACATGGCGACCTCGTCCAGGGTGAGCCCGTAGCGCTGCAGGGTCTCGCGGGAGATCTCGATGGAGACCTCGTTGGGCGGGATGCCCTGGAGCTCCACCAGGGTGATGTCGGGGTGGGCGAGCAGCTCCGTTCGGGCATCCTCGGCCAGGTCCTGCAGCGTGGTGAGCGGCTGGTCGCCGGCGATGACCAGGTTGATCACCTTGCGCTGGTTCTCCAGCAGGCTGACCCGGGGCTCCTCGGCGTCGTCCGGGAAGCTCGTGATGCCGTCGACGGCGTTCTTCACGTCGGCGAGCACCTTGTCGGGGCTGGCTCCCAGGAGGAGCTCGACGGTGACGGCCCCGTAGCCCTCGGCGGCGGTGGCGTTGACCGACTTGACCCCGTCCAGGCCGCGGACCTCCTCCTCGATGGCGAGGACGATGCCCTGCTCGACCTCGTCCGGGGAGGCGCCCGGGTAGGGCACCCGCACGCTGACCACGTCCAGGCTGAACTCGGGAAAGACCTCCTGCCGGACCTGGAAGAGGCCCAGGATGATCCCTCCGAGGAGGATGGCGAACATGAGCAGGTTGGCGGCGACGGTGTTGTGCGTCATCCAACCGATGACGCCACCCTTCAGCTTCTTGTCAGCCATGGCCTACTCCCCGCCCATCTGGGCGACCTGGGCCTCGGCGGCCACCGGCATGCCCTGCACCGGCTGAGCCAGGGCGGTGACCACCGCTCGATCGCCGGGCTCGAGCCCGTCGGTGACGTAGACATGATCCTCGGTGCGCCACCCGACCTGCACCTCGCGTCGCTGGAGGGTGTCGTCGGCGGCGACCCAGACCGCCTCGGTGCCGTCGAGGGCCGCGCGAGGCACGGCCACCACCCCGTCGAGGGTGCGGCCCACCAGCTCCACCTCGACGAAGGCGCCGGGCAGGAGAGGCTCCTGGCCGGATATGGGGGTCTCGACGCGGACGGTCACCTGGGCGGTGCGGGTCTGGCCGTCCAGCTCGCCGCTCACGCCGGTGAGGCGGCCGGGGCGCACCACCCGGGCCTCGTCGGTCAGGTCCTGGGAGACCCGGGCGGGGGAGCCCAGCTCGGCGTTCACCCCGGGGATGTCCAGGACCGAGAGCTCCTCGACGGGCACCGAGGCCACCACGCGGACGGCGTCGGTCCCGACCAGGGTGACGGCCTGGGTGGAGGGGCCTGCGAACTGGCCCAGGTCGGTCTGCTCGGAGACCACGATGGCGTTGAAGGGCGCCTGGAGGCGGGTGCGGGCCAGATTCTTGCGGGCCCGGGCCACCGCCGCCTCGGCGCTCTTGACGTTCGCCCGAGCCACCTCGAGGTGGGGCTCGCGGAGGGTGAGGGAGTCGGCCTCGTCCTGGGCGCCCAGCAGCTCCACCTCGCGGCGGGCGGTGAGCTGGCGCTTCTCCTCCAGGGCCAGCTCGAGCCGGGCCTGGGCCAGGCGTGCCTCCTCGGCGGCGAGGGCCGAGACGTAGTCCTGGGCGTCCACCTTGAGCAGGGTCTCCCCTTCCTCGAAGCGGCCGCCCGGGTGGAGGTCGGGGCTCACCCAGGTGACCCTGCCCTGGACCTCGGGGGAGAGGGCCACCTGCTGGTCGGCCTGGACGGTGCCGTTGACCCGGACCAGGGCGGCGGTGGAGATGGGCTCGAGGGGCACCACCTCGACCGGGGTGGGCGCCTTCTCGGGCTCGCCGCTGTCGGCGCCCGGCGCCCCGAAGATCATCGCCGCGGCACCGCCGGCCCCGCAGGCCACCAGCCCCAGCGGAAGGACCCCCCGCGTGAGGATTCGACCGAGGATCGTCATGGGGCAGCCTCCGCAGACTGGGCGAGATCGGTGGTCCAGGACCCGCCGAGGGCCTGGTGGAGCGAGATGCGGGCCGACCACAGGTCGCGGCGGCCCTGAAGGAGCTGGAGCTCGGCGCTCTGGCGGGTGCCGAGGGTGCTCTGGACGTTGAGCCAGGTGGTGAGCCCGTCCAGGTACTGGCGGCGCGCGGCCTGGTAGGCGGCGTCCGCCGCGTCGAGCTGGGCCTGGTAGGCGGCCACGGCCTCGGCCTGGGCGGCCTCCTGGGCCAGGGCGGCCTCCACGTCCTGCACCGCCCGCAGGACGGTGCCGCGGTAGGCGGCCTCCTGGGCCTCGACCACGCCCCGAGCCTGCCGGATCTGACCGAGGGTCCGGCCCCCGTTGAACAGGGGGACCGTGATGTTGGCGCCCGCGTTCCAGTAGGTCTGGTCGCTGAACTCCGCCAGGTCGAAGTACTGCCAGCCCGCCGTGGCGGAGACGCCGACGGTGGGGAGCAGCGAGGTGGTGGCGGCCCAGCGCCGGTCCCGGGCGCTCCGGAGGCGGGCCTCGGCGGCCCGGAGGTCGGGGCGATGGCGGACCAGATCGGCCGGCGTGCCCACCGCCGGCTCGCCGGGCACGCCGGGCAGGGTGTCGGCGGTGGGGACCCGATCCAGGGGGAGCTCGCCCATCAGCACGGCCAGGCGCTGCTCGGAGGTCCGCAGCAGCAGGTCGGCCGAGGGACGCTGGGCTTGGGTCGTGGCGAGCTGCTGGCGCTGCTGGAGGACGTCGAGGGAGGTGGAGTCGCCGCGCTGGTAGCGCAGGTCCAGGACCTCCAGGAGCTCCTCGTTCCGGCCGATCTGGGCATCCACGATGGCCAGGCGTTCCCGGGCGGTGGCCACGTCCAGGTAGGCGCCCACCACCTGCTCCACCGTGCCCACCCCGGCCTCGGCCAGGTCCTGCCGGGCCGCCTCCGACTCCCGGGTCGCGGCCTGCCAGGAGGCCACCCCGCTGCCGAAGACATCGAGGTTCCAGTCCGCGTCCAGGGTGGCCGAGCCCTGGCTGTAGGTGCTGGGGGGCTCGGGGGCGCCGGGCTGCTGGGGCAGGCCGCCGAACTGGAAGCCCAGGCTGTCGGTCGGGGCGACGGTGGTGCGGGCGCTGGCGCTGACCGCGGGCAGGAAGCCGGCGGCCGCCGACAGGGCGGAGCCCTCGGCCTGGGTCACGGCGGCCCGGGAGCGTCGGAGGTCCGGGTTGCGGGCCAGGGCGATCCGGACCACCTCGGTCAGGCGGTCATCCCCGAGCTGCTCCCACCAGGGCGTGGCCGGCACCGGATCGGCCCGGCCGCCGGTGAACCGGGCGTCGTCGGGGGGCGCCAGGGCCTCCACCGGATCGGCGATGGCCGGGGTCGCGAGGGAGAGCCCGAGGGCCAGGGCGAGGAGGCGGCGACTCATGGAACCTCCACCGGCGCCACGCCCCGCCACAGGGTGCGCACCAGGGAACGGACGTAGGTGGCATCGGCGCCGACGGTGTGGTCCTGCTGGAGCATGTGGCCCAGGTAGGCGCGGACATGGAGACCCCCCATGAACTGCATCGCGACGAGGGAGGGGTCGTCCACGGCGATGCGATCGGCCTGCGCCGCTGCGGCGAACCACGCGGTCAGGCGCTGGTGGGCGCGCACCGGGGGAGGCACGGCGTAGCGGGCCATGATCCGGTCCGGGTCCACCCCGGCCGACTTGAGCACCATCATGCGAGGCATGAGCGTGCGCATGAAGGAGAGCGCGTCGAGGCCGATCTCGGTGAGCTGATCCTCGATCTGCCGGTCGTCCGGCGTGCTGGGGATGCGCTCGAACCACGCGTCGCGCTCCGGAGGGGCGAGGGCTTCGATGATGAGGTTCTCCTTCGTCTGGAAGCGCTTGAACAGGGCCGCCTGGGAGAGCCCCACCTGGGCCGCGATGTGGGCGGTGCTGACTTGGGCCCCGTGCTCCAGGAAGCAGTCCCGGGCGATGGCCAGGACCTCTTCGTCGGGGATGTGCCTGCGGCGGGCCACGTGGACTCCGGTGGACGCGGACGGTAAGTGAGTGCTCACTCACCCTTGATGATCCAGCCCTAGGCGCCCGTTCGGAACCTGTCCAGCCGTGAGAGTCATTTAGTGAGTGACCAGACACTCACCTTCAGGTGACGGCGCGGCGACGACCGCCTCCCCAGCGGGCTCGTCGGGGGGCCTCAGGGATCGTCAGGTGGCCGGTGCGCCGCGCTCCAGGTCCACGTCGGGGTCGAGGCGATAGCCGCCGTCCACCGTCTGGAGCAGCTCGGCGAAGCCCCGGGTCCGGAGGTCGCGGATGGCGGCGTACAGCCTCGCCTTCGCGGCGTCGGGGAGGATCTGCTCGCCGGGCCAGCCGGCCTCGACCAGCGCATCGGCGCTGAGCGCCCCCGCCGGCTCCTCTTCGCGGTGGCGGGCCAGGGCGGCCAGGATCCGACTGGCGGCCCGACGGCGGGAGAGATCCACGTCCTCACCGGTGGGGCTCCGGGCCCAGGTCCCATCCGCCGCCACCACCCAACCGGGCCGTCGCGCCAGGACCCCCTCGGTCAGGACCCGCATGAAGCGATGGTCGAGGGCGTCGGCACCGCCCCCGGAGAGGGCCTCGCGGACCGCACGACGGGAGGCTCGACCCTCGAGGAAGTCGAGCAGGACCGCATCCAGTGGCGGGACCTGGACGGCTTCGGGGGCCTCGGGGAGCTGGCCACGCTCGGCGCGACACAGCCGCCAGGGTCGGTGCAGCAGGGGGCCCAGGTTCCACCCCCACCCCTCCCGCGCGGCGCGGGCGGCCCAGGCATAGCCCTCCTCGGCGGCCACCAGATCCCCCTCCAGGTGGGCGAGCACCGCCCGGCCCAGGGCCACCCAGGGCTCACCGCGGCGGGTCTCCAGGCGGCGCAGCTCCCGCTCGGCCATCAGGAGCTCCCGCCGCGCCTCGTCGACCGGCACCCGACCCACCCGCGACACCGCCCATCGGGCGTGCAGGTTGGTCGTGACCTCCGGATCCGGGTAGCGCCTGGCGCGCTCGTGGATCCTGGGCCACAGCTCGTCCACCCCTTCCACGTCGCCTCGGTCGAGCAGGCTGGTGGCCAGGTTGATGAGGACCACGCACTCGACATGCGGGTCGGCCACCCGGTCCAGCAGCTCCCGCGCCAGCAGCCGGACCTGCGCCGGATCGGGCTCGGCCATGAAGATCTGCGTCTCGAGCACCACGGCGTAGGTCTCGAGATCCACCGAGCGGGCGTGCCGCACGGCCTCACGCAGGCGCGCCATCGCCTCGCCGTCTCGGCCCAGGCTCCGCAGGAGGCGCCCCCAGCTCCCGAGGGCCCGGGCGAGCAGCTCGGCATCCCCGGAGGCCCGGGCGGCCTCCACCACGCCGGGCATCTCCTCGAGGGCCTCCTGCCGCTGCCCGGCGTAGAGGCGCTCCACCGCACGGTGGATCCGCAGCCGCAGGACCGCCTCCGCCTCGCCGGCGGCCCGGGCCTGCTCCTGGCTCGCGTCCAGCGCGGCGAGGGCCTCGGCGGGCCGTCCCTGCCGGCGCAGGCCCGAAGCGCGGTTCGTCTCGATCCCGCGCCGCCATCGCCAGGGGATCCGACCCAGGAGCGGCGTCAGGACCGCGTACAGCCCGGGCGCCTCGGCGGGTCGGGCGTGCTCGACGTGGGTGGTGAGGGCGCTGGCCACCGCGCCCAGGGCCTGGGGGGGGAGGTCGGCGGGCGCATCGAGCAGACGGCGGAGATCGCGGGAGCGGCGGGCGATGCGGCGCCGTGCCGGATGGGGCCGGGAGGCGTGGTAGCGGCGCCACAGCGGCTCGACCCACCGGGCCAGGCCCTCGGCGAAGGCCCGGCGGACCTCCGGGGGGGGAGGGGCCTCGGTGTGGACGTAGGCCCGCACCTCGGGTCGCAGGGTGAGCAGGACCTCGGGCCCGTCCAGCACCCGACCCACCAGAGAGCGCTTTCGGAGGGTGAGGATCTCCGGGGGCTCGGCGCCGGCCGCCCGGGCCTCGTCGAGGGTGAACGGGCCGTCGAAGCCCACCAGGACCTGAAGCGTGCGGAGGGCTCCTGGCTCGAGGCGGTCCACGCTGCGGGCCACCACCGCCGCCAGGGATCGGTGGCCCGGAGGGTGCTCCCCCGGCAGATCGGTGAGGGTGAGACCGGCTTCGAGGGCCTCCACCAGCCCGGCGACGCCCTGCAGGGGGGTGTGGCCGGCGGCCAGCTCGATGCCGAGGGGCAGGCCGTCGACCAGCCGCACCAGGCGGTCCACCGCCGCGACGTCGCGCTCCGGATCCACCACCCGCGCGTCGGCCCGCGCCACGAAGAGCTCCCGGGCCGGCTCGGGCCCGAGCGCCGGGACGTCGACCACCCGGGCATGGATGGAGCTGGGGATCGTGCGGCTGGTCAGGACCCCCGCCCCACCGGCCTCCACCCAGCCGGCGACGAGCTCCAGGGCCTCGGCATCCAGGAGATCCAGATCGTCCAGGACGACGCGACCGGGGTGCGCCGCCAGGGCCTCTCCCAACACGGCGGCGGCCTGCCCCGCCCGGCGAGGCACGGGGATGCCGGTCGCCTCGGCCACCCGGGCCAGGACCTGCCCCCGGTCCCGCGCCCCCGCCAGGTCGACCCACAGCCCCCGGTCGGTCAGCAAGGACCGGGCGATGGAGGACTTGCCGATCCCCCCGGGTCCCACCAGGAGCACCGGGCCTTCGCCGGCCTCGAGCTGGGCCTCCAGGGACGCGAGAAGCTCGTCCCGACCGTACAGGCGCTCCAAGCGCCACCTCCGGCCCGAGACTACCGCGCGCCAGGCGAGGCTGTCATCGGCCCCTCTCCCCCTGCGGGCCCGCTCACGCCGCCGGTGCCGGTTCCTCGCCGGGAACGCCGGCCAGCAGTCCTTCCAGGGGCACCCGGTAGATGGGCTCGCCCTGGACCCCCAGGCCGTCCAGGATGGCGTTGGCCGCGAGCAGGCCGCTGGTGAAGGCGGCCTCCATCAGCATGGACGGGAAGGGCATCTTGACCCAGTCGCCCGCCAGGTACAGCCCGGGCAGGGCCGTCTCGACCCCCGGGCGGTGCCGGTACAGGCCGGTGTGGAAGGCCGGGAAGTCACCGCGGATCTGGAGGTACTCCCTGAGGATCCGGGCCCCCTCCAGCTCGGGGAAGAAGCGGTGCAGATCGCGCAGGAAGGCCGCCGGCACCCCCTCGTCGTCGAGGCTGTCGGGGAGGGCATAGCAGTGGAGCTCCAGCACGCTGCCCCCGCCCCGCGCCTCGACCCAGGCCCGGCTCTCGGCCTCGTAGCGGTGGAAGGTGGTCACCGAGTCCAGCAGCTCCACCCGGTCGGTGACGGTGAACTGGGGGAGCCCCTCCTCGATGTCGCGATCGAGCCAGATCCGCCACACGGCGTAGCGCTGGCCGGCCGGCAGGGCCTTGAGGCGACGCGCCAGGTCCGGGTCGCCCCGCTCCAGGTCCGGGCTGGCGGCGACGATGGACTGGACGCCGGGCAGGTGGGCCGCCAGGACCACCTCGTCGAACCACTCCTCGCCGATGGCGTAGCCCCCATCCACCCGGGAGATGCGATCCACCGGGGCGCCGAGCCGCAGCTCCACGTCGTGGGCCTCCAGGTGCCGCCGCCAGGGCTCGAGCACCGCCCGGTGGTGGTCCTCGGTGGGGAAGTCGTACTCCAGCCCCTCGTCGTGGGAGAGGTAGTAGAAGTGGAAGCTCTTGATGAGCTCGGCCATGCTCATCTTGTCGGGGTCGGCGAAGAAGGCCCTCGAGAAGCTCGTGAAGGCCCGCGCCAGGTCAGGCCCGATCCCGGCCCGCTCGATGAAGGACTCGAAGGAGATGTCGTCCCACTTCTCGTAGGTGGAGTCGGGATCGTAGCGGAGCAACGCCTCCATGCGCTTGCTCGCCACCGGATCACGGACGATGGCGCGCCAGTCGTACACCCCTCGCCAGGCCAGGTGGACGATGTTCAGGGCCGGTGTCGACTCCACGCCGCCGAAGCCCACCGACCGCCCGTCGGGCATGCGGATCAGGTACTCCTCGATGGGGCGGAAGCCCTGGTAGACCCCGAGGGTCTCGCGGAGGAAGCGGGTCCAGTTCCAGTAGTGGCGGAAGTAGGCGTGGAAGCCGTGCTCCACCATGGCGGTCCCGCCGTCCGGGAAGGTCACGGGCCAGGCCCCGATCTTGCCCCCCAGGTAGGTGTTGGCCTCGAGGACCGTCACCGAGACGCCGCGCTCGGCGAGGGCGGTGGCCGCCGAGAGACCGGCGATGCCCCCGCCCACCACCGCCACCCGGTGGGTGCGGGGCGTCTGCCGCGGCAGGTCCGCAGCCGGCAGGGAGTGGACGTGACGGTAGCCCCCGAGCCGGGTGCGCACGAGCCAGGCGAGGAGGGGTCGGAAGCCCAGGAAGCGGGAGGCCGGGGCCGGGAGGAGCCAGGTCCGCAGCCCGACGATCACCAGCGCCAGGCCCGGAATCCCCACCAGGACTGCCAGCATCCACCACACCCACGCCATCGCGCCTCCAGACCTGGCGGTGTGCCCGCGAGGACCACCGGCCCGGCCTTCACGCCGCTAACGCCCCCGACGGTCCCGTCACGGGCGGCGGGCGGGCTGGGGGGGCTCCCTCACCAGGGGCCCGGAGGGTCAGCCGGCGTCGGCCTCTCGCTCCTCGTCGTGCTTGAGCACCAGCACCGGACGCTTGGAGAGCCGGACGATCCGCTCGGCCACGCTGCCGAGGGCGGCGCGCATGAGGCCCGTCCGGCCGTGGGAGCTCACGACCACCATGTCGGCGTCGATCTCCTCGGCCAGGTCGGCCACGGTGCTGCTGGGCGTGCCGATGAGCACGTGGGCGTGGACGGCAGCCAGGTCGCGCTCGGCCAGCATCTCCTCGAGGGCCTCCCGGACCCGGGCGAGCCGGACTTGATCGTCGACGGTGCCCCACACGATGCCGGGCGACGGCGGGACCACGGGCACCAGCACGCTCACCACGTGCACCTGGGAGGGGTCGTCCACCAGGCCGAGGGCGGCCTGGAGGGCCTGGAGAGAGAGGTCCGAGAAGTCGGTGGGGACGAGGACGGTGCGGGGGGGGATGGCCATGGGGGCTCCGGGTGAGGGGGAAGGGCGGTCTGCAAGGTCGGGGCCACCGGTCTCGCGGGCCGGCGCCCGGCCTGGGACGCCCGGGGGACCGGATCCCGCCAGGGGAGCCTGTGCGCGAGGTTACACACCGTGGGTCCTCTCGCACACCCACCCCCCTCTCAGGCCCGCGCTCCACGGCCTCGGCCACCCGGCACGGACCCTGCATCCCAGGCTTCCACGGAGGTGCCCATGACCCTGCACACCAGCCCCGACGTCCACGCCGTGCTGGATCTGCTCACCGCCCAGGTGGCCGATCTCCTCGACGACGAGGTGGGACGGCTCAACTACCTGCGGGTCTGCTGCCCCGAGCACCTGGTCGACGAGGTGGCCCAGACGCTGCCGACCACCCTCAACCAGCTCGGGCTCGACTTCATCGATGTCGAGGTCGCGCCCGGCTGCACGCCGCCCTTCATCGCGACCTCCCGCTTCGACGCCGGCTGGGCCTGAGCCCGCTCGGCGCGGTCCTGCGGCGCGCATCATGCGCGACCTCGAGGTGGTGGCCGATCTGGCGCCCGTGCCCGACTGGCATCCCACCGCGGCCAACCTGGGCCCCCGGCCGGGCCGGGTCATCTACGCGGGCTGATCCGCCTCGGGCGGTCCCCCGCCGTCCGCGGTGCCGGGAGCCACCGGCGCCCCCGGGGTGGTCCGGCCGGGCTCGTCGGGGACGATGGTGAAGCGGACGCGCTCCCGCTCCCGATCCACGCCGGGCTCCTCGGCGGCCCGGCCGCCGAGCCACTGCACCATCATCTCGGGCTCCCACGCGTAGACGCGCCCGTCGAGCAGGACCCGGCCCTGCTGGAGGGCCTGGGAGAGCACCGCGGGGGGCAGGTGCCCCAGGTCCCGGAAAAGGGCCTCGAAGCGCCCCTGCCGTGCATCGTCCACGAAGCGCACGCCCGAGCCGGGGGGCGGGGCCGTGTGGAAGAAGCTCGGCCGCCAGGCCACCCCATCGACCCCGACCCGCCGCGCCATCCGCTCGAGGAGCTCCACCACCTCGGGAGAGAGCCCGAGGCCGGGAACCTCCTGGCCCGGAAGCCGGGGCCGGGCCTCGCCGAAGGTCCCGATGGGATGCCGCAGCGTCAGCCAGTGCACGAAGAGGACCTGGGCCCCGTCCACCGCGCGACGGTCCACGACCGTCTCGCCGAGCAGGTGCTCCCGCCCCCGGCCGTCCGCGCCGAACAGCCGGATCCGCTCTCCCACCCCCGACCGGTCCGTGTCGACCCGGAAGCGCCGGTAGCCCAGCCGCTCGAGCTGCTCCAGGATGCCGTACTGGTCGAGGGCATAGTGGATCCCCTCCCGGGTGTAGGTCCCGAGGACCCGGGCCTCGCCGGCGGGCCGCAGGCCCAGCTCCACCTCGAGGTCGCGGGCGCCGAGCCAGTCCTCCTCCTCCCCCTCCCCGTCCTGGCCGGCCCGGGCCCCCAGGCGTCGGGCGTCGAGCCGGCGGGCGATGGCGTCGAAGCGCATGTCGCGCGGGTCGCAGTCCTCGGGAATCGCGCGGCGCCCGAAGCCCGCCAGCGCCAGCCCGGTGCCCGCGAGCACCCGCCATGCCTCGGCGGTGTAGCCGCCGCCGGGCAGCCACACGGTGCCGACGCCGCGCAGGGCGTGGAGCACCCGCAGGTCGCGCCGACGGGCACCGCCGAGGGTCATTCCCAGCCGCCCGAAGCGGTCCTGGGCCAACACGTCGCCACCGGCGATGACGAAGGCGAGCTCAGCGCGGGGCATGCGCCGAAGCAGGCCCTCCAGCTCGGCCAGGTAGGCGGTGTCGGGTGTCCCCGGCGGCAGCACCGTCTCGTCGGCGCCGGGAACGGGCCCCCAGTCCGAGCCCGACAGCGAGCCGATCCAGCACCGGGGATCCTCGGCCAGGCAGGCGGCGGTGCCGTCGGGCGGGTGGGCGTCCAGGTCCAGGATGCAGACCTGGCCCTCGAAGCCCTCGTGGCGGAGCACCGCCACCGCCGCCGCGATGTCGTTCACCGGGCAGAGGCCCCCGCCCTTGTCGGGGAAGGCGTGGTGGAAGCCGCCGAGGAGGGAGAGGCTGTGCTGCCGATGGGCCACCGCCAGCCGCGCCCCGGCCAGGGTGGCCCCGCAGGCGCGGCGGATGGCCCGCATGACCTCGTCGACGCGGATCTCGTGGGCGTCCACCTGGAAGACCTGGGTGATGGCACGCCCTGACGTCAGGCCCTCGAGGAGGGCGGCGGTGTGCACCCGGGCCAGGTCGGTGTAGCGGATCTCGGGCGGGCTCCGCAGGTCGTCCTCGTGGAGCCAGCCGTCGATGGTCAGGTACCAGGCCACGAAGTCGCTGCGCCGCACCTCGATGCCGTGGCGGGCGTTCAGCGAGGGGATCGGCAGCCGGAAGGAGGGGTCGTACCAGACCGGCACCCGGCCCGGGCCGCGGAGCTTCCGGCGCAGTCGCCGCCACCGCCGCGGCAGTCCCAGGCTCGGGGGTCGGGGCCTCACGCCTGGGCGTGCTCCTGACCCTTGTTGTTCATCAGGCCGTACTTCTCCATGCGGTAGCGAAGCGCATACCGGGAGATCCCGAGGAGCCTCGCGGCGGCGGACTGGTTGCCGCCGGTCCGGTCGAGGGCCTGGAGCAGCAGCCCGCGGTCCACGTCCTCCAGGTCCACCCCGTCCTCGGGGAGGACGAAGGGGCAGCCCACGGTGGCGCCGGGGGTGCCCTCGCGGGCATAGCGGATCTCGGCGGGGAGCTCGGAGGCGCTGATGACGCTGTCCTCGCCGAGGAGGACCAGGCGCTCCAGCACATTGCGCAGCTCCCGCACATTGCCGGGCCACCGGTAGGAGCGGAGCCGCTCCATGGCCTCGGCGGTCACCCCGGTCACCTCGCGGTTGAACCGGCGGGTGAACCGCTCGAGGAAGTGCTCCACGAGCCGGGGGACGTCCTCGCGGCGCTCCCGCAGGGGCGGGAGGGAGAGGGGGATGACGTTGAGCCGGAAGAAGAGGTCCTCGCGGAAGCGGCCCTCGGCCACCTCCTTCTTGAGATCGCGGTTGGTGGCCGCGATGACGGCCGCGTCCATGTGGATGGTGGCGACCCCGCCCACCCGCTTGAAGCGGCGGCTCTCGAGGGCGCGGAGGAGCTTGGCCTGCGTGGCCAGGGTCATCTCGCCGATCTCGTCCAGGAAGACGACCCCGCCCCGCGCCACCTCGAGGAGGCCGCGCTTGGTGGTGCGGGCGTCGGTGAAGGCGCCCTTCTCGTGGCCGAAGAGCTCGGACTCGATGAGCTGCTCGGGCAGGGCGGCGCAGTCCACCTCCATGAAGACGTGGTTGCGACGGGGCCCGCTGGCGTGGATCGCTCGTGCGATGACGTCTTTGCCCGTGCCGGACTCACCCTGGATGAGGACCGTGGGGGCGTCCACCTTCTCGAGGCGTCCGAGGGTCTGGAACACCGGCGCCAGGCTCTTGGCGGAGCCCACGAACTCCCCGTAGCCGTCGCGCTGACGCTGACGCAGGTAGTGGACCTCCTGACGGACCCGATCCTCCTCGATGCCCTTGTGCACCGCGATGGAGATCTCGCGCAGGTCGAAGGGCTTGGAGAGGTAGTCGGAGGCCCCGAGCCGGGTGGCCTCGACGGCGCTCTCCACGCCCCCGTGGGCCGTCAGCACCACCACGGGCGTCTCGTAGCCCTCCTCGCGGAGCTTGCGCAGGGCGGTGAGGCCGTCCATCTCGGGCATCTTGAGGTCGAGGAGGATGAGGTCGGGCGCCCCGGCGCGCACCTGCTCGAGGGCCTGGACACCGTTCTCGCCCTGGATGACGTGGTAGCCCTCGCCCTTGAGGTGTTCGGACAGGGACCAGCGGATCAGCTCTTCGTCGTCGACGACGAGGATGGTGGAAGACGTCACGAGGGCTCCAGAGGTCGGGGGCCGGGGCGCAGCAGGATCCGTGCCAGTCTCCACACTCCCGCCCCCTCCCGGAGAGGGCGCCGTGGACGGTCCGACCCACGCGTCCGCCGGGGGCGGGGCCGCGGGACGGCGGGGCACCTCCCACACGGTATGTGCTTTCTCACACACCTGCCACAGGACGGTGCGCGCCGTTGCCGCGGGGCTCGCGGAGCGCGACCGGTTAACCGCGCCGTTCACGGGCCGACGGGCCCCCCATCCACCGGAGTCTCCGCCATGCGCACCCTCCTGATGCTGTCCACCCTGGCCCTGGCCGCCTGCGGCGCCACCAACCCCAACCAGGAGAACTACGACGCCGTCAAGCAGGAGTGGCGCGAGGCGAACGACTACGACGCCCACGGCGGTCATGGCGGCGACCACGGCGACGACCACGGGAAGAAGGGCGACGACCACGGGAAGAAGGGCGACGACCACGGGAAGAAGGGCGACGACCACTGAGTCTCCCGCCCGTCGCCCGAACCGCCTCGGCCCCGCCACCCCACGGGGGGACAGGGCCGGGCCAGCCTCATCCTGGGGCTTCTTCCTTCGCTTCGTCCTGCTCCGAGCCGTCGGGGTCGTGAGCTCGGCCCGGCTTGGGTACGGTGTCGCCTCATGGAGGAGGCACCCATGCGGACCCTGTCCTGGCTCATCGTCGTCCCACTCGCCCTGCTCGCCTGCAATGGCGACGACAACGGAGGCGGGGACACCGACCCCGAGGGCTTCACCCACCCCTCCCTCGACCTGACCGGCGACCCGGCGGCCGGGGCCGACGTCTACAGCAGCTCCTGCGCCTCCTGCCATGCCGCCGACGGCACGGGCGGTACCGGGAACGACCTCACCGCCTCGGTGCCCGGGCAGACCCGCGAGGAGCTCACCGAGATCCTGGTCGAGGGGATCGAAGGCACCTCGATGGTCTCCTACGACGACATCCTGTCGGACCAGGAGATGGCCGACGTGGTGGCCTACATGCTCGACGAGTGGGGCTCGTAGGCCCGGGGAAGCGTCCCCTGCCCCACCATCCCCGATGACGCGCCGCACCCGTGCATGACACCGGGCGCGGCGCGCTCTAACGTCCGGCGACCCCGCGGTGCGGGGAAGGAGGCTGGATGCACATGCGCGGATGGATGTGGGGCCTGGTCGTGGGCCTGGCGGTGACGGCGGTGGCCTGCAACGACGGTGGGGACGAGGAGACCGACCCGGTGGCCGACACGGACACGGACACCGACACCGATACGGACACGGACACGGACACGGACACCGACACCGACACCGATACGGACACCGACACCGATACGGACACCGACACCGACACCGACACGGACACCGACACCGATACGGACACCGACACCGACACCGACACCGACACCGACGGAGATCCGGTGGCGGGGGCGACGGTCTACACCAACCGATGCGCCGGCTGCCATGGCGCCGACGGCACGGGCAGCGGGGCGCGCCCCGACCTGAACGTCGTCGTCCCGGGCCTGACGCGGAGCGACGTGGTGGACATCGTCCTCAACGGCTCGGGCCGGATGCCGGCCCAGGGCGTCACCCAGACCCAGGCCGAGGACGTGGCCGCCTACGTGGTCGACACCTTCGGCGGCTGACGGGGGGCCGGCCTCACCCGCCCGAGCCCCCGGGCGGGCGGCGCCAGGACACGAAGCCCCGGGCCTTGGGGTCGGGCTGGCAGGTCGGGCAGAAGAAGGCGTCGTGGCCCCGCACGCCCACCGTCCGGACGGTGTCGCCGCAGGTCGGGCAGGCCTCGCCCTTGCGGTTGCGGACCCGCAGGAAGTCCCGGACCTTCTCGTCGAGGGGCGGATCCCGGCGGGCGACCTCGGCGGTGGCCTCCCGCAGGGTCTCCACCATCGCCGCGTGCAGGCGACCCACCTCGTCCGCGTCGAGCTCCCGGCCCCGCCGCTTGGGGTGGATGCCGGCCCGGTGGAGGGCCTCGTCGGCATAGGCGTTCCCGAAGGCGTCGATGGCGGACTTGTCGAGGAGGACCAGCTTGATCTGGTCGCGACGCCGGCGCAGGAGGGCCCGAAGCGCCTCGGGGGTGAAGGCCTCCGGGTCCAGCACGTCGAGGCCGGCCGGGTGCCAGCCGGGGATCTGTTCCAGGCCATCGGTGGGCATGACGTAGACCTTGCCCATCTGCTTGTCATCGCGGTACCGGAGCTCCGGCCCCGCATCGAGCTGGAGCACCCAGCCCAGGGCCTTGCGGCGGCGGGTACCCGGCGCGGACAGGGTGAAGCGCCCGGCGAGCATGGGGTGGATGGCCACCGTCACGTCGCCGGGGTCGAGGTCGAGCACCACGAAGTGCAGGTGCCGACGGACCCCGGTGACGACCCGATCCACCAGGGGCTCGGCGGGCTCGCCCGGCACGCCCTGGCGGAGCAGGACGGGGTTGCAGACGTCGACGCCCACGATGCGACGACCCGCCAGGGCCGCGTCGAGCTTGGGGATCACGTGGGCCAGATCGGGACGCTCGGGCATGCGGGCTCCGGGAGGCCCCCAGGGTAGCGTGGCCTCTCGGAGGCGACGGCCCCGCATCGGGGGGCGGGCCTCAGCCCAGGCCGGTCCGCGCCTCGAGCTCCCGGAGCCGGGCGTCGGCTTCGTCGACCCACGCCCGGACCCGCGGCTCGGCCAGCATCCGCCGCGGGGCCCCCACCTCGCCCACCACCCGCCCCCGGACCACCAGGGTGTGCAGGGCCGGCCCCACCGCCCCGAAGGCCAGCGCCCGCAGGGGCTCCCGGGAGGGCCACAGGGCCGGATGACGACGATCCCACGCCGCCAGCGCGGCCCGGCACCCCGGGGCGATGCGCCCGGTGGGCAGGCGGGGATGGAGGCCGCCGGGGACCTCCCAGACCGTGGAGAGGGCGGCGGCGGGCTCGGCGAAGGGGCGGCCGTCGTCCCAGCGCGCCCGTCGGTCGGCCTCGCGGGCCACGGTGGCGGCCGGCACGTCCCGGTCCAGGTGCTGCCGCAGGTCCCGGTCGAAGGTGGTGGCAAAGGCGGCGGCGTGCCCCAGCAGGAGCAGCTCGCGCTGCACATCCATGCCGTCGTTGCAGGCCCCGGCGTCGGTGCCGAGGGCCACCGGGAATCCATCCCCCGACCAGGCCGCCACGTGGGCGGGCACGGCGAACTGGAGCTGGGAGGCGGGGGTGTGCACCAGGACGTCCCGGGCGGGGTCGAGCCGGGTCCGATCCCGGGCGGAGACGTGGATCCCGTGGACCACCATCACCCGGGGCACCCCCTCCAGCGTGCCCTCGGCCACCAGCCGGGCCACCGGGCTCGCGAAGCCCCGCTCCCGGGCCCGCGCCACCTCCTCGCCGGACTGGGCCACGTGGACGTGCACGGGCAGGCCCAGATCGCGCGCCACCGCCGTGAGCCGCGCCCAGAGCCCGGCGCTCACCGTGTCGGTGGCGTGAGGGCCCAGCGCCACCGCGATTCCGTCGCGGTCGGCCGCGTGCAGGTCGACCGCCTCCTGGAGGGAGGCCTCGGCCGCCCCACTCCCGGGCCCGGAGAGATCCTGGAGGGTGGGGGCCACGACCCCGTCCAGGCCCACGTCGTCCAGGGCGTCCGCCACGTCGCCGGCCGCGTAGTAGTGGTCGAAGACGGCCCCGGCCCCCGACAGGAGGCACTCGAGGGCGCCCATCCGGGCGAAGGCCCGCACGTCGGCGGGCTCGAGGGCGGCCTCCAGCCCGAACCAGAGATCCTCCACCACGTTCCCGCGCCGCGCGGCATCACCGCCCAGGCCCCGCAGGGACGACATGGCCAGGTGGGTGTGGGCATTGACGAAGGCGGGGGCCAGAAGGGTGCCGGTCAGGTCCACATCGCCGAGGGACGGCGCCGCGCCGGCCTCCACCGCCGTGATCCAGCCGCCCTCGCAGCGCACCCGGGCCGGCCCGATCCGGGGGCCATCGGGGCCGGGCAGCACGACCGCATCGCTCGCCAGCACCAGGGGGGTCACGTCGCCTCCACCGGGAGCCTAGCCGAGACGCGGGGTGCGGGGTCGCCTACTCCTCGTCGCGCAGCATCCGCTGGGGGGCGTCGTCCAGGTCGTCGAACTGGCCCTGGCCCACGGCCCACACGAAGAGGGCCACGAAGGCGCCGCCGAGCACGAGGGCGATGGGCAGCAGGAAGTAGAGGGCGGTCATGCGGCCTCCAGGAGGGCGCGCGGGGGGGAGGAGGGGGCGGGCCGGACCCGGCGGGCCTCGGCGCGACGGACCTTGCGCTCGATCCCCAGGGCGCCGGCGATGACCAGGGCGCTGGAGAGGGGCATGAGGACGGCGGCCACCAGGGGGTTCACCAGCCCCAGGGCCGCCGCGGAGACGGCCACCACGTTGTAGACGAGGCTGCGGGTGATGTTGGTGCGCACCGCCCGCCGGGCGATCCGCGCCACCCGGGTCGCCGCCGCCACCGGCGCCAGGGCCTGCTGGCCCACCACGCCGTCGGCCACCAGGACCGAGCTGGCGGCACCGGTGCCCATGGCCAGGCCCACGTCGGCGGCGGCCAGGGCGGGGCCGTCGTTGAGCCCATCGCCCACGAAGAGCACCCGGTGCCCGGCGGCCTGCCGGGCCTCGATCCAGGCCACCTTGGCGTCGGGGGTGCAGCGGGCGTGGACCCGGCCGATCCCGGCCTCGGCGGCGATGGCCTCGGCCACGGGCGCCTTGTCGCCGGTCAGCAGCACCGGATCCAGCCCCTGGCCCCGCAGGTCGGCCACCGCTCCGGGCGCATCGGAGCGCCGCCGGTCCCGCAGCCGGATGCGGCCCAGCTCCACCCGGCCCTCGCCGAGACCGCCCAGGGTGCCCGCCGCCAGGCGCCACAAGACCACCTCGCCGGGCTCGCCGGCCCGGAGGAAGAGCCGGGTCCCGTCGACCTCGCCGTCGATGCCGAGGCCGGCCTGCTCGGTGACGCGCACCCCCACCGGGATGGGGATCCCCCGGGCGGTGGCGGCCTGCACGATGGCGCAGGCCACGGGATGGGCCGAGTGGCGCTCCAGGCCGGCGGCCAGGCGCAGGACGCCGTCCTCGGCCGCGACCACCTCGGGCACGCCCCCGGTCACGGTGCCGGTCTTGTCGAGGGCGACGGTGTCGACCTCGGCCAGCTCGAGGAGCGCCCCCCCGGACCGCAGCACCGCCCCCCGGCGGGCAGCGGCGCCGAGCCCCGCCGCCGAGGCCAGGGGCATGGAGAGGCCCAGGGCGCAGGGGCAGGCGGTGACGAGCACCGCCACGGCGACCTGGAGCCCCGTGTCGGGGCCGACCAGCCAGGCCCAGGTCCCGAAGGCCAGGCCGGCCACGACCAGGGTGGCGGCCACGAAGGTGGGGGCGAGACGATCCACCGCCGACGGGCCCGCCCCCCGGTCGGTGGCGGCCTGGAGCTGGCGGGCCATCCGGGCGCCCACCGTGTCGGCCCCGACGGCCTCGACCCGCACGGTGACCGCGCCGGCCTCGACCACCGCCCCGGCCACGACCCGATCGCCGTCGCCCACCGCCACCGCCTCGGCCTCGCCGGTGACCAGGGCCATCTGGACCTGGGCCGCGCCGCCCGAGACGCGCCCATCGGCCGGGACCTCCTCGCCGGCGCCCACCTCGACCCGGTCGCCGATGGCGAGCTCCTGGACCGCCACGTCCTCCACGCCGGTCGGGGTGACGCGCCGGGCGCGCCCGGGCAGCCGGGCCGCCAGGGCCGAGGCCGCCTCGCCCGCGCGCTTGCGCCCCCGGGCCTCGAGGAAGCGCCCGCCCAGCAGCAAGGCGATGAGCATGGTCAGGCTGTCCAGGTAGGTGTCGGCGTGGAGCCAGGTGGCGGCGACGCCGTGGACGAAGAGCACGCCGATGGCCAGGGCGATGGGCAGATCCATGTGCAGGACCCGGTGCCGCAGCCCGTTCCAGGCTCCCTGGAAGAAGGGGGCCGCCGCCCAGGTGACCGCCGGCGTCGCCAGCACGAGCTGGGTCCACCGCAGGAGCTGGGCGTGGCCGTCCGCCATGCCCTCCCACCAGCCGGCGTACAGGCTGGCCGACAGCAGCATGACGTTGCCGGCCACGAAGGCGGCGAGCCCCAGGCGCACCAGCAGGTCCCGGTCCCCACGGGAGAGGGCGTCGGCGGGGCGCGGCCGGTAGCCGAGGGCCGCCACCCGGTGCACCACCCCGCCCAGGTCCACCCGGGCCGGGTCGAACCGGACCGTCGCCCGCCCGCTGGCGTAGCTCACGTGTGCGTCCAGGACGCCGTCGGTGCGGTGCAGGACCTGCTCGGTGACCCAGGTGCACGAGGCGCACCGCAGGCCATCCAGCGCGAAGGTGGCCTGGCAGGTGCCGTCGCGAAGGCCCTCCACCGGCAGCGCCTCCCAGTCCACCCGCCGGTCCGAGGGGCGGGGCGCCGGGGCCTCGCGCTCCTCGTAGTAGCGCTCCAGGCCGGCCCCGCTGATGATCCGCGCCGCCAGCTCGCAGCCGGCGCAGCAGTACACATCGGCCTCGCCCTCGACGGGCAGACCGCAGTGCGGGCACTGGGCCGTCACACCGGCCCGGCGGGGATCCAGGTTCACGCGGGCTCCAGGAGGGCCCACCGGCTCCCCTCGGCGATCACCGGTGCTGGGTGTTCGCGTACGAGGGGAGCGGCGCCTCGTGGGTCGAGACGGCCAGGTAGATGAAGATGCCGTCGACGAGGAAGAGGATGGCGAAGCCGATGGCGATGGCGATGGGCCAGCGCATGCCTAGCCTCCGTGGGGAAGGGTCGAGGTGGGGGTGATGCGGGCCGCGGGGCCCTTGAAGGTGGTCTTCAGATCCACGTGCTCCTCACCGCCGTGGACGGTGACCGTGAAGGGCATGGTGCGGCGGGCCGACTCGGCCGGGAGCCGCACGATGAGCGGCACGGTCCGGGACTCGGTGGCGTCGAGGGTGAAGGTCGGCACCTGCACCTCGGGGTCGGGCAGGCCCGTCACCTCGACCCGGTAGGGCGTGTCCACGCCCTGGGCGTCGTTGTTGGCGACCCGGAGCATGTAGGTGTTGCGCACCATGCCATCCGCGTCCACGACGAAGTGGGTGCCGGGGGCCCGGTTCACCGAGGCCTCGATGGAGACGTGGGTGAGCAGGAGCGTGATCATGACCCCGGCGAGGGTGGTCAGGAGCCCGGCGTAGACCAGGGTCCGGGGCCGGATGAGCCGCAGCTTCTCCGTCTCGCCCGCGTCACGGGCCTCGGTGCTGTACCGGACCAGGCTCTCGTGGCCGAAGCGGCCCATGACCGACTCGCAGGCATCGATGCAGCGGGCGCAGGAGATGCACTCGAGTTGGAGCCCGTCGCGGATGTCGATGCCCTGGGGGCAGACCACCACGCACTTGTTGCAGTCGATGCAGCCGCCGGCCTGGGCCTGCTTCTTGCCCTTCTTGCGGGGCTCGCCGCGCTGGGCGTCGTAGCTGATGGTCAGCGAGTGCTTGTCCATCATGGCGCCCTGGAAGCGGGCGTAGGGGCAGATGTAGTTGCAGGCCTGCTCCCGGAACCAGGCGAAGTCGGTGAACCACAGCCCGGTGAAGGCCAGCACCAGCCCGTAGTCCCAGGGTCCGGCCTGGAAGGTCCAGATCTCGTAGGCGCCGGCGAACCACTGGCCGAAGGACATGGAGATGAAGAAGGCCACCGCCAGGAAGGCCGCCCACTTGCCGCCCTTGCGCCAGATCTTGTCCCAGGTCCAGGGGCCGGCATCGCGCTGCTTGCGCTTGCTGCGATCCCCCTCGAAGAACTTCTCGATGGGCCGGACCCACTCCTCGAGGAGCACGGTCTGGGGGCAGATGTAGCCGCACCACACCCGCCCGAGCAGCGCGGTGATGAAGAAGAGCAGGAAGGCGGCCGACATGCCCAGCAGGGCGATGAACAGGCCGTCGGTGGCGGTGAAGATCTCGCCGAACAGGTAGAGCCGCCGGTCCGGCAGGTCGAGTCGGACCGCCGGGTGCCCGCCGATGTAGATCCACGGGACCACGATGAGGAAGAGGTGGAAGCCGAGCGCACTCCAGCGGTGCGCCTTCTGGAAGGTGCCCTTGATGGACTGGGGGTAGACCCACTCGCGAACGCCGGAGAAGATGGCCATGGTGACTACTCCTTCGCAGTCTTGCTGTAGACGAAGGCCGAGACCTGCTGGACGCCCTCGTCGCCGAGCACGGGGCCCCAGGCGATCATCGCCTTGCCGGGCACGCCGTTGTTCACGACCTCGAGGATGTCTTCGAGCTGGCCGCCGTGGATCCACTCGTCGTCGATGAGGTTGGGCCCCACCTCGCCGGTGAGGTCGGGCTTGTGGCAGGCGGCGCAGTTGGTCTGGAAGACCTGCTCGCCCTGGGCGATCATGTCGTCCGTGACCTGATCGGGCGCCAGCGTCGGCGCCGCGCCGTCGGTGGCCGGGTCGGCGCTGGCCATGGTGGTGTCGCCATCATCGGCGGTGCCCTCGTCGGCGACCTCGGGGGCCTCGGCCGAGGCCTCGCCGGGCGCCAGGGCCCCTCCGTGGCTCACCACGAAGGCCGCCACCTTGGAGATCTTGTCGGGCCCCAGGATGGGCCCCCAGGCCGGCATGCCCTTGGCGCCCACACCCTCGGTGATGGTGTGGATGATCCCCTCGGGGGTGCCGTCGTGGATCCAGACCTTGTCAGCCAGGTTCGGGCCGATCCCGCCCTCGAGGGCAGCGCCGTGGCACGAGGCGCAGTTGGCCGCGAAGAGCTCCTCGCCGGCGGCGATGTCGGCCGGGTCGGTGCTCACCGCCGCGATCCGGCCCGCGTCGGGCCAGCGCTCCCGCGCCTCTTCCAGCTGGGCCTCGTAGGCCTGGGCCTGGGAGCGATTCGAGATGAAGTGGTACTCGATGGCGTAGCCGATCCCGAACAGGGTCGTGAAGATGAACAGCCCGATCCACCAGTCCGGGAGCGGGTTGTCGTACTCCTCGATGCCGTCGTTGTCGGCGGCGTGCCCCATCTTCTGGTCGTACTTCTTGCTCACGAGACACCCCCGTCCGGGTCGTCGAGGTCGAAGGGAAGGTTGGCGGCGTGCTCCATGGACTCCTTGCGCGACAGGAGCGCGTACAGGATCCAGGAGACGAAGACCACCACGGACATCACCGTGACGACGGCGCCGATCCAGGTATAGGAGGCCGCGGCGGCCCCCTCCTTCAGCACGAAGGCGATGGCCATCATTCGGTCACCTCCGCCGAGCCATCACGGCTCTCGCCCTCGGCCACCGGCTCGGGGGCGTTCCGACCGAGGCTCTGGAGGTAGGCGGTGAGGGCCACGATCTCGTGGTCCCAGGCGATGCGCACCGGGTTGCCGTCCGCGTCGAGGAGGGGGACCTCCTCGTCGTCGGGACCGTCGACCATCACGAACTCGAGGCCGTCGGCGTTGAGCCGCCGGACGATGGCCTCGCCCTGCTCCTTCATGGACTGGGGCGCCTGGGCGATCTGCTCGTCGGTGTAGGGCGTGCCGGCCACCTGCTGGGCCCACATGCTGGCCTGGATGTCGGCCGGATCGACGCGCTGCACATGCAGCCACGGGAACGGCGGCATGACCGAGCCGGGCGAGGTGCTGCGCGGGTCGCGCATGTGCTCGTAGTGCCAGGAGTCGGGGTACTTCTTGCCGACCCGGTGCAGGTCCGGGCCACCGCGGCGGCTGCCGAGCAGGAAGGGACGGTCCCAGATGTACTCCCGGCTCCGGGACCACTCGCCGTAGCGGAGGGTCTCCGAGCGGAAGGGCCGCACCATCTGGCTGTGGCAGAGCATGCAGCCATCCCGGGCGTAGAGGTCGCGACCGGCGACCTCCAGGGCCGTGCGGGGCAGGATCCGCTCCCGGGCCTCGACGTCGGGGTCGAGGGCGATGAGGGGGATGATCTCGGCGATGCCGCCGATGCTGATCGCCACGGTGGTGGCCACCGCGAAGAGCGCACCGCGCCCCTCCAGCAGCCGACGGTGCCAGTGGTCCGTGTGCTGCGGGCTGTCCTTGGCGCCGTCGGGGCGCCCGGTCTCGTCGTTGGGTGAAGTCATCGGGTCACCTCACTTGGCGGGCTGGGCGACCGCACCGGCGTCGGCCTCTTCGGCGGACGGCTGCATGACGGTCATGACGAAGTTGAAGGCCATCAGGACCGCGCCGCCCAGGTAGAGCAGGCCGCCCAGGAAGCGGATCCAGTAGAAGGGCGCGAGCTGGTGCACGATGTCCATGAAGTTGGGGTAGACGAGCAGCCCGTCCGCATCGACGGCCCGCCACATCAGCCCCTCCATGACGCCGGCGGCCCACATGGCGACCGTGTAGAGCACGATGCCGATGGTGCCGATCCAGAAGTGGGTCTCGCCCAGGGCGTGGGACCAGACGCGCTTCTTGTTCCACAGCCGCGGCACGAGCCAGTAGAGGATGCCGAAGGTCAGCATGCCCACCCAGCCGAGGGCGCCCGAGTGGACGTGACCGATGGTCCAGTTGGTGAAGTGGGAGAGGCTGTTGACGGCCCGGATGGACATCATCGGGCCCTCGAAGGTGGACATGCCGTAGAAGGACACGGCCACGACCATCATCTTGAGGATGTAGTCGGTGCGGAGCCGATCCCAGGCGCCACGGAGGGTGAGCAGGCCGTTGAGCATGCCGCCCCAGGAGGGCGCGATGAGCATGAGGCTGAACACCATGCCCGTCGTCTGCACCCAGTCGGGCAGGCCCGAGTAGAGCAGGTGGTGCGGGCCGGCCCAGATGTAGATGAAGACCAGGGCCCAGAAGTGGATGATCGACAGGCGGTAGCTGTAGACCGGCCGCTTCGCCGCCCGGGGCAGGAAGTAGTACATGAGGCCCAGGAACGGGGTCGTAAGGAAGAACCCGACCGCGTTGTGGCCGTACCACCACTGGACGAGACCATCGGTCATGCCCGAGTAGATGGGGTAGGACCGGGTGAGGGTGGCCGGGATGGCCAGGTTGTTGAAGATGTGGAGCACCGGGATGGTGATCACGAAGCTCATGTAGAACCAGATCGCCACGTAGAGGTGCTTGACCTTCCGGACCGCGATGGTGCCGAAGAAGTTGACCGCGAAGGCGATCCAGACGACCGCGATGGCGATGTCGATGGGCCAGATGAGCTCGGCGTACTCATGGGTCTGGGTCAGCCCGAAGGGCAGCGTGAGGGCCGCGCTGACGATGATGAGCTGCCATCCCCAGAAGTGGAACTCCGACAGGAACTTGCTCCACATGGGCGCCTTGAGCAGGCGCGGCATGGAGTAGTAGATGCCGGTGAAGCAGATGTTGCCCGCGAACGCGAAGATGACCGCGTTCGTGTGGAGCGGGCGGAGCCGGGAGAACGTCGTGAAGGACGTCTCGAGGTTGGCGGGCCACCAGGCGAGCTGGAGGGCGATGATGACGCCGACCAGCATGCCGACGATGCCCCACACCACGGTGGCGATGAGGAATTTCTTGACGATGCCGTCGTCGTAGCGGGCCTGGCCCGGGTCGAGCGGTGCCGCAGCGGCTGCAGTGCTCATGAGAGACCTCCGAGGCCCCGCGACCATGCACGGTCCGTGCCAGACCGATGGGGTCGTGGATGAGGGGCCTGAAGGCGCCGTCATGCCGCGCCTCCCCTGGGGGTTCCCCCCGGGCCTCGCCTCCTGCCACAGGGGGCTGTGGGATTCACCACACCCCCCTCCCCTGGCCGACAAGTGCGTCCCTCACGACCCCGCAACGTCTGGTGGCGGGTGCTGGCCGGTCCCGGACCGTGGGATGTGACGAAGCCCGAGGCCCCACCAGCCCCCTCTCACCGGCGGCCCGCGGTGGACCTGGTCGCGGGACGGGTCGCCCGGTCGGGCAACCCGTCCTACCGGTGGACTTCAACCGCACTCACGTCGAAGAAGGCCGGAAGGCGCCGGTCTTCCATCACTTGCATGAAGAGGCCCTGGGTCTGCCCGTAGGGGTTGAGGCCATCTGTCCACAGCGTGATCCCATGAACGTTCCAGTTCGGGCTGCTCACCGAGCGTACCCGGTCGTTCCACTCGTGTAGGTCGCAGGTGGCTTCGCTCCCGAAGTCGGCCACGCCATGCCTCCGATTGCCGCCGATACTCCAGCATCGTTGGAGGTAGTTGCTGTCGATGCACAGCTTCTTGCCGTCGAAGTTCTCCCCCTCGTGCAGACAGACGATCGTCGAGCCGGAGCCGAAGAGCCTGACCCCCTCGACGTACCGCTCCAGCTCGATACCAGTCTGGTTGGACACGACCTGGTTATCGCCGTCAAAGGACTCCAGCACCGCCCACGGCGGCTCGGTGCCGAGAAGGGCCTCGTTGCCGCAGTTCTTCACCGTCACCGAGCGGGCGTTCCGAGCCACCTCCCAGGGGGGGGACAACCGCACCGTGTAGTCCTCGGGGGCGGCGCCATAGGCGTCCGTGGTTCCGTAGATGCAGTGGGCGCGACCCTTGCCGTGCGACTCATCGTGGAAGCAGATCTGATACCGGTCGTTGTGAGGCCTCCCCGACGGGATCGGAGGACAGCTCCGCTCCTCGTTCCAGTAGAGGGAGTAGAGCCCATCGCCCGACTGGAGCCGCCAGCGGTAGTGCTGCTCCGTGGTCCAGCCGACCTCCTCGTGCCAGTCATTGCTCGCGCGCGTGCCCAGCCGCTGGTCCGGGTGCATGATGTTCGTCAGGTAGAAGCCACCATCCCAGGCACGGCTGACCTTCCACTGATAGGCGAGGTCATCGCCCATCTCGGCGTACATCTGCCGATTGCCGTCGTGGCCGACGTGCAGGCGCACCAGGCTGGCGTCGTACTTGGTGAGGTAGACGATACCGGGCTTCCCCGGGACGGGCTCGAACCTCCACCACGCGAGCCTGCGGAGCGTGTCGGTCCCGGTCGACAGGTGCTGGGGAGCGCTCTGCCCGCATGGGCCTTCGCACAGGACGAGGCCACGGTTGGTGAATCGAGCGTTGCGGAGGTCGTAGACGCCGGGCCGCGCCGTGAGGGTGTCCACCGTGAAGGTCTCCCAGGTCCACAGACCGTTCTGCTGGCGCATCCGGCCGTCCTCGTGGGCCTGCAGGAAGGTGCCGTGATAGGAAAGCAGCCCGATGTGCGCACCGCCGACGACCGGCCCACGAACGCTGTGGTCCTCGGGGAAGACCACGGTGAAGCGCTCCCAGTCGTCGCACCGGCCGCGGTCGGCCAGGACGTCGCCGTCGGGCTCGGCGACCAGAAAGGTCCAGTCGTAGGTGCGCAGGCAGACCCGGTCGCCGTAGCGGACCACGGCTCGGCTCTCGGTGGCGTCCGCGGTGACGATCTGCAGAATCTGCTCGTTGTCGACGTCGGCGGCATCATCGGCGATGCCGTCCCAGGAGGTACTGTGGTCGGACCAGGCGGTCAGGGCCGCGGGCCCGTCCCCGTCCTGGTGGTAGACGCGCAGGGCGATGTGATCCCCGTATCGGACGACATCGCCCTCATCGAGATGGCGCGCCTGGTCCTCGATGAGCCGCCCGAGGTCGTCGCTGATGTCCTCGATCTGCTCCCAGGGCCAGCGGAACGCCTGTGCCGGTTGCGCGGCCGCGAGGCCGACGAGGGAGAGCAGGGTGATGGGAATGATGCGATTCATGAAGTCCTCCTGCCTCGGGGACGTGCGTGTCTCGTCGAGGCACCCGGGTAGAGACGCGACCTCTGATGTGTGACGCGCCTCCTCCGGACTCCCGGAGGATCGGGACCTCGCGGGGCTCGAGGGCGCGCGACCGTCTTCTCACCCGCCCGGCGACCCGCAACCGAGCCGGGCCGGATGGAGTGTCACCCGCAACCGAGCCGGGCCGGATGGAGAGCCGGCATGCGGGACCGCGATATCGCCTTCAGAAGGCGGCATCTGAACCTACGCGGCCCGATTGCCACGACCTGGGGCAGACGCCGTGGCTAGACTGCCCCCTGGCCCTTGAGGGACATCGCACAGGGGAGATCGCATGGACACCGAGGTGGAAGCCGCGATCTTCGCGACCCTCGAGGAAGGGGACCACCACCGTGCGGCCGAGCTGATCCTGCGCGCGTACGGCGACCAGATCCTGGGCTTTCTGGTCCGCAGCCAGGGCGACGAGACGGAAGCGCTCGAGATCTGGAGCATCTTCACCGAAGACCTCTGGAAGGGACTGCCCGGCTTCCAGGCTCGCTCCTCGGCGCGTACCTGGGCCTACCAGCTCGCCCGTCACGCGAGGAGCCGGTTCACCCGGGATGCCTGGCGATCCCGAAGCCAGCCGCTGAAGACCCACGACCTCGACGGGCTCATCCAGCAGGTGCGCACCCGGACCCTCACCTATCTGCGCGACGAGGCCCGCACCGCCCTCGAGGACCTGCGCGCCGAGCTCTCTCCCGAGGAACGCGAGCTGCTGGTGCTCCGGATCGACCAGGGGATGTCCTGGGACGAGGTGGCCGGCATCATGGCGGTGGAGGGCTCGACCGCCCGCAGCCGGGCGCGCCTCCGTGCCCGCTTCACCCGCCTCGTGAAGCGAATCCGGAAGCGCGCCGAGGAGCTCGGGATGCTCCCGTGACCACCACCTCCCTCACCTTCGATGCGGCGCTCCAGGATCTGCTGGTCGACCTCTCCAGCACGGCCGACACCGAAGTACGCCTGCACCCGGGGACGCGGCTCGGTCCCTACCGCGTCCTGTCCGAGGTGGCCCGGGGCGGCATGGGGGTCGTCTACCGCGGCGAGCACGTGGACACCGGCGGCGCCGTGGCCCTCAAGACCCTGCGCGCGGCGCGCACCGCCCATGCCATGGCCCTGGCCTGCGAGGCGGATGCCCTGCGCCGGCTGAGCCATCCGGGCGTCGTGCGCCAGCTCGATGCGGACCTCTCCGGGAGCAGGCCCTGGCTCGCGCTGGCTTGGCTCCCCGGCCCCTCCCTGGCGGCGGCCTGGCCTCCCCCTCCCACGGATCGGGCCGAGGCCCTGCGTCGCCTGGGCCAGGTGGCGGCCGCCGTCGCGCATCTCCACGGGCGCGGGGTGGTGCACGGCGATCTCAAGCCGGACAACCTGCTGCTGGACGCGGTGGGACGGCCGGTGATCATCGACTTCGGGCTCGCCCGGAGCGCGCGACTCCGCCTGCTGGGAGAGGACCTGACCCGGGCGACCCGGGCGGGCCTGACGGCGCGCTACGCCTCGCCGGAGCAGGTGCGCGGCGAGCCCTTCGATGCGCGAACCGACGTATTCGCCCTCGGGGTGATGCTGCACGAGGCCCTCACCGGTCTCCACCCGTCCGAGGCGACCTCCGGTGACAGCGACGGGTGGACCCCCGCGCTGCAAGCCTGTTCCCATCCCATCGCCGGCCTGGTGGCCGCGGCGCTCCACCCCGAGGTCGACCGACGGACGACCTCTCCCGCGGCGCTCGCCCGTGCCCTCGGCGCGACCCTCCCCGTGGGTCCACCCGTCGCCTCCAGCGGCTTCGTCGGGCGAGACGCCGAGCTCGGCTTCCTGCTCGCGCGCCTGGACGAGGCCCGGGGCGGCCATGGCCGTACCGTGGTGGTGCACGGGGAGGCCGGCGTCGGCAAGTCCGCCCTCCTACGGGCGCTCGTCCAACGCGTTCGCCCGCGGGCCCACGTCATCCATGGGAGCGCAGCGGCGCTGGGCGACCTCCCTGGACTCGCCGGGATCCCGCTCCACGCCCCCCGGGAGATCCTCGGGACGCTGCTCACCAGCCACCTCCTGGACGGCCCCGCGGGACTCAAGCGGGTGTTCCGCGACCACCACACGGCCCTCTCCGCGCTCCTTCCCACGCTGCCCCGCGCGCTCGGTGTCGAGGCCGCGCCCGAGCCCCCACCGGGCTCGCTCCTCGGCGGCTGGCAGGCCCTGGTGGATGCCCTCGACGCCGCTCGCGGAGACCGGCCGCTCATCCTGTGCATCGAGGATGTCCAGTGGGCTGATGACGCCACCATCGGCCTGATGCGGCACCTGCGCGAGCAGGCGGCGACCCGTCCCTGGCTGCTGCTGTCGACCGCCCGTGCCAGACCCGGGACCGACCCCACCCCCTGGCTCCCGGAGGCCGCCCGGATCGCCCTCGCCCCGCTGCCCATCTCGCCCCGCGCACAGGCGTTCCTCCAGCGCGCGAAGCACCAGCTGGCCTGCCTGCCGGACGACAGCCGACACCTCGCCCGACGGCTGGCCTTGCTCGGCGAGACCTTCACCGCCGAGCTCGCCCTCCGCCTAGACCTGCCCGAGGGGGGGCCCGGCGACGCCGCCCGACGGCTTTCCGAGCTGCTCCATGCCGACATCATCGAAGAGGAGGCCTCCGGGCGGCTCTGCTACGCCCACCCCGAGCTGAGGGAGCATCTGCTCCTGGAAGGTCGCCCCGAGGAAGCCGCGGCCGTGGCCGGGACCCTCGAGGAGGTGGGCGCCGATCCGGCCCTCTGTGCGGGGCTGTGGCTGCGGGGTGGCCGGCTCGAGCAGGCCCTGGGCGCGCTGGAGCGGACCCTGCAGGCCGCCATCGATCGGCAGGCCCCGCGCGAGGCTTGGGCCATCCTGGACCTCCTCGTGCGGACCGCCGCTCGCATCGGGGCGGGCAGGCGGGCCGATGCCGCCCGCTGCCTCGTCCTGGAGGAGATCGCCATCCCCCGAGCGGACCGGGAGCGCGGCCTCGCCCTGGCCGACGCCCTGAGCGACAGCGACCTCCCCGCCCTCCGGGCGCGCGCCGCGGTCGGGCGAGCCGCCATCCACGTGCACCACCCCGGCCAAAGCGACGTGAAGGGGGCCCTGGAGGACGCCGGACGGCAGCTGGACGCGTTCCGAGAGCCCGATCTGCAGGCCCGTCTCGCCCTGTCCTGGTCGAGCTTCTGGCAGCGCTCCGGGAATCGGGCCGCAGCACGTGAGGTTCTGGAGCGCTTTCTGGACGGACCCGCACGCCCGTCGGTCGAGCTGCGCGTGCTCGTGGGGACGAACCTGGCCTTGCTCGAGGCCCAGGCCGGGGAGCGCGCCCGGGCGGAGCTCCGCTACGCCGATCTGCTGGCGGAGCTGGGTGAGCGGGCGCCCGCCCAGCAGGCGCGGATCTGGCTCAACCGGGGCGCCAACCTCTGCTACCTCGACGAGCTGGCGCACGGGGCCTTCTATCTCGAGCGCGCCACCGCCCTCGCCCGTCGTGCGGGAGACCCACGGATGGAGGCCCTCTCCTTGCGCAACCGCGCGACCCTGGCACGAACCGGCACCCTCGACGACCAAGAAGCGCTAGCTCGCCTCTCCGAGGTCCTCCGCCTGACGGACCTGGGCGGGCTCGACAGCATCGCGCGGAGCGCCTGGATGGAGCGTGCGCTGATCCTGGGCCGCACCGGTCAGCACGCGGCGGCACGGGACGCGCTGGCCCGCGCCGGCGAGGGAACCCCGCCCGCCGATCGGGCCATCTTCGTGAGCGCCTGTCTGGACCTGTGGTCGGGACGGGTGCAGGCGGCGGCGGAGGCCCTCGAAGGCCTGGTGGCTCGCTTGCCCCCCGGCCTGGCCGGCGGCTCCCTGGCCCGCCTGGGACAGGCACGCTGGCAGCTCGGCGAGCGGGCGGAAGCGGTGCGATGCTGGAGGGCCACCTTGGATCAGCAGAGCACCGCGCGGCGTTACCGCCTGGAGGCGGAGCGCGGCCTGGCCGAGGCCCTGGCCGCAAGACCGCCTTAGGCTCCCACCCGTGCTCTCCCCCGCCCTCCCCGCCACCCTCCTCGCTGCCCTCGTGGCGGCCCTCGTGGGCACGCCCCACTGCCTCGGCATGTGCGGCGGCTTCGCGGCCGCCGCGGCCAGCTCTCCCATGGAGCTCGCCGCCTACCACCTGGGCAAGACGGTGACCTACGCGGTGCTGGGGGCCCTGGCCGGGACGTTCGGCGCCGCCCTGTCGGCCATCCCGGGCCTGGAGTTCCTGGGCGTGGCGGTGGCGGCGGTCTTCCTCGTGTGGTTCTCGGCGGCCCTCGCCGGGCTCCTCCCCGAGCCCAGCCTGCCCATCCCGGGCCTCGAGAAGCTCGGGATCCGCACCGCAGGGGCCCGCGGGGTGCCGGCGCGCTTCCTGTTCGGGCTGGTCAACGGCCTCCTGCCGTGCGGCCTGCTCTACGCGACGGTGGGGATGGCGGTGGGGGCCGGCGGGCCCCTCGAGGGGGCCCTGACCCTGGTCGTCTTCGGCCTCGCCACCGTGCCGGGCCTCACCGCGGCGGCCCTGGGCCTGCGCCAGCTCCTGGGCCGCCATCCCTGGACCCGCCGCGTCCTGGCCGCGCTGGTGCTCATCGCGGGCCTGGGGGGCCTGGGCTGGCGTTACCTGGCCTGAGCCCTCAACCCCCGGGTCGGCCCGGCCGATCCGCACGGTGGAGGGGGTTCCCCAGCCCATGGACATCCTGATCGCCGAGGACGACGCCCTGTCCCGCCTGCTGCTGCAGCGCGCCATCGAGCGCCTGGGGCACCGGTGCGGGGTGACCGCCGATGGGCTGGAGGCGTGGGAGCGCATCCAGGCCGGGCCTCCCGACGTCATCATCTCGGACTGGATGATGCCGGGGCTCTCGGGGCCGGACCTGTGCCGGCGGATCCGGGCGCACGAGGCCGGCTACACCTACTTCATCCTCCTCACCTCCAACACCGAGAAGGAGCAGCGCCTCGAGGGCATGCGCGCGGGGGCGGACGACTACCTGACCAAGCCCCTGGACACGGACGACCTGCAGCTCCGGCTCATCGCCGCCGAGCGGGTCACCCACCTCCACCGGCGGCTCCAGGCCCAGCAGGCCGAGCTGGAGGCCCTCAACGAGAGCCTCTACCTGGAGGGGCGGCGCGACCCGCTCACCGGGATCCCCAACCGGCTCCAGCTCATGGACGACCTGGATCAGGCCCAGGCCCGGGTGGCGCGGGACGGGACGCGCTTCTGCGTGGCCCTCTTCGACGTGGATCACTTCAAGGCCTTCAACGACGCCCTGGGGCACCTGGCCGGGGACGAGGCCCTGCGTCAGGTGGCCCAGGCCCTCGCCCGGGTCTCCCGGCGCGACGACCGGGTGTACCGCTACGGCGGCGAGGAGTTCTGCGCCCTGTTCCGCGGCGCCGATCTGGAGGGGGCCCGCGGGGCGGCCGAGCGGATGCGCCAGGCCGTGGCCACCCTGGAGCTGACCCACCCCGGCAGCTCGGTGGGCCCGCACGTGACGGTCTCGGCGGGGGTGGCCGAGCACGTCGGATGCGCCGAGCTCTCCTTCGAGGAGGTGCTGAACCGGGCCGACGAGGCGCTCTACGCCTCGAAGGAGGCGGGGCGGAACCGCACCTCGGCCTGGGTGCCCCCGGAGCTGCGTAAGACCGCCTGACGCCCCTTGCCGACGCCCCGGCCGGTCCCTACTCCCTCTTCATGCTGCGCACCCTCCCCCTGGCCGTGCTGCTCCTCCACGGGTGCAGCGAGACGCTCCGCGACACCTCGCGGGCCGCCCCGGCGTCGGGCGCCCCCACCCCCGAGGCGCCCCTCGAGCAGGCGAGCGCGCCGCGCCCCGACCCCGACCAGGTCACCCCACGCGTGCCCAGCGTCTCGGCCCACGCCCTCATCGAGGACGAGCGCAACACCATCGCCGTGTTCGAGGCCGCCCAGGCCGCCACCGTCTATGTCACCCAGAAGCGGGTGGTGCGGGACTGGAGCCGCGGCGCCATCGAGGTGCCGTCCGGCTCGGGCACCGGCTTCGTGTGGGACGATCGGGGCCATGTGGTCACCAACGCCCACGTGGTGGACGGGGGCCGGGCCTTCACCATCACCCTGCACGACGGCCGCACCTTCGAGGCCACCCTCCGGGGGGTGGAGCCCCTCAAGGACATCGCCGTCCTCCGGATGGAGAGCCCCCCCGACGACCTGGTGGCCATCCGCCTGCCCGAGAAGGGCCGCGAGCTGCGGGTCGGTCAGAAGGCCATCGCCATCGGCAACCCCTTCGGCCTGGACAACACCCTCACCGTGGGCGTGATCAGCGCCCTCGGCCGCGACGTCGAGGGCTTCGGCGGCGTGACCATCCGCGACATGGTCCAGACCGATGCCAGCATCAACCCGGGCAACTCGGGCGGGCCCCTGCTGGACAGCGCGGGTCGGCTGATGGGCATGAACACCATGATCTTCAGCCGCTCAGGGGCCTCCGCGGGCATCGGCTTCGCCGTCCCCACCCGCCACATCCGCAGGATCGTCCCCCAGATCATCGCCACGGGCCGCCCCCAGCGGGTGGGCATCGGGGTCTCCCTCCTGCCCGACGGCACCACCGCCCGCATGGGGATCCGGGGGATCGGCATCCGCGCCGTGGTGCCCGACTCTCCCGCCGCCCAGGCCGGCCTGCAGGGCTTGCGTCAGGGCCCCCGGGGGATCCTCCTGGGCGATGTCATCGTCGCCGTCGACGGCGAGCCGGTGCAGGACTTCGACGACCTCTACAACCAGCTCGACCCTCGTGAGCCCGGCGATGTGGTCCGGGTGACGGTGGTGCGCGACGGCCGCTCTCGCGAGGTCGAGGTCCCGCTCTACGTGCTCGAGTAGGGGCCTCCCCCAGGGCTCCCGAGGGCGCTGGGCGGGCGTCCCCCGTCCGCTATGCTCGGGACCCCGCACCCTCCCTGGAGCCCCCATGCCCGAGATCACCTACGAGAACGTGGAGCCGCTCATCGCCGATCTGGAGGTCCGCGGCCGCTCCGTGGCCATCCAGTTCGAGTGCCCCGCCTCGGGGCAGCAGGTCCCGGCGCGCCACAGCCTGGCCCCCAAGGCCCAGTCCCGCGTGACCCAGACCGCCAAGCGCACCGCCTCCTACGAGGCCCGGCGGGCGGTGAGCTCCATGCTCCGCGGGGTGTTCGGCCGCGGCATGATGGGCCGGATGGCCTCCCAGGCCGCCGACTCGGCCCTCCAGATGGCCGCCTCGGGCCTCACCGGCTCCCAGCAGGGCCTCTCCAAGGCCGAGCAGCGTGAGGCCGTGGTCGAGGCCTTCCGCTCGGTGGCCTCCCAGTTCACCTGGGACGCCAGCAACGCCCGGTGGATCGCCGCCCGCGCCGCCCGGGAGCTCATGGGCCCGTTCGAGCTGCAGCTCGCCGACGCGCCCCTCGAGACCAACTACGACAAGCAGGTGCTCGCGCGGATGCTGGTCGAGGTCGCCCAGGCCGACGGCACCCTGGCCCCGGCCGAGAAGGACTTCATGAACGAGTTCCTCTCGCCCGACGTGGGAAGCCTGGACAGCCTGATGGAGCGCCCCCCGCTCACCGCCGCCGAGCTGGCCAACACGAGCCGGGGCAACGTCCGCGGGACCCTGCTCATGCTCACCTGGGTCCTGGCCCTGTCCGACGAGTCCTTCGACCCGGCCGAGGCGGAGCGCCTGAAGGCCTTCGGACAGGCGCTCGGGCTCACCGGCGCCCAGGCCACCGCCATGCGTCAGGCCGCCCAGGCCTTCCTGCTGGATCAGGCCATGGAGCGGATGGTCACCTGGGGCGGCCACGACGCCCACGCCCGCAAGGAGCTCTACGCCCTGGCCGATCGGCTGGGGATGAGCCGGGACGAGGCGGAGCACGCCGAGGCGGCCTGGCAGCGTCGGCGCGGCTGATCCCCGCGTTGACGGCGGGGGGTCGGGCCGGTATTCGTGCCCACCCCATCGACCCCGGAGGCGGCCCATGACCTCGAGCCAGGCCGAGATCGACGTCAGCTACAGCGTCAGCAACGACTTCTTCAAGCTGTGGCTCGACGAGAACATGCACTACACCAGCGCCGTCTGGGACGACGAGAACAACACCCTCGAGAAGGCGCAGGAGAACAAGGCCAACTGGCTCTACGACTTCGCCGAGCTGGACGAGACCAAGACCGTCCTCGACATCGGGTGCGGCTGGGGCTCGTTCATCGACGTGGCCTGCCGCCGCGGCGTGAAGCGGGCCGACGGCATCACCCTCTCCACCGAGCAGATCGGCTGGTGCAAGGAGCGTGGCCTGGAGAACGCCCGCTTCTGGCTGCAGGACTACGCGGAGTACGAGCCCGATGGGAAGTACGACGCCCTCGTCTCCATCGAGATGATCGACCACCTGGTCTCGCCGAGGCAGGCCCGCGAGAAGCAGGCGGTGGCCATCTACCGCACGTACTTCAACAAGCTGGCCGAGTGGGTGGAGCCCGGGGCGCCCTTCGCCTTCCAGGCCATCCTCACCGACAAGCTCCCCCGGACCCGCAAGGATCTGGAGGACCTGGCCTTCACCGCCGACGTGATCTTCCCGGGTGGCCGCAACCCGCGCCTCGAGGAGCTGGTCATGGCGCTCCGGCCCAAGTGGGAGATCGAGGAGCTCCACATGCGGCGGACGCACTACCGCGCCACCTGCGCCGAGTGGCTGCGCCGCCTGATGGCCAACGAGTCCCACATCCGCGCCACCTGGGGCGACCAGGTGATGGACGACTACATCCGCTACCTCGAGACCACGGTCAGGGCGTTCGACCACATGTGGTCGGGCGATGTGCAGATGAAGCTCCGGCGCACCACCGACTGACCGCGCCAGCGCGGACCGGCAACGGTCCCCATCCGAGAAGGCCCCGCGGCAGCATGCCGTCGGGGCCTTCGTGCAGCAGCAGGAGCCCCCGCGGGCCGGGCGACGGGAGTTGGCGTCACAGACGGCTACTCGGGCGTCTCTTCGGGGAGCTGCTGGCAGACCACCCCGTCCACCAGGGAGGTCTCGCTGGACAGGCGGGTCTGGTGGCTCTTCCGCCACAGGCAGTCGCGCCGCGTGGTGGTGCTGCCGTCCGGGGTGGTGGCGAAGGCGTCCTGGCCCTCGCAGCCCTCGCCGTTGAAGGCGAAGTTCCAGGCGTCGGTGTAGGCCGTGCCGTTGAGCTGCGTGTTCACGATGTCGGCCCCGGCCAGGCCCCACCCGTCGGCGCAGTAGTCCCCCGGGTTGTCCCGGGCCGCCGACCAGGGGATCTCCTCGGCGGCCAGGCACCCCTCGACCTCGATGGACCACTCGACCTCGGTGGTGCCGTCGGCGCAGCCGCTGCGGGCGTCGACGAAGACATTGGCGGAGCTGACCCCCTCGGCCCCGAGATCATCGAAGGCCACCACCTGGCAGGTCCAGGTCTCCTCGGCGTTGGTGAAGGCCGCCGGCACGGTGTCGCCCTCGAGGCCCCCGGTGGTCACGTTGGCCGTGAAGGGGGCCCCGTCCACCAGCCAGCGGGCGCGGTAGGAGACCGGATCGCCGTCCGGATCCTCGCCCTCGGTGGTGCGGCGGCAGATCAGGTCCTCGTCGGAGAAGGGGGCCTCGGGCGAGATGGCCACCGCCACCTCGCCCGGAGGGCTGTTCAGGATGGAGGCCACCTGGCTGGCGCGCCACTCGCCGGGGGTCTCGCCGTCGTTGCCACGGACCTCCACCCACACCTGGTCCCCGGCGTCGAAGGCGGTGGTGCCGTCAATGGCCGGGCTGTTGGCGTCGGGGATGGGGGTGCCGTTGCGGAGCCAGCGGTACTCGAGCCGGACCGTGTCGCCGGCGTCCGGGTCCATGGCCTGGGCCACCACCGAGAGGACGTCGTTGGTGCGGGCCTCGGTGGCGCTGATCTGGACGCGCTCCACCACCGGCGGGGCGTTGACGATGCGGAAGGTGAGGGTCGCGGTGTTGCCCGCGCTGTCGCCATCGAACGGGGTCACGCGCACCCGCCACTCCTGGCCCACCCGGGTGGACTGGGCCGAGATGGTGCGCGTGGGGACGCCGAAGTCTTCCCACTTGCCGCTCTCGTCGCGCCGCTGCCAGGCGTACTCGACGAAGGTGGGGTCGCCGTCCGGGTCGATCCCGGTGCCGGTGGCGGTGATCTCGTCGGCCGAGGTGGGCTCGACCGGATTCAGGGTCACCTCGGCGCGGGGCGGGGCGTTGCCGACCGTGAGGTTGGCGGTGCTGGAGCGGCCCCCGCGGCTGGCGGTGACGGTCCAGGTCTGGCCCTTCTCGGTGAGGTCGGCGGGGACCACGAGCCCGTCCAGATCGGCACGCGGCTCGTCCTCGCCCTCCACCTGCCAGGTGTAGGTGTAGCGGTCCTCCTTGCCATCGACGACGGTGAGCACCAGGTCGTCGAAGGTGTTCGCCCCGGCGGGACCCAGGATCAGGGGCGGCCCGTTCTCGCCGTCTCCGCCGCCACAGGCAGCGAGGAGCGCGAGGGCCGTCAGCGCAGGTGCGGTCGTGCGCATGGATCTCCTCCAGCGGTCGGCCGGCACTCCGACCAGCAAGGGCGTCAGCATAGCGTCAAGTCGACCGATCCTCGCCACCCGTGTGGCACGCGACCGACGCGGACCCGTCCTGATCGGGCTGCCATGCGGAAGATGCGCCGTCATCCGGCTGACGGTCAGCCGGAGCTCCCCCCCTCCTCGTCCGGGGCGGTGGGCGCGCGGGCAGCCGCATCGGGGGGGCGGAGCCGGGAGGGCGCGTGCCCCTCGATGGAGGGGGTGTCCAGCCAGCGGCGGAAGGGCGTGGCGAAGTCGGCTTCGGCGTCGAGGAGGGCCAGCACCGAGTAGAGCCCCCACTGGACCCGCTGGATGAGCAGCCAGGCCGGCGGCATGCGGATCCGACGCAGGTTGGGGTTCTTCCAGAGCAGCACGTCCCACGAGCGCTGGACGTAGTCGTGGGTAAACCGGAAGCGCGGGGCGAGCATGGGCTCGTAGAGGTAGCGAATGCTCTCGTACTGGGCGTCCCAGTCGATCCGGTCCGGGTCCGGGGCGAACCCGATCCGCCGGAAGGCCTCGGGGAAGGCGGCGCGGTCACCCGCCAGGACCACCCGCGCCACGCCCTTCCAGCCCTCGACGAAGGCCCGGTCGAAGGTGCGGACGCAGCCCCAGTCCAGCAGCCCCACCCGCCCATCCGGGAGGAAGAGCACGTTGCCGGGGTGGGGATCGCCGTTGAAGGCCCCATGGGCGAAGATGCTCCGGAAGGAGATCTCGAAGAGCAGGGCGGCGGCCCGGGCCCGGAGGGCCTCGGCGGCCCGGTCGCGGAAGGCGTAGAAGCCCTCGCCCTCGAGCCAGTCCATGGTCAGCACGGTCCGGGCGCAGCGCCCGGGGTGGACCTGGGGGATGACCACCCGGCCCTCGTCGGCCAGCAGGCCGCGGAAGTGCTCCTGGCGGGCCCCCTCGAGGAGGTAGTCGGTCTCCTCCCGCATCCGGGTGCGGAGCTCCCGGGCCATCTCGCGGCCGCTGGTGGCCATGCCCACGCTGGCCAGCGCCCCCACCCGCCTGAGGTTGCCCAGGTCGGTGTCCAAGGTGTCGGCGATGCCCGGGTACTGGATCTTCACAGCCACCGGGCGGCCATCGAGCCGCGCGCGGTGCACCTGGCCGATGCTGGCGGCGGCGGCCGGCTGCTCCTCGAAGGCCTCGAAGAGCGCCTCGGGTGGGCGGCCGAGGCCCTCCTGGATGACGCGGCGGGCGGCCTCGGGCGTCATGGGCTCGGCCTCGCGCTGGAGCTTGCGCAGCACCCGCTGCCCCCGCTCGGGAAGCGCCCCGTCCAGGTAGCTGGCCATCTGACCCACCTTGAGGACCAGGCCCTTCATCTGGTCCATCTCGAGGGCGAGGCGCTCGAAGGCGGCGGCGGTGGCTTCGGCGTCGTCTTCGTGCCCGAGCCCCAGCCGGTCCTTCACGGCCTGACGGGCCGCCTTGCGCCCCAGGGACGCCGCGATGCGCCCGGTCTTCAGGGTGCGGCGGGCCCAGCCACGGGTGGGCCCCTCGGGATCGTCGGCCATGGGGCGTCCTACCGCGTCCTCGCTCCCTCAGCCCGGCTCCTCGCGGAGGCGTTCGCCGACGAAGGCGAGCAGATCGGCCCGACCGAAGGGCTTGGCGAGCACGGGCGCGCCCTCGGGGAGGGCGGACGGGTCCGGGCGGCCGGTCATGAAGCCCACCCGCAGCCCCCGCCGGAGGCGCCGGAGGGTGGCGGCCACCTCGACCCCGCCGATCCCGGGGAGCTGGACGTCGACGAGCGCCACATCCACCGGCTCCTCCTCGACCGCCAGCACCGCCCGACCCAGGCCCTCGGCCCGGAGCACCCGGTGCCCGCCCAGGGCCAGGTGGCGCCCCACCAGATCGCGGAGCCAGGGGTCGTCGTCCACCAGCAGCACCGTGCCCACGGCGGCGAGCCCGCTCGGCCGGGACGACGCGGGCGCGGGCACGGCCACCGGGCCCGCCACCGGCCAGGACAAGACGAAGCGCGTCCCCTCGCCCGGCGCGCTGTCCACCTCGATGGTGCCATCGGCCAGCTCGACCAGCTCGCCCACGGTGGCCAGCCCCAGTCCGGTCCCGACCCCCTCGGCCTTGGTGGTGAAGAAGGGGTCGAAGATCCGCGGCAGCACCGCCTCGGGGATCCCGGTGCCCGTGTCCGAGACCCGAAGCTCCACCCGATCGGCGGCGTGGCGCGCGGCGATGCGGAAGATCCCCCCGTCGGCCATGGCGTCACGGGCGTTGGCCGCCAGGTTCAGCAGGATCTGGTCCACGTGGACCGGGTCGATGCGCACGGGGAGGGCGCCCTGGGGCAGGTCCATCTCCACCTGGATGGCCCCGCCGAGCAGCCGGGGCAGGAGCCCACGGAGCCCGTCCAGGGCCTGGGCCAGGTCGAGGGTGCGGGGGCGGGCCTCCCGGACCCGGGCGAAGGAGCCGAGGCGCCGGGTGAGGGCGGCGCCCCGGTCGACGGTGAGCTGGATGGTGTCGAGGAGGTCGGGCACGCGCTCGGGCGCCAGCTCGCCCAGCTCGGCGGCGCTGCCGATGACCGCCAGGAGGTTGTTGAAGTCGTGGGCCACCGCGCTGGAGAGGCGGCCCACGGCCTCGAGCTTCTGGGACTGGCGGAGCTTCTCCTCGAGGCGGGCGTGCTCGGCCCGCATCCGGTCCCGCTCCCGCTCCGCGGCGGCCCGGTGAAGGGCCAGCTCCACCGCCACCCGCAGGCTCGCCTCGTCGTAGGGCTTGACCAGGTAGCCATGGGGCGCCGTGTCCTTGGCCCGCGCGAGGGTGTCCACGTCGGTGTAGGCGGTGGTGAACACCACCGGGACCTGCAGGTGATCGCGGATCGCGCTGGCCGCCCGGATGCCGTCGTCCCGGCCCCGGAGCCGGACGTCCATGAGCACCAGCTCGGGCCGATGCTCCAGCGCCAGCTCGAGGGCGTCGGCCTCGCCCCGCGCCTCGCCCACCACCTGGTAGCCGAGCCGCTCCAGCCGGGCGGCGAGGGCGGCGGCGATGACCACCTCGTCCTCGACGACGAGGACCCGAGCTCCGGCGGTGGTGGGGAGGTGGGCGGCGGTCGGCGGCATGTATCGTCCTCGCAGCGAGTCTAATGCCGCTCGGAGGTCCCCGCTGTCGGCCGACGCACCGCGCCCCGATGTCCGCGGTCTCCTCGAGGCCGTGCCCGGCCCCGCCTTGCTCATCGGCCCGTCGGGGAGGATCGTGCTGGCCAACGCCGAGGCCCGTCGCTGCCTGGCGCGCCCCACGGGGGGGCTCGAGGATCGGACACCCCGGGAGCTGGGCCTGACGCCGCCCGTCCACCTGGACGGCCAGGACCGGGAGTGGCGCGTCACCACCCGACCCATCCCGGGCGAGAGCGGCTGGCACCTGCTGGTCCTGACCCGGCTCCACGCCGAGGGCGACACCACCGCCCGCCTCGCCACCTTCGAGGCGGTGGCCACCGAGGGGGTGCTCTTCTACGACCGCACCCACATCCTGGACGCCAACGAGGCCGCCCACCGTCTCCTGCGGGCCCCTCCCGGCAGCCTGGTGGGCCGTCCGGTGCTCTCCCAGGCCCCCCCGGAGGAGCAGGAGCGCCTCGCCGAGGCGTGGGACCGCGCCGACATCCTCGGGATCCCCCTGCGCACCGTCGCGATCCGGGACGACGGCACCGAGATCCAGGTCGAGATGGTGCTCCAGGACGTCCCCGGAGGCGGCGACCGGCGGGTCATGACCTTCCGCGACATCACCGCCCAGGCCGCCACCGAGGAGGCGCTGCGGCTCTCCGAGGAGCGCTTCCGACGCCTCTCGGCGGCCACCTTCGAGGGGATCCTGATCCACGACGGGCGCCATGCGCTGGACTGGAACCAGCGCATGCTGGAGCTGACGGGCCGGACCCCCGAGGAGCTGGCGTCGATGGACGTGGTGGATCTCGTGATCCCCGAGGACCGGCCGGGCGTCCGCGCCGAGATCGCCGCCGGTCGGACCCGGCGGTACGAGGTCACCGGCCTGCGCCCCGATGGCACCACCTTCCCCGCCGAGCTCGAGGCCAAGGCCACCACCTGGGAGGGACAGCCCGCCCGCATCGTCGCCGTGCGGGACGTGAGCGAGCGCTACCAGGCCCGCGACGCCCTGGCCGAGCGGGAGGCCCTGCTGGACGCCGTCACCCGGGCGGCGCCGGTGGGGCTCTTCCGGGCCGACCCCCACGGCCGCATCGACTACGTCAACCCCACCTGGTGCACCCTGACCGGCCTGCACCCCGACGAGGCCGTCGGCACGGGCTGGCTCCGGGTGGTCCATCCCCGCGACCGGGAGGCCGTGGCCGAGGCCTTCGACGCGGCGGTGGCCCGGCGTCACTTCCGCGCCGGCGCCTACCGCCTGTTCACCGGCTCCGGGATCCGGTGGGTGTGGGGGCAGGTGGCGCCGGTCTTCGAGGCCGACGGCGGCGTCACGAGCTTCGTCGGCACCATCATGGACATCACCGACCGGATGCGGGCCACCCGGGAGCTCGAGGCCTCCCTCCGCGAGAAGGAGGTGCTCCTCCAGGAGGTCCACCACCGGGTGAAGAACAACCTGGAGATCATCAACAGCCTGCTGCTCCTCCAGGCCCTCGAGGTGGACGACCCCGCGGTCCGCGCCGCCTTCGAGGCCGCCCAGGGACGGATCAACGCCATGGCCGGCGTCCACCGGCGCATGTACGCCTCGGAGGACCTGGAGCACGTCGACCTGGGTGTGTACGTGCGCGATCTGCTCGCCGGCCTGCAGGGCGCTCTGGGCCGGCCCCAGGCCACCCTGGTGGTGGACATCGGCGACGAGAAGCTCGCCCTCCCCCAGGCGGTCACGGTGGGGCTCCTCCTGAACGAGCTGGTCACCAACGCCCTCCAGCACGCCTTCCCCGACGACCGCCCCGGCACGGTGTGGATCACCCTCGAGCACACCCCCGACGAGGACGGCGGCACCACCCGGTGCCTGGTCGTCGAGGACGACGGCGTGGGCGCGGACACCGCGCGGTCCGCACCCGCCAGCCTGGGCTCCCGCCTGGTGGACCGGCTGGCCGAGCAGCTCGGCGGCCAGGTGCGCCGGACGACGGGATCGCGCGGGGGCCTGCGGGTCGAGGTCCGCTTCCCCGGGTGAGGGCCTACTTGGCGGCCACCCGCTCGGAGGCGTCCGGGTCGTAGCCCAGGTTGGGGGCCAGCCACCGCTCGGCCTCCTCGACGGTCCAGCCCTTGCGCCGCGCGTAGTCCTCGATCTGGCCCCGCCCGAGCTTGCCCACCCCGAAGTACTTGGCGTCCTGGTGGGCGAAGTAGAAGCCCGAGACCGCCGCCGTGGGCAGCATGGCCATGGACTCGGTGAGCGAGATTCCGACCTTGTCCTCGATGCCCAGCAGGTCGAAGAGCCGCCGCTTCTCGGTGTGGTCGGGACAGGCCGGGTAGCCGGGGGCCGGGCGGATCCCCTGGTAGCGCTCGGCGATGAGGTCCTCGTTGGTGAGGGACTCGTGCGGGGCGTAGCCCCAGAGCCTGGTGCGGACCTGCTCGTGGAGGTACTCGGCGAAGGCCTCGGCCAGGCGATCGGCCAGGGCCTTCAGGAGGATGGCGTTGTAGTCGTCATAATCCGCCTCGAACCGGGCCAGGTGCCGCTCGATGCCGTGGCCGGCGGTGACCGCGAACAGGCCGAGCCAGCCCTCGACCCCGCTGCCCTTCTCGGGGACGTAGTCGGCCAGGCACAGGTTGGGCTGGCCGTCGGGCTTGTGGTTCTGCTGGCGCAGGAAGTGGAAGGTGTCGCGCACCGCGGTGCGGCTGCCGTCGGTGTAGACCTCCACGTCATCGCCCACCCGGGCGGCCGGGAGCAGGGCCGCGATCCCCCGGGCCTCGAGCCAGCCCTCGTCGACGATCTGGTCGAGCATGGCGCGGGCGTCGTCGTAGAGCTGCCGGGCGTGGGGACCCACCACCTCGTCGTCCAGGATGGCCGGGAAGGGGCCGGCCAGCTCCCAGGTGCGGAAGAAGGGGCCCCAGTCGATGCGATCCACCAGCGGCGACAGATCCTGGCCCACCAGGACGTGCTCACCGGGCTCGGCGGGCGCCGGCACGGGGTGCGCCACCCAGTCCGGGCGCAGCGCGCGGCTCCGGGCATCCTCGAGGCTGCGGCGACGGACCTTCCGGGTGCGGCCGGCGCGGCGAGCGCGGGCATCGGCGTACTCCTGGGCGATCCCCTGGACGTAGTCGTCGCGCAGGCCGTCGGAGAGCAGGGAGCCGACCACCCCGACCCCGCGGGAGGCGTCCTTCACGTAGATGACGGGGCCGTGGTAGGCCGGGTCGATCTTGACCGCGGTGTGGATCTTCGAGGTGGTCGCCCCGCCGATGAGGAGCGGGAGCTCGAAGCCGAGCCGCTCCATCTCCTTGGCGACGTGCACCATCTCGTCGAGGGAGGGGGTGATCAGGCCAGACAGGCCGATCACGTCCACGTCGTGCTCCTTCGCTTCCTGGAGGATGCGGGACGCCGGGACCATCACGCCCAGGTCGATGACCTCGAAGCCGTTGCACTGGAGCACCACGCCGACGATGTTCTTGCCGATGTCGTGGACATCGCCCTTGACCGTGGCCATGAGCACCTTGCCGGCGCTGCCCGTGTCGCCCGACGCCTCCTTCTCGGCGAGCAGGTAGGGCTCGAGCCAGGCGACGGACTTCTTCATGACCCGGGCCGACTTGACCACCTGGGGCAGGAACATCTTGCCGCTGCCGAACAGGTCGCCGACCACGTTCATGCCGTCCATCAGCGGCCCCTCGATGACGTGGAGCGGCCGCTCGAGCTTGTCGAGGGCCTCGGCCGTGTCCTCCTCGATCCACTGGGCGATGCCGTGGACCAGGCTGTGCTCCAGCCGCTTCTCCACGGACTGCTCCCGCCACGACAGGTCCGGGGTGGACGACCTTGACCCCTTGCCCTTGTGGGCGTCGGCGATCTCCAGCAGCCGCTCGGTGCCGTCGCTGCGGCGGTTGAGCACCACGTCCTCGACGCGCTCGCGCAGCTCGGCATCCAGGTCGTCGTACACCGCGAGCTGGCCCGCGTTGACGATGCCCATGTCCATGCCGGCGCGGATCGCGTGCAGCAGGAACACCGAGTGGATCGCCTCGCGGACGTGGTTGTTCCCGCGGAACGAGAAGCTCACGTTCGACACCCCACCGCTGATCTTGGCGAGCGGCAGCTCGGCCTTGATGCGCCGGATCGCCTCGATGAAGGCGTTGGCGTAGTCGTCGTGCTCCTCGATGCCGGTGGCGATCGCGAAGATGTTGGGGTCGAAGATGATGTCCTCGGGCGGGAAGCCCACCTCGTCGACGAGCAGGCGGTAGCTGCGTGCGCAGATCTCCACCTTGCGGTCGACGGTGGCGGCCTGTCCCTCCTCGTCGAAGGCCATGACGATGACGGCCGCCCCGTAGCGACGGACCAGCCGGGCGTGCTCCAGGAACTCGGCCTCGCCCTCCTTCAGGCTGATCGAGTTCACGATGCCCTTGCCCTGGACCACCTTCAGGCCGGCCTCGATGACCTCCCACTTGGAGCTGTCCAGCACCACCGGCACCCGGCTGATGTCGGGCTCGCTGGCGATCAGGTTCAGGAACGTGGTCATGGCCTCGACCCCGTCGAGCATGCCCTCGTCCATGTTGATGTCGATGAGCTGGGCGCCGTTCTCGACCTGCTGGCGGGCGACGGACAGCGCGGTGTCGTAGTCGCCGCTCTTGATGAGCTTCCGGAACCGGGCCGAGCCGGTGACGTTGGTGCGCTCCCCGATGTTCATGAAGACGTCGTTCTCGCGGCCGTAGATCAGCGGCTCCAGGCCCGACAGGCGCATGTAGGGCTCCAGGTCCGGGATCCTCCGGGGTGGAACGCCGCGCACGGCCTCGGCGATGGCCTGGATGTGGGTCGGGTTGGTGCCGCAGCAGCCGCCCACGATGTTCAGGAACCCGCTCTTCGCCCACTCGGCGATGTGGGACGCCATCTCGGCAGCGTCCATGTCGTACTCGCCGAACTCGTTCGGCAGGCCGGCGTTGGGGTGAGCCGAGACCAGGGCGTCCGCGTTGTCGGACAGGGTCTCGACGTACTGCCGCAGCAGATCCGGTCCTAGGGCACAGTTCAGCCCGACGGACAGGGGCTTGCTGTGGCGCACGCTGAACCAGAACGCCTCGGTGGTCTGGCCCGACAGGGTCCGGCCCGACGCGTCGGTGATGGTGCCCGAGATCATCACCGGGATCTCGATGCCGCGGGCCTCACGGACCTCGTCGATGGCGAACAGGGCGGCCTTGGCGTTGAGGGTGTCGAAGATGGTCTCGACCAGGATCAGGTCCGCGCCCCCGTCGAGGAGGGCCTCGACCGCCTGGCGGTAGGCCACGCGCAGCTCGTCGAAGGTGATGTTGCGGTAGCCAGGCCGGTTCACGTCCGGGGAGAGGCTGGCGGCCCGGTTGGTCGGCCCGAGAGAGCCGGCGACCCAGCGGACCCGACCGTCCTTCGCCTCGAAGGCCTCGCAGGCCTGCCGGGCGAGCCGGGCACCCTCCATGTTCAGCTCGCGCACGAGCTCCTGCATGTCGTAGTCGGCCTGGGCGATGGTGGTGCTGCTGAACGTGTTGGTCTCGACGATGTCGGCGCCGGCCGCCAGGTACTCCTCGTGGATGCCCCGGATGATGTCGGGCTGGGTCAGCACCAGCAGGTCGCTGTTGCCCTTGACGTCGGTGTGCCAGTCGGCGAACCGGGCGCCCCGGTAGGCGGCCTCGTCGAGGGGATGGCGCTGGATCATCGTGCCCATGGCGCCATCCAGGACCAGGATGCGCTCCGAGAGGGCAGCGTGGAGGGCGTCGAGGCGGGTGGTCATCGGGGACCTCGGGTCAGGCGGGGGCCGCGGGCTGTGCGGCATGGAGCGTCAGGATCTCGAAGTGGGGGGGGCGCCGCTCCCGGCCGATGGGGCCGGCGAGGCTGACCCGCAGGCCGGACTGCTCGGCCCAGGCGCGGAGCACCTGAGGGTCGAAGCCGGTCTGGACGTGGTCGTAGGCATGCACCACCCGTTCGTGGGCGTGTTCGACGAGGTCGACGAGGACCAGGTCCCCACCGGGGGCGAGGACCCGGGCGGCCTCGGCGAGGACCCGTCGGGGGGCGTGCGCATAGCACAGCGCCGCCATCAGGAGCACGTGGTCGACGCTGGCGTCGTCGAGGGGGAGGTCGTGCATGTCGCCCTGGACGAACCGGACGTTGTCGAGGTGCGACAGGCGGCGGCGGCCGGCGGCGACGACCCGCTCGGAGAGGTCCAGGCAGGTGACCGAGGCCGCCCGCGGCGCCACCAGCTCGGCGACCGCCCCGTCCCCGCTGGCGATGTCCAGGACGCGACCCAGGCGGCACAGCCCGGCGAGGCCGCGGGAGAGGGACTGCCAGGTGCGCCCGGGGGAGTAGTGCCGGGACATGCGGCCGGCGACGCTGTCGGCCCAGGTGGTGGCCGGGGCCTCGCGCTCGGCCAGGACCGCCTCGAGCCGCTGGAGATCGGCGTCGAGGAGGGGGTCGCCCGCCGCCTCGACCGCCCGCCACGCCGCCAGGACCGGCGCCGTCCAAGCGGCATCGATGGTGTCGTACAGGCCACCCGAGCCATTGCGCCCGGCGGCCACCAGCCCGGCCTCGCGGAGGCGGCGCAGGTGGGTGGACACGCGAGGCTGGGGCAGGCCGGTGACCCGGACCAGCTCGGCCACGGAGAGGGGGGAGGCGCGCAGCAGGGCCAGCAGCCGCACCCGGGTGGGGTCGCCGAGCAGCTTGAACAGGTCGATGGTGGCGGCGAGGTCGGGCACGGCGCAGCGCTCCCTGCGGGATGCATGCGACTATCCGGATGGGCGGATGCACACAAGGTGCTCGGCCGCGTGTTCACCGGGGTGGCACGTGGACGCGGTCCCGGTCCCTGCGAGCGCCCGGGCGCGGTCAGACCCGGATCCACCCCGACGGTCGCTCCCCGCCCAGCACCAGCCCGAACCGGCTGACCTCGTCGTCAGGGCGGTCGAAGGCCCCGCGGAGGGCCCCGAGGCGCAGGCCGAGGCGGTCGACATCCGGGTGCAGGTCCAGGCCCTGCTTGAGGACGATCGAGATCGGCACCCGGGGCAGGGTCAGCCCCATGCCGGGGGCGACGCCGTCCGACCGCACGGTCAGCGTCCACAGAAAGGCGTTCAGCTTCCGCGCGCACAGGGCGGGATGCAGGGTCGCCATCCATGCGCGCTGGGGCTCCGGGACCTGCAGGGTCTCGAGGACGTGGTCGAGCTGACCCGTCCAGCGCGCCACCTCGTCGACGGGGATGCGACGCGGGACGTGCACCCGCACCACGGGGACGGTCTCCTCGCCGCGCACCTCGAAGCCCACGTCCACGAAGGCGGCGAGCTCGGCCAGCAGGGTGGCCGACACGCGGTCCCAGTGGGCGACCGCCCCCTCGCCGAGGCGCAGCTCCACGAGCAGGTCGTACACATCCATCAGGGTCCACCCACCGTCGAGCCGCAGGTGGATGCCCGTCAGGCCATCGTCGCGGCGGGCGTGCACGGCCACCGCGACGGGACGGTCGGAGGCGGTGCGGGCCTTGTCCGCCACGCGGAGCAGCGCGTCGAAGCCCTCGCCGGACAGGCCGGCCTCCTCGAGGAGCGGGCCGACCGTGTACAGGGCCATGGGCTCGCGCAGCGGCACCCGCACGGTCATCGCGTCCAGGCTCAGGGGCACGTCGACATCGGCCTCGCGGCCCAGATGGTCGGCGAAGGCGATGACGAAGGGACGCAGGACCTCCTCGGTGATGTCGAGCACCGCGCGGGCAGCGGCGATGCGAGCGACCGCGATGGGCGTGGTCACACGCCACCCCACGGCGTGCGGGCCCCCATCAGGACGCCCCCGGCCGCGTCGTGCCCGTCACCGCGGCCTGGAACGCTGCGATATCGTCGTCCTCGGCGCCGATCCCCTTCACCTCGGCATCGAACAGCATCTGGAGCTGCTCCAGGTTGTGGGCCTCGTCGGCGGGGTCGAACGAGACCCTCACGTGGTCGGTCGACGTGAACCGCTCGGCGAAGGCCTTGCGCTGCGCCTCGGTGCCGCCGGTGACCCGGGGCATGAGGTTGCCGGCGATGGACAGCTTGGACACCAGGACCGCCTCGCCGAACGCCTTGCGGCCGTCCTCGGTGCGGATGTCCAGGCTCGTGTCCAGCTCGCCCTTGGAGAAGTCCATGAGCCGCTTGGGATCCGCGATGTAGGCCTGGAAGAACGCCTGCTCCTCCGGGGACTTCAGCTGCTTGATCAGCTCGGGGTCCTGGAGCTTCTCCGCCTGCTTCCTGGCTCGGTCCAGCCGAACGCTGAACACGCTGAAGTCGGTCTGGAGCCGCTCGTCGACCTTGGCCGGATCGGAGAGGACCCACGCGCGGAAGTGGGCCTCCGACGCGGCGTTGGTCTCCGAGAGCCCGCCGGACGGCACCCGGTCCTGGATGGCCTTGTCGACCTCGGCCCACCTGCCCTCCATGAACGTCGCGGGCGACTGGCCGAACTCGGCCATCCGCAAGCCCCCGTCCTGGCCCTTCTCGACCTTGCCGAACTGCCCCTCGGACTTCAGGACGTGCACGTACAGCTTGAGGGCGGCGAGCTGCTCGTCGGCAGGGAGCGTCTGGAAGCCCCCGTCCTCGGAGAGCTCGGCGGCCTTGGCGGCGATGATGCGGTTGCTGCGCTCCTTGCCGACCTCGGCGCCGATCTGCTTGACGAAGCCGCCGATCCGGCCCTGCACATAGGTCTGGAGGAAGGCCAGGCCATCCGCGGACGACAGGTTGACGGTCTTGCCGTTGGACAGGGTGATCAGGTACCCGGTGGCCACCTCGGCGGTCTGGTCGAAGGCCGCCTCCTTGAGCTTGCCCCAGGACAGGGTCTCCCCGAACGCATCCTCGATGACCTTTTCGTCGGTGCGCACCTGCGGCACCGGCTCCTCCTCCTCCACGCCGGGAACGCCGCTCTTCTTCTTGTCCTTCGGGAAGAGCTGGTCCTTGAGGTGGGAAAAGCCCGTGTCGATCAGCGCCTTGAGCATCGCGTCGCGCTGCTTCTGGTCCATGCCGTCCAGGGCCTTGCGGAAGGTGTTGTCCGCGTGGGTCACGCCCTGGCGCCAGCCGTACTTGAGCTCGGAGAGGTCGAGCGACGCGACGGCGGCGCCCCTGACCTCGTCGAGCGGGACCTTCAGGGCGGCCTTGCCGACGTTCCAGGTGGCGTCGGGCAGGAGGCCCGCCTCCTTGAACGCCTCGGAGAGCTGCTTCTCGTACGCGGTGGCGGCCTTGACCGCATCGTCGACGGCGCCGATGGCCTTGTAGTTCCTGGCGGCGTGCTCCCACCCCTTGGCCACGCCGAAGGTCAGCGCCGCGACACCCACGTCGGTGACGATCTTCTGCACGCCTTCGGTGCCGGCATCGTAGTCATGGCCCTGCACCGCCTCGTCGATGACGACGCTGGCCGTGGCCGAGGCACCGGCCGTCAGCAGCGTGACCAGCAGGGTGGGCCCGGCCGGGCCGGTGAAGGCCGCAGAGATGGCGGCGATCGCCGCGATGGCGACCCACTTCATCACCTCGGCGACCTTGGACTTCGCCTTCTTGTACTCGTCGACGGAGACCTTGAACCGGGCCAGACGGGCGTCGAGCTCCTCCTTCTCCCCGGCGTCGATCGTGCCGAACAGGCCCTTCTCGCCCTTTTTGTGCTCCGTCGCCTCGCCGTACGCGCCAGCGTAGTGGCTGTAGTACATCGCCATCTGCTCGTCGGTGTACGTGAAGCCATCGGCCAGGGAGTCCGCGGTCATCTGGTGGCGACCGAGGTCCTTGATGTGGGCGTGCATGCTGCGCGCCTGCCGGTCGGTCCCATTGGCATTGTCGATCTCGGCCTGGAGCTGCTCGGCGGCCTTGGGATCCTTGTCCTTGAGCGCATCGAGGTCGTCGACGCCCTGCACACCGATGGCCTTGGCGACGGCCGTACTGGGCAGGGCGACGAGCTTGGTCCGCACGAGCTGCTTCATCTCGAGCAGCGCGCGCTCGGTCATGTACTCGCCGATCCAGGCGTCGCTGCTGCGCCGCGCCAGGATGTCGACGAGGTCCTTGGAGACGTCGAGCGGGAAGTCGACGTAGCGGTAGCGGAGCGCCTCGAGCTTGTGCTCTTCCTCCGGGGTGGGCGACTTGCCTTTCTGCGCCTCACGCTCGGCGTTGTACGCCTCGTATTGCGCCTTAAGCGAGCGTCCGTCCTCGCCCTCGCTTACGATGTTGGACCAGTCGCTGATGAGCTCCTGCTCGCTCACACCGGACAGCGCTG
>CAZPJM010000003.1:0-18479 GCA_964586865.1 uncultured Enterobacteriaceae bacterium
GCCCGCTCCCCCGGCGTCGGCGCCGTGGCCCGGTCGATCCGCGCCCAGGGTCGGCGGGCCGGCCCCGCCTCGTAGGCCGCTGCCCAGCCCGCGATCCCCGTGCCCGCGAGCGGGTGCGTCCCGGCGATCCGTCCGCGCGCCTCCTCGGTCGCCAGCAGGGCGTCCGCCACCGGGCCCGTCAGGCCCTCGGGCAGCCTCCCCGTCCACCAGTGGTGGAGCGCCCCGAGGGCGAAGGCCTCGTCCCAGGGCACCCCGGCGGGCAGCGGGCCCGTGAGCAGGCGCTCGTTGTAGATCCGGACCCAGCGGCGCGCCCCCGGGTAGCGGGCCATCATCCAGGTCTCGATCCGGGTGTCCTCCAGGGCGTTCAGGAGGGTCCGGAGCGAGGGATCGCCCAGCAAGGCCGGGGGGATGAGCCGCGGGTAGCGGGTCTGCACCGCGTGGGCCGCCTCGTGCACCGCCAGGCCCCGCATATGGTCGGCGTCCAGGCGTCGGAGATCCTCCGGATCCACCCACACCCGGAGCCGGGCCACGTCGATCCGCCAGCCGCCGCCGGGCTCCCCGGCCGTGAGGGTCAGCCCCGGGGCGCCCGACACGGCCCGGGCCAGCGCCTGCAGCGATGCCAGGTCCCGGCTCATGCCGTGCCTCCCGTGCGCCTCCCCGTAGCCCGGCTCGCTGTCCGGGCGGCTCCCGGGCCTTAAGGCCCTGCTCTCCCGACCCTGGAGGAATCATGCTCGAGACCGGTGCCACCCCCGAGGGCTTCACCCTCAAGGACCAGCAGGGCGAGGACGTCGCCTGGGACAGCTTCCGCGGCAAGCCCGTCGTCTTCTTCTTCTACCCGAAGGCGAACACGCCCGGCTGCACGAAGGAGGCCTGCGCCTTCCGCGACCTGGCGGCCGACTTCGACGCGCGCGGCGTGCAGGTGGTGGGCGTGTCGGCCGATTCGGTGCGCAAGCAGTCGAACTTCACGAAGAAGTACGACCTCACCATGCCGCTCCTGTCCGATCCCGACCGGGTGATCCTCGATGCTTGGGGCGTGTGGGGCGAGAAGAAGATGTACGGCAAGACCTACGAGGGGATCCACCGCTCCACCTTCCTGTTCGACGCCGACGGCACGCTGGTGCACGTCTGGCCCAAGGTGAAGGTGAAGGGCCACGCCGAGGACGTGCTCGCCAAGGTCGACGCGCACTTCGGCGAGGGCTGATTCCCGGAGCGGGCCGCACGAAGGCGCCCGGGGGCGTGGCGCAGGCCCCCGGGTCCCTCCCGTACGCCCACCCCGAGGGGTGGATCCGGCGTCACACCGAGGCGGGCGTGCCGGTGATGCCGGGGAGCAGCAGGTCGTAGACCGCGCGCACCGCGGCATCGCGCTCGAGGGCGACGTCACCGCGGGCGGCGGCCTCCATGGCGGCCCGGGAGCTGGCCAGGAAGCTGGTGGCCGCCAGCTCGGCGCCGTCGGCGGCGAAGACGCCGGACTTGGAGCCCCGAGAGACGATGCCGCGACAGGCCCGACCGATGGTGGCGGCCGTCAGCTCGACCCGATCCTGGCAGGGGGCGGGCAGGCGGCTGCGCTGGAGGATCACGGCGCGGGGGAGCCGGGCGGCGTGGTCGCCGTAGACCCGCGCCAGGTTCTGGAGGGCGACCACGGGGTCGCCGGTGAAGTCGGCCTCCTCGATGTCGCGCTCCGCCTGGCGGCAGAGACCGTCGACGAGCGCGACGATGAGATCGGTCTTGCTCGCGAAGTGCTTGTAGAGCGTCGACTTGCTCATGTGCAGCTGGCGCGCGAGGGAGTCGACGGTCAGGTCGCCGAAGACGCCCGAGTCGAGGATGGTGGCGGCGCCCTCGAGGATCTCCTCGCGGGTGATGCGACGTCGCTTGGCCATGATTGCCTCACTGGTGGTGGGGTCGAAGGAGGCGGCACCCGCACGGCGCCGCGGATCTGCGTGGAGCGTTCGGGCAGCCGAACCCCATGGGGGATTCCCTGTCCTCTCGCCACCGAGTGTACCCCACCGCGGTACCCCGATGCACGTCTGGAGGTACGGTGGTGAGTCGGCACCGACAGGCACGAGCTTGACTCGCATCCCCCGAACGCAGTATGCCCGGCTCCGAGCCTCGCGATGTTGGTAATGCGGGTGGCGCGGGATGCGCATCGGGACCTGCCGAGGGCCTTCGCAGGTATCGGACCGGCGGGCTCTGATGCCGGTTTGCGGTGGATCTTCTTGGCGAATCGTCTCCCAACCTCGATGTCGGCCGCCCCCCGGAGCGAGCTGCAGGCGGGGCCTCCGCCCGGATCCGCCTTCCTCCGAGCGGCCTCCCGGAGGCCGGGCCGGGTGGTCGGCCGACGGCGACGCCACCCCGTTCGCCGCCCGGGCGCGGTGCCGGCCTGACAACGCCCTGACAGCGGGCCCGTCGGCCGGCCAGCGCCGCGGGCCGCCCGGTGCTACCTTCCGCCCATGCGCTGGAAGCACCTCCCCATCGTGGCCTTCGACACCGAGACCACCGGCCTTCAGCCGTTCGGCGGCGATCGGATCATCGAGTTCGCGGCCGTGGTCCTGCATCCGGACGGCGCGGGCCGGGTCGAGCACGTCGAGCCCCACTCCTGGCTCATCGACCCCCAGATCCCGATCCCCCGAAAGGTCACCGAGATCACCGGCATCACGGATGCCGACGTGGCCGGCAAGCCTCGCTTCGCCGAGGTGGCGGCCGAGATCTGGGAGCTGCTGGCGGGGGCGGTCACGGTGGCCCACAACTTCCCCTTCGACATGGCCTTCCTCACCAAGGCCTTCGCCGACACCCTCCGCCCCTGGCCCGAGCCCCTCGCCGAGATCGACACGGTCGACGTCTCGATGGCGTTCTTCCCCGAGGCCCGGAGCCACCGCCTCGGGGACGTCTGCAAGCGGCTCGACATCCAGCTCACCGAGGCGCACCGCGCCACCAACGACGCCGAGGCCTGCGGCAGGGCCTTTCTCGAGATGGCGCGTCGTCACGAGGTCGAAGACGATCTGCAGGCCATGCTGGGCTGGGCCCGGGCCATCGGCCGTCCCCCCGAGGGGGGACCGTTCGGCCTGGACGACGACGGCCGCCTCGTCTTCCTCGAGGGTCCGCACGAGGCCGAGCCGGTGGGTCACCACCCGCTGCACCTGGCCTGGATGACCAAGGCCCGCACCCGCGGTCCCCAGGGCTGGACCTGGCGCTACCCCGAGGCCATCCGAGCCTGGGCGACCCGGTGGCTGGCGGTGCGCGGGGCCGGCCGGCACAAGCCCCACATCAAGGGGGTCCGCGCCGACGACTGGGGCCTGGACCCCTGCATCGCCGACGATCGCGACCCGCGGACCCGCGCGTGAGGACCTGGGCCCCGATCGTGCTCCTGGCCCTCGCTGGCTGCCCCGCGAAACACGAGTACCCCGACGGCGGGGGGCTCGTGGGACAGCTCAACCGTGAGGTCCGCGCCCTCCAGCAGACGGTGCGCGCCCTCGAGTACGAGGCCGCCACCTGCCGCGACGCCAAGGCGCCCCCCGACCCGGTCTACCAGGAGCTCTACCAGGTCCTCAACGGCACCGAGGTCCAGGTCGACCGGCGGGGGCGCACCACGGTGGTGACCTTTCCCGCCGATCACCTGTTCGGGGCCGACGAGCTCTCCCTGCGCCAGGAGGCGCGGATGACCCTCGACATGATGTCGACCGCCATCAACCTGAACCCCGGCTACCGCATCGAGGTGGCCGGCCACACCGACGATCGCGGCGTCCCCATGGGGGTTCGGGACCGGTTTGGCGATCCCTTCACCTTCTCCGCGGCGCGGGCCCGAGCGGTCATGGCTACCCTGACGGGGTCCTTCGGGGTCGACCCGTCCCGCTTCAGCGTGGTCGGGCACGGACCCAACCTGCCCATCGCCAGCAATGACACCGATACCGGCCGCCGTCGCAACCGCCGGGTCGTCATGACCCTCCACCCGCCGACGGCGGCCCGCACGGAGGCGCCATGACCCGCTCCCTGACCCTCGGCCTGCTCCTCCTCACGGCCTGCGGCGGCGGAGACACCGACGACGATGCGGCCCTCCGCTGCGGTGATCCGGACGGCGACGGCGGCGACACCGGCGACGTGCCCTCGCTCATCGCCAACTGGAACGGCGACTTCGGCGATCAGTGGCTCCAGAACACCTGCCCCGGGGACCAGGTGCCCGAGTCCATCCTGGACTTCCTGGAGCAGCGGTTCGCCGTCGAGGGCTCGGTGCCCGACGCCATCCGCCTCACCTTCGCCGGCAACCCCGACCTGCGGCTCCGCGGCACGGCGACCCCCAGCGGGGCCTGGGCCATGTCGGGCCCGGTGGTCCAGGGCGGCGTGACCATGTACACCGCCATCGGCGGGCTGGTCTACGAGGACGCTTCGGGGCGCATCCGCTGGGATGGCGGCGTGTTCATCGGGGTCGACCTCAACGACGACACGGTCATCGACTGCGAGGTCCGGGGCGACTGGAGCGCCCTGCGGTCGACGAGCAGCTAGCGCCCCGGGCCGGCTCGGGTCCCTTCTGCTAGGCTCCGACCGGATCGGAGCGCACCATGGCCCTGGAGCTGCCCTACGTGCACGTCCGGCTGGGGGAAGGCCGCCCGAAGGTGGCCTCGCACACCCGGCCCATCCCGCTCGAGCCGGGAGACCTGGCGACGCTGCTGGCGCTCGACACCTCCACGCCAGCCCGTCAGCCGCCTGGCGATCGGGTGCTTCCCCTGGAGCGTGGGGCGTGGGCCGTGGGCCGTGGGGGCTTCGGCGGGGTGACCTGGCGGGTGCTGGACGCCGAGCAGGCGCCGACGGTGGCCCACCCGGCCTGGCTGTGGCGCTCCTCGCGCTGGTTCGACCCCACCGCCCCCCCGCGCGGCCCCGTCCCCAACCCGCTCCCCCTGCGCAGCCAGCTCGACCCCGCCAGCCGGCTGGCCGGATCCTCCACCCGGGTGGCGGCCCTGCTGGCGGCCCTCGTGGCGGCGCTCCGCACCGAGCGCACCCCCCTCCTCGTGGTCGTGGATCCGTCCGAGCTGGCCGACCCGGCCCCCTCCGGGCGGTGGGTGCTCCTGGCCCTCCTGACGCTCCTGCCCCCCGACCTCCGCTCCGATCTGCGCCTCTCCACCTACGAGGCCGCTCCTTCCCCCGAGGACTGGGACGTGGCCATCGCCTCCGAGCCCCGGCCCGGCTTCCACATCGTCCGCCCGGGAGACGAGCCCGAGCTCCACGGCGACCTCCCCGCCGACTTCATCTTCGAGCGCCTGCTGGCCGGAGACGCCGAGGTGGTCGAGGAGGCCGCCGGCTGGTCCGGTGACGGCCCCGACCCCTGGGCTGCGGCCATCCGGGCCCGTCGTCCCCGCATCGACGCCGGCACCCCCACCCACCGGCGACGCACCGGCGCCTCCCTCGGCGCCCGCACCCCGAGCCGGCTGGGCCTCAACACCCCCGAGGCCTGGCTCTCCCTCTCCCACCACCCCGAAGAGGAGCGGGCCCGCATCCTGGTGGACTGGATCGAGAAGCGCGGCGCCCACGCCCCTTCCGAGCCCGTCCTCGACGCCATGGCCACCATCCGCCCGCCGCACCGGGCCGTGGTCCCGTGGGCCCGGAGCCTGCTCACCTGGGCCGAGCGAGGCCCCAGCCGCGCCGCCGCCGCCCGCCACCTGGGGGAGCTCCTCGACACCGAATCCCTGCCCCTCGAGCCGTCCACCCGGGCCTCCCTCTTCACCGAGCACGTCCGGATGCTGCTCTCCATGGGTCACTTCGACGAGGCCCTCGCCGCCCTCTCTTCCCAGGGGGCCTTCCGTCTCGTCGAGGCGGGCGCCGGGCGGGTGGTGGCCGAGGCCTGGACCCGACTGCCCACCTCGCGCCGGCCCATCGCCGCCCTGGAGCGCCTGGTGGGCCGCATCCTCCCCAGCCCCGACGGCGATCAGTCCATCGCGTGGCTCTGGCAGGCCCTGCTTGTCGCCGAGCGCGATGCCCGGGCCGATCGGCTGCTCCAGCGCGTGGCCGAGCTGGCCGTGGCCGAGCCCCACCTGCGCCTGGACGCCCTCTTCGAGCTCCTCGTGGGCAGCCCCCAGGCCATGCGCTGGGTGGGCCACGTGGCCCGGGCCGCCGCCTACGACCGGCTGTGGGCCCTCATCGCACCCGTGACGACCGGGCCCGAGGATCCCCTCTGGGAGCACTGCGTCGACGTGCGCAGCCAGACCGCCGCCCCCGAGGATCGGATCGCCGATCTGGTGGGGCTCCCGGCCCCGCAGGTGGCCCGCCTCGAGCGGGAGCTCCGCCAGGTCGCCGGCTCGGTTCGGGTGTGGCGCTTTCCCGACGCCGCCGTGGCCGAGGGTGCGGCCCGCCTCGCCGACCTGCCCGAGCGCTCCACCCTCTGGATGTGGCTCCACATCTGCGCGGCTCCGTGCGGCGACACGGCCGAAGGCGTCCTGCCGGCGGTCATCGAGGCCTTCTGCAGCCAGCCGCCCCCCGATTCCGACCAGCGCACCGCCGGACTGGCCATCGCCGAGGGCCTCGGCGCCGCCGACGGCTGGACCCCCCTGCACCACGCCGAGTTCCTGCTCCGCCTGACCCTGGCCCCCACCGACGGCACCGCCTACGTCGAGGATCTCTCCGCCGCCATGGCCCGAGGCCTGGGCCGCCGGCGCGACGCCGGGGAGCACCTGGCGGGGATCACCGAGGAGCTGGCCGCCCTGCCCCCCGACCACCCCACCCTGGTCGCCTTCCTCAACCGCCTCCTCCCCCTCGCCCTCTCCCGAGGGGTGCCCCAGAGCTACCTCCAGGGCGTCCACACCGGTCGCTGGCCGTCTCCGACCCGCCTCACCTGGCGGAGGATCGTCGACAGCCTGGGCGTGCGCTGACCCGGGAGACCCCGTGCTCACGAGCGATCTCCTGCGTGCCCGGGTCGAGGGGCGGACCCTCCGCCCGAGCTGGATCGACCCGGACAAGCCCGGCCTGCGCCGCGCCGCCGAGGAGCTCTTGGCGCTCCTGGACGAGGCCCTCGACGCGCGCTGGACCCGCGGCGCCGTCGAGGAGGCCCTGGGCGAGCTGGTGGGGGTCCGTCGGGACCACAAGGTCCTCAAGGGCCTGGCCAAGGTGATGCTGGACCGGGCGACCTTCCAGGTCGAGAGCCCCCTGCCGCCGGTCGCCCTCCGCGAGCGGGTCTTCCGCGCCGCCCGCGCCCACGGCCCGCTGGCCCTGGAGCCGGGTCCGCTGGGACGGCCCACCGCCGAGACCGTCCTGGCCGAGGTCGCCCTGGAGCTCGACAGCACCCCCGAGGCCGTGGCCGACGCCCTGTACGCCGACCTGCCCTCCGAGGAGCGCCTGGTGGAGCTGCGCCGGCTCGGCCCGGAGGCCCTGCTGCACCGCTACAACGTGGCCCTGGTCCAGGCCCTGCTCCTGCGCGCCACCGACCTGACCCTGCGCCTGCACGACGCCAGCGCCCCGCGGCTGCGCCAGCTCTTCCGTCGCATCAAGTTCCACCAGCTCATGCACCTGTGCCGCCGTGACGGGGACGTGCTCGAGGTGGTGGTGGACGGACCGGCCAGCCTGTTCCGCCAGTCCACCCGCTATGGCCTCGAGCTGGCCACCTTCTTCCCTGCGATCCTCCTCCAGGAGTGTCCCTGGACCCTCACGGCGACGGTGCTCTGGACCAAGCGCCGCCACGCGAAGACCCTCACCCTGACCCACGAGGACGGCCTGGTGAGCCACTACCGGGACCAGGGCGCCTACAAGACGCGGGAGCAGGCCCTGTTCGAGGAGCGCTGGAACGCCTCGGAGCGGGCGTGGGACCTCACCGAGGGCCGCGAGCCAATCGAGCTCGGAGGGCAGGCGGTCCTCGTTCCCGACTACACCCTCACCCACCCCGATGGCCGCGTCGCTCACCTGGACGTGGTGGGCTTCTGGCGCCGGGAGAGCCTGGAGCGGCGCCTGGCCCTCCTCGACCGCTACGGCCCCGGCAACGTGGTGGTGGCCGTGAGCCGGCGCCGCCGGGGGAGCCGGGCGAAGGAGCTGCCCGACTACGAGGGCCCGCTCATCCCCTTCGCCGAGATCGTCACCCCGAAGAAGGTCCTGGACGCGGTCGAGGCGGTCGGGCGGCCGCCTCAGTAGTTGTCGCAGCGACCCTGGTTGACGATCACCAGCTCATCGGGGGAGAGCAGCGCCTGATAGTCCTCGAAGGGCAGCCCACGCGGCCCCAGCGGATCCACGGGCTCGGCGGCGGGATCGGCGTCCTGGTCCAGATCGACCGCCGCATCCCAGACGAGTCCCTCGTGTCGGACGATGCCGTGGGAGTTGAACCGCCAGCTCCGCCAGCCCTCGGTCCCGGCGGCCCGGGTCAGGACGGTGCGGAAGGTCTGGCCGCGGTCGGGGTGGTCCCGGTGGACGAGGGTGATGTACTCGGTCTCGAGCCCCAGGTGGTTGGCCTGGGCCGAGAGCAGGCAGGCGAGCGAGTGGCAGTACACATCGATGCCCTGCTGCCGGTCGAGCCAGTCGCTCATCTCGACCCAGATCCGGTCCCAGTAGATGTAGCGGCCGGCAAAGCTGCTGTAGGCGGCGTCGTTCGGGTTGTAGGCGATCCACGGGTCGTCGTGGAGGTGGTCGCGCAGGGCGTCGAGGATGGCCACCGGATCGTCGGCGGGCAGCCCCTCCACGGCGGGCCGGACGTCCTCGAGCACGCCCACCCAGGAGGCGCTGGGCGCAGCCCCGTCGTCGGTCCCGTCCGGCACCGCGGTGGGTCCGGCGAGGATCCAGACGTGGTGCGCGGTCCGGGCCACGCCGGGGATCGGCCGCCAGATCTCGCCGTCCAGGACCTCGAAGCGGAGCTCGAGCGGGACCTCGTGCCGGCCCAGGGTGTCGGGAAGCGGATCGTCGGCGCGGAAGCGCACCGGCCGGCCTGGTGACCAGCCGGGGTCGTCCAGCGCGGTGAGACCGTCGGCGACCAGCCGGACCACCGGGAGGGCTCCCCGAGCCGCCAGGGGGCCGCGGGCGTCCACCGGAGCACCGGTGCGCCCCGAGACCCCGAGCAGGCCGGGGGTGATGGCCAGCACGGGCCGCGCACCCGCCACGAAGCCCACCGGCAGATTCAGCGCGGCCACATCCTCCGGCTCGCCGGGCCCCCAGGGTGGGATCGCCGGATCCTCCCAGGGCGGGAGCGCGGGGCGGGGCTGGCCGTCGTCCTGATCCAGATCGGACAGGGTCCCGTCCAGGCGACCCGCCCGGTACTCGACCACCCGTGGCGAGACCGCCCGGATGCGGCCTGCCAGCAGGTCGGCCTTGTGCCAGGCCAGGGGCACCTGGGTCCCCTCCCCGGCGTCGCTCCAGTCGACGGCACCCACGCCGAGCCGCAGGGCGTAGGTGCGGGCTTCGCCGTCGGCCCCGTAGCGCGCGGCGACGGCCTCGGGGCAGTCCGCACGGGCCACGATCTGGATGGGCCCCGGATCGACGGGATGATCGTCCACCTGCCCGTCCCACGCGAGCAGGGCTTGCTCGTCGAGGGGGACGGGCTCCAGATCCCGGACGCCGCCGGCCGCGGTGACCACCCGGACCGCGGCGCGGCACCCCGGTGGCTGCGCCGGTGGGGCCGAGACGGTGATCTCGAGGGTGTCGAAGCCGTCGAGCTCCGGGTCGAAGGCCGGCACCACGTCCACCGAGAGGGTCTCCCAGCGCCAGGGGGCCTCACGCTCGGGGGCGGGCTCGCCGTCGTGGCTCCCGCAGGCGGAGAGCGCCATCAGGACGATCACGGCACGCATCGGCGCCTCCGGAGCAGCAGCAGGGCGGGCAGGACCCCGAGGCCCAGGACCGGGGTGGCCGAGACCCGGCATCCACCAGCCACGGGCTCGATGTCGGGTGCGGGATCCCCGACCCCCCAGCCCACCGGAGGCCCGGGGGTCTCGAAGGGGTCCTCGTCGGCCAGCCCGTCGCAGTCCGCATCGGCCACCCCTTCGATGGGCGATGCCCCGGGATGGATGTCCGGATCGGCGTCGTCGCAGTCGCCCTCGGCCTCCGTCCAGCCGTCCCCGTCGTCGTCGAAGGCCCAGGTGCCCTCGTCGATCTCGCCGTCGCAGTCGTCGTCACCGCCGTCGGGCCGCTCGGGGGCCCCGGGGTGGACGGCCGCGTCCCGATCCTCGCAGTCGCCGTCCTCGGGACCGAAGCCGTCGCCGTCCAGGTCCCACACCGCCACCGCGTCGAGGGCACGCGAGCGCGCCAGCTCCGCGTCGGTCCCCAGGGCGTGGACGAAGCGGACCACCAGCGACCCGCCGGCCTCCAGGTCCACCGCGGGCGCCACCACACCGATGACCCGGTCGTCGGTGGTGGGGCCGGACCCGCCCTCGCGCACGATCTCGGGGTGCCGGCACCACGAATCCCGAGGGCAGAGGCCGGCGGTCCCGTCGGCCACGGCCAGCGCCAGGGCCCGACCCGGGGTGCGGGTGGAGGCCGAGGTGGCCACCGCCCCCATCGCCTCGTTGACCGCGCCGAAGGAGCCCGTGGCGAAGTGGTCCGGATCCACGTCGACGGTGCGCACGACCTCGAGCCCCGTGATCGGCACCCGGGCGGTGAGGGTGAGGGTGGTGTGGAGGACATGCCCGTCCACCGGCACGTCCACCACGACCGAGACGTCCAGATCCCCGGCCGAGCCGCTGCCCTCCAGGTGCACGAACCCGCCGGTGCGGGCCGGCGGGTCCCAGGCGAGGACCGGTCCATCGTCCCGGTCCGGGCCGGAGGCGGCGATCCGCCGCACCTCGCCCCCCGCCACCCAGCGGGCGCCCCAGGCCTCGAAGGCCCTGCCGGGCAGCAGCAGATCCCCACCGAGGGGCACCCCCTGGGACGCCCCGTCCGGATCGTAGGCGATGCAGACGCGCTCGGCCGCGTCGCACAGGGAGCCGTCGGGGTGGACGCCCACGGCCAGGTGCCGGCCCACCAGCACGCCGCCCGCCCGGGCGGGCAGGACGCACAGCGCCAGCACGATCAAGGCCGAGCGCACGGGACCTCCGAAGCGAGCCACGAGCTTACCGCCGGACGCCGCGCCTCCGGTGGAGAATCCGTCACGGCTCCCGATAGGCCACGTGGTCGCGGCGTCGGGCGCTCTGGCGCTCCTCGACCGTGTCCTCCACGACGAGCTCGTACAGGATGGCCTGCTTGCCCTCCTGCTTGCGCAGGATCCGCCCCAGACGCTGGACGTGCTCGCGCACGGTCTGGGTGCCCGAGAGCACGATGGCCACGTCGGCCGCCGGGATGTCCACGCCCTCGTTGAGGACACGGGAGGTGGCCAGGACCGGCAGCTCGCCGCTGGCGAAGGCGCCCAGCAGGGCCTGCCGCTCCTTCAGGTCGGTCTTGTGGGTGATGGCCGGGACCAGCAGCCGCCGCGAGAGGGCGTAGACGGTCGCATTGTCATTGGTGAACACCAGCACCCGCCGGTCGGCATGGCGACGGAGCAGATCGGCGGTGGCCCGGAGCTTGGCCTCGGCGCCCTGGAGCAGCTCCCGGGAGGCCCGCCAGGCCTTGAAGGCGCGCCGCCCCTCCTCGGAGCGGGCCGACTCCCGCAGGAAGTGCTGCCACCCGCCGGGCCCGCCGAGCCGGATCCCCCGGCTGTCCACGAAGCCGCGAAAGGTGTCCCGCGCCTGGTGATAGGCCTGGGCCTCGGCCTCGGAGAGGTGCACATGGACGATCTCGGTGCGGTACTCGGCCAGGAAGTCGCCCGCCAGCTCGGTGATCTCGCGCCGATAGGCGACCGGCCCCACCAGCTCCAGGATGCGCTGATGCCCGCCGTCGGGACGCTCCAGGGTGGCGGTGAGGCCCAGCCGGAACGGGGCCACCGACTGGGTGGCGGACTGGGCGAAGGAGGGGCCGGGCAGGTGGTGGACCTCGTCGAAGACGAGCAGCCCGAAGCGGTCGCCGTACCGCTCCATGTGCATCCAGGCCGAGTCATAGGTGGCCACCGTGATGTCCTCGACCTCGTGAACGCCGCCCCCGAGCACCCCCACCGGATCGCCGAACGCGGCGCGCAGCCCGTCGTACCACTGCCCCACCAGGTCCAGGGTGGGCGCCACCACCAGGGTGCTGCGCCCGGCCTCGGCGATGCACAACTCGGCCACGAAGGACTTGCCGGCGCCGGTGGGGAGGACCACGACCCCGCGGCGACCGGCGGCCTTCCAGGCGGCCACCGCCTCGCGCTGGTAGTCCCGGGGCGAGCGTCCCGAGCGGTGCTCCCGGTCCAGGACCGTGTAGGCGCGGGCCTGGTCGGTGAGGGGGACCCCCCGGCGGTGCAGGTCGAGGACCACGTCGTGGTAGGCGATGGCGGGACCCCGGGGCAGCCCCACCCGCGGGTCGTGGACGAAGCCTGGAGGGACCTCGTCGGCGGGGAAGCCCTCGAGGAGCAGGGTGCCACGGTGCCAGCGGACGAGGCGGGAGATGGGACCTCCGGGCCGCGTCGGTAACGCGGCGCGCGATAGGGTCCGCCCATGAACCTGCTGATCGTCGTGCTCATGACCCTGGGTCTGGCCGGAGCGGTGCCTCCCGAGGGCGTCGACGACGCCGAAGCCTTCCTGGCATGGGTCGAGGGGGCCGTAGCCGCGGGCGCGGTCGACCCGCGGCTCCGCACCGGGCCCGTCCCGGGGCGCACCACCCCGCTGGAGCGCCCCCCCGACACGGATCTGGCCCGCCGGATGGCCGCGCCCGGCTACCGCTTCGCACACCAGGTCTTCGAGGCCCTGGCCCGCGAGGTGCGGGAGCGGCCGGGGCGGGTGGTGCCGGAGCGGATCGGCACCAGCCTGCGCGGGCGCCCCATCTGGGCCTTCCACCTGCAGGACCCCACCGGGCCCGCCGACCGCAGGGTGCTCGTGATGGCGGGTATCCACGCCATGGAGTGGATCAGCACCGACGTGGCCCTCGAGCTGGCCCTCGAGCTGGCCGAGCACGGCACGCCGCGGGACGTGCGGGTGACGGTGGTGCCGCTGGTCAATCCCGACGGCCGGGACAAGGTGGAGGAGGACATGCTGGCCGGCGAGCTGCGGTACCGCCGCGGCAACGCCCTCAACATCGACCTGAACCGGGACTTCGCCGTCAACCGGGAGCCGCGGGCGGTCTGGCGCCACCTCATCGGGGGCTACTACCGCATCAGCCCGGCCCCCCTCTCCCAGCCCGAGAGCCAGGCCATCGACCGCCTCGCCGACCGGGAGCGCTTCCACCGCGCGGCCAGCCTGCACAGCTTCGGCGGCTTCTTCTACACGCCCTGGTCCGGGCGCTTCGGCCGCCCACCCCGTCGGGACGTCCGCGACTTCTGGCGCCTGGGCCGGGCCATGGAGCACGCCTTCGGCCGCCGCGCCTACCACACCCGGCAGCTCGGCCGGTGGGGCTTCTTCTTCCGGGCCCACGGCAGCGAGATCGACCACCTCTACGGCCGCTACGGCACCCGGGCCTTCCTCATCGAGATCACCCGGTCGGGCATGCGCCCCTTCCGACCCGGGAGCTGGAAGTGGGCCTTCCGGACCTACAACCCGGCCGATGAGCGGCGCTGGCGCCGGCACGTGGGGGGGACGGTCCGGAGCCTCCAGGCCCTGGTGCGCCACCCCGAGCTCCCCGGCGAGCGAGCGGCCCGGGAGGCCGGGATCCGCGGGCTCGCGCCGCCCATCGAGGGGGACGAGGCGCCCTGACCCGCCCCGCTCGGCGGATCCCCGAGGGATGCGCCAGATTCTGACCGCATCGCACGCCGATCGCTTGACGGGACCACCGGGGTGCCTAATGACGCCCGCGCACGGGAGGAGTGCACCCTCATGATCCAGGTCTCCAACCTCACGCGCTACTACGGGTCGTTCCCGGCCCTGCGCGACGTGTCCTTCGAGGTCCGAGAGGGCGAGATCATCGGCCTTCTCGGACTCAACGGCGCCGGCAAGAGCACGACCCTGCAGATCCTCGCCGGCGTCATGGCCCCCAGCCGCGGCCGCGTCACCTTCGACGGGCAGGACGTCACGGACAACGCCGACGTCCTCAAGGCCAACATCGGCTTCCTCCCCGAGGAGCCCCCTCTCTACCGCGACATGACCGTCACGGGCTTCCTGCTCCACTGCGCCGAGCTCAAGGGCATGGACGCCTCCACCGCGCGGGGTCGCCTGCCGGAGATCCTGCGGACCACGGGCCTGCAGGGGCGCGAGCGCCAAGTCATCGGCACCCTCTCCCACGGCTTCAAGAAGCGGGTGGGCATCGCCATGGCGGTCATCCACGACCCCCGCCTCGTCATCCTGGACGAGCCCATCTCCGGCCTGGACCCCCGCCAGATCCGCGAGATGCGCGATGTGATCCGCCGGCTGGGTCAGGGGCGCGCCGTGCTGGTCAGCAGCCACATCCTCTCGGAGATCGCCCGGACCTGCGACCGCCTGGTGGTGCTCCACGAGGGCCGCCTCTCCGCCGCCGGCCGCCTCGACGAGCTCACCTCCCACCTCGACGACGACCGCATGGTGGTGACCGTGCGCGGCGATGCCGATGCCTTCCAGCGCTGGCTCGAGGCCCACGACCGCGTCCGTGCGGTGACCCCCATCCCCGCCGACGAGGGCCTCGCCCGCATGGACCTGACCCTCCACGGCGACGTCCGGGAGTCGCTGCTCCCCGAGATCGCCGCCGCCGGCTTCGGCCTGCGCCTGGTCGAGCCCTCCGATGTGGCCCTCGAAGACGCCTTCCTCGGCCTCACCGGAGGTGATGCATGAAGGCCCTGCTCGTCGCCCGCCGCGACCTGGCGTCCTACTTCAACGGCCTCTACGGCTACGTGATCATCGCCCTCCTCCTGGTGGTGGCGGGGCTGCTCTTCAACGTCTGGGCCCTCTCGGGGGCCGTCTTCGGCCAGGGCGGCGTCGAGAGCGGCGAGGCCCTGACGAAGTTCTTCGAGTTCAGCGCCTTCAGCGTCGCCATCACCGCCTGGCTCCTCTCCTTCGGCGCCATCGCCGGCGAGAAGGAGCGGCGGACCGACCTGGTCCTGCTCACGAGCCCCATCCCCGACGGCCAGGTGGTGCTGGGCAAGTACCTGGCCGTCATGGCCATGGTGCTGGTCTACATCGGGCTCACCGCCCACATGCCGCTGATGATCTTCGTCTACGGCAAGGTGAGCCTGGCCCAGATCGGGGTCGGCTACCTGGGCCTGGCCCTGTACGGTTCGGTGGCGGCGGCCATCGGCCTGTTCGGCAGCGCCTTGGTCCGCAACCAGATCCTGGCCGCGCTGCTGGGCCTGGTGCTGCTCGCGGTCATGGTGATGCTCTGGCTCGTGGCCCAGGCCGCCGGTGATGGGCCCGTCGCCGAGATCTTCGCCTACGCGGCCCTCTACGACAAGCACTTCCTGCCCTTCTCCAAGGGCATCCTCGGACTCCAGCACGCCGTGTACTACGCCTCGCTGACCTGGCTCTTCCTGCTGCTGGCCACCCGCTCCCTCGAGAGGAGGCGCTGGCGATGACGCTCCCGGGAATCCTCTTCTATGTCGGCCTCGTCCTGGTCTTCATCGCCGAGCAGATCGTCGGCCCCGGCGTGGCGCGGTGGGTCCTCGATGCCCTCGGCGTCGCCCTGGTGGTGGGTTCGCTGGTGCTGCGGGCCCGTGGCCTGTCCGCCGAGGACCCCTCCGTCCGCGATGGTCACCTGAAGGCGCTGATCACCGCTGGCATCGCGACGGCCAGCCTGGCGGTCTACGCTCTCTCCACCGACGAGGTCAGCACCCTGCTCGGCTTCGCCGGAGAGGACCGGCAGCGCTGGCAGGGCGTGCTGGGTGTCCTCACCCCGGTGGTCCTGGTGCTCGGCGCCGTGCCCATGGCCTTCCTCGACCTGGTGCTCAGCGGCAACCCGGTGGTGCTGCCTCGGGATGCGGCCGGCAAGGCCCTCTCCAGCGGGCTCTACGCGGCCCTCGCCGTGGCCCTCGTCTTCCCCCTCAACGTCCTGGCCGACGCCTGGAGCCCCCAGCCCGTCGAGACGGCCTACTTCCGGACCTCCCGGGTGGGCCCGGCCACCCGCGGCACCGCCGCCGGCCTCACCGAGCCGGTGACGGTCTACGCCTTCTTCCCCCCCGGCAACGACGTCCTGCTGGCGCTCGAGCCCTACCTGGACACGGTGGATGCGGCCGGCGGCGACCAGCTCACCGTCGAGGTCCGGGACCAGGCCACCAGCCCGGCCCTGGCCGAGGAGCTCAAGCTCACCTCCAACGGCTGGATCGTCATCCAGCAGGGCGACTCCCGGCCCTCCAAGTTCAAGATGCGCCTCGAGAAGCGGCGCGCCGAGCGGGACCTGGAGCGCTTCGACGAGCTCTTCCTCAAGAACCTGCTCGAGGCCACCCGCGGCGAGCGTCAGGCCTACTTCGTCACCGGCCACGGCGAGGCCGACCACCGGGTCGAGGACGACGACTGGCGCAAGCTCTCCGACTTCCGGAAGGCGCTCCAGGACCAGGGCTACGACGTCGATCAGGTCGGTGCGGTGGACGGCCTCACCGAGCAGGTCCCCGCCGACGCCGATGTGCTGATCATCGCCGCCCCCACCGAGCCCCTCCTCGAGGCCGAGGTCGAGACCATCACCGGCTGGCTCCAGGAGGGTGGCGAGCTCCTGGTCCTGCTCGACAGCCGCTCCGACCCTCTCACCGGTCTGCTGGGCGAGCTCGGCCTGACGCGCACCGAGGGCATCCTCTTCGACCTCAAGCGGCGCCTGCGCGGGGCCCCGCCCTACGTGTTGGTCACCGACCGCTATGGCACCCACGCCTCGGTGCAGGCCCTGTCGCGCCAGCGCCAGTGGGTGCCCTTCGTGCTGGCCGCCGGCCTCGAGACCTCGGGTCAGGTCCCGTTCGAGCGCACCCCCCTCGTCAGGACCTACGGCTCCACCTTCGCCGACGCCAACCTCGACGCCCGGCAGGGCGAGGACGAGGAGTCTCGCGTCTACGACCTGGGCTACGCGGTCGAGGGCGGCGAGGGGGAGCAGGCCTGGCGCGCGGTGGTGCTCGGCAACGTCCGCAACGTGAGCGATCAGGCGGGTCGCCTGGGCTGGCGGCCGGGCTTCGACCTGGCCCTGGACAGCATCCGCTGGCTCGGGGGCGAGGAGAGCGCCATCGGCGGCACCGAGTCCGAGAAGGACGTGAAGATCGACGTCACCACCGGCGCTGCCGTGTGGTGGTTCTGGAGCACCATCTTCCTGGTCCCGTTCCTGGTGCTGGGAGCCGGCATCGGCTGGACCACCCTCCGCCGGAGGCAGCGATGAACCGCGCGATCGAGCTGGGCATCCTGGGCGCCCTGGTGGCCGCCGGCTTCGTGGCCACCTACTTCGTGGTGTTCGACGAGTCCGCCGCCGAGCGCAGCCCACGCGACGACGACGACGGTGTCGCCGTCTACGCCGCGGCCGAGGACGAGCTTCGCAAGGTCACCTGGGAGACCGAGGACCGGACCCTGGTGCTCGAGCCCCGCGAGGACGAGCTCGGGGACTGGATCCAGATCACCCTCACCACCCGCGAGGAGCAGGCCCCGCCGCCGACGGAGACGCCGCCCACCGGTGAACCGGACGGGGACGACACGGACGTCTCGGACGTCTCGGACCTGGACGGGGACGATGCCGACGACGAGGGGATGGACGACACCGACAGCGCGGCGACCGAGGCCGGACCGCCGGACACCCCCGAGCCCGTCGTGGTCACCGAGACGGAGACCTTCGTGGGCAACGATCTGGCCCGGGAGCTCTGGGAGGACTTCGCCCCGTTCGAGGCCGACCGGAAGCTCGAGGCCTCGGCCCTCGAGGGCGTCGACCTGGGCATGGACGACCCCCACGGCACCCTCACCGTCGAGCGACGCGCCGGCCCGGTGACCCTCACCGTCGGGGGCACCACCTACGGCGATCGGGCCTACTACCTCCGGTCAGGCGACGAGACCTACCTCCTCGCCAAGCGAGCCTTGAGCCGCCTGGACGGCGCGGCGGCGGGCCTGCGGGAGCGGCGCCTGCAGCCCCTCGACATGAACGAGATCGCCCAGGTCACCCTGACCCGGGGCGACGAGACGGTCACCTGGGTCCACAACAACCGCAACGACCGGGCCGAGGCCCACTTCGCGCGCGAGAGCACTCCGGACCAGCGCGATGATGCAGCCACGACCCTCATGCCCAACATCCTGCGGCTCACCAGCGCCAAGGTCGTCCCCGAGGACGAGGCCCCCGACGACCTGCGGCCGGTCCTGACCGCCAACGCCACCGACGGCGACGCGCGCTGGGTCATCGCCATCCTCGAGAGCCCCTCCGAGCCCGGTGCGTACTGGGCCCGCAGCCCCCTGGCCCGGAGCCTGGTCACCCTCATCCCCTCTCAGGTCAAGGAGGTCCTCGCCGACCTCGACCCGGTGTTCGGGGACGAGGACGACGCTGAGGGCGCCGACGACGGGGATGCCGACGACGAGGATGGGGACGAGGACGAGGATGGGGCGCCCGCCCCCGTGGACGGGCCGCCCGAGTAGCGGCCGGATCGGCGCCACGCCGGGTCGGCGAGGGGCCGCGACCGGCGC
>CAZPJM010000003.1:18579-61080 GCA_964586865.1 uncultured Enterobacteriaceae bacterium
CGAGTAGCGGCCGGATCGGCGCCACGCCGGGTCGGCGAGGGGCCGCGACCGGCGCGTAGCCGCGATCGGCGAGGGGCCGCGGTCGGACCGGGCCCCGGCCTGGCGGCTCAGAGGGCCTCGAACTCCACGTCCTCGTCGTAGTCCTCCTCGTCGCCGAGCCAGCGCAGGAAGGCGCGCTGCCGGAAGGCCCGGCGGAGGGACTCGGACAGGCCGGCCGTGAAGTCGCGGGCCAGGTCCCGGCCCACGGCCCGGTGGGTGGCCCGCTCCTCGCCCTCGGTGAGTCGGGCCATGAGGGCACGGGCCTCGAGGGAGAGAAGTCGGAAGCCGCGGCTGCCCGCGGTCTGGAGGACCACGCGGGCGTGGCGGAGCGCGCGGGTGTCGTCGCCGAGGGCGCAGAAGGCGTGGGCCATGGCGAGCTGGACCTGGGTGCGCCGCGGCAGGGGCAGGTCCGACAGGAGCGCCTCGGCGGCGGCCAGCGCCTCGCGCGCCTCGTCTGGGCGGGTATCGGCCAGGGCCATGGCCAGGTGGGCCCGCACGAGCGGCGCATAGCGCTCCGGGTCCCGGGAGGCGGCCGCCTCCAGACCCATCCGGGCCTGGCGGGCGGCCTGGGCATGCTCGCCCCGCTCCAGGTGCAGGCGGCACAGGCCCACCAGGCAGGCCAGGATCTCCTCGCTGACCGCGATCTGGCGGGCCAGCAGCAGGGCGTCCAGCAGCGCATCCCGGGCCTGATCCACCTGGCCCAGGTCGAGCGAGGCGACGCCCATGGCCCGCTGGGCGGTGACCCGACCCAGCTTGTAGTCCAGGTCCGTCGCGATCTGCACGGCCACGTGGGCCCGCTGGCGGGCCTGGGCGGGCTCGCCCTGCCAGGTGAGCAGCTCGGCCAGGTTGGAGAGGGCCAGACACCGGTGCCGCTTGCGCCGCAGCTCCCGGAAGATGCCCTCCGCCTCGGTCAGGCCGGAGGTGGCGCTGGCCAGGTGCCCCCGGGTGGCCTGGGCCGCCGTGATGGCCAGCAGCAGCTCGGCCCGCTGGGCCTGGAGAGCGCCCCCCTGCGCCACCAGCAGCCCTTCGTGGGCGAGGCGCTCCACATCCTCGATCCGCCCCTGGGCCCACGCCAGCGCCGCCATGCCGAGCAGGGCCTCGGCCACGCCTTCGCGCTGATGGAGCCGCCGCGAGTCCTCCAGGGCCTCCTGGGCCAGGGCCTCTGCCTCGTCGTACTTCTGGAGCAGGGTCAGCACGTGGGCCAGGTCCACCCGCGCCTGGGTGGCGGCCCGGACGTCGTCGTCCTCCCGCGCCAGGCGGAGCACGGCCCGGAAGGAGGCCTCGGCCTCGGCCCACTCGGCGCGGTTGGACAGGACCTGGGCCCGCACCTGGAGCAGGTCGCGGCGGTAGGCCCGGAAGTCGCTCTCCTCCAGATCCGCCAGCGCCGACTCCTCGAGGGCGGCGGCCTTCTCGGTGAGGGTCCAGGCCTCTTGGATGAGGGAGCGCTCCTGCAGGCGCCGGGCGGCGGCGACCAGGTAGCGGTAGGCCCGCCCGGCCATGCCCGCGCGCCGGTAGTGCTCGCCCACCACCTCGAGGGCCGCGGGGTTCTGGGAGTAGTGGACCTCGAGGGCCGCGGCCATGCGGCGGTGGAGCAAGGCCCGTCGATCGGCGTGGAGATCCCGGTAGATCACATCGGCGAACTTGCGGTGGCTGACGGCATAGAAGACCAGCTCACCCGCGCGGCGCTCCCGGACGATCCCGGCCGCCAGGAGCCGCTCCAGCCCGTCCAGCACGGCCTCCTCCTCTTGATCCAGCACGTCGAGGAGCACGTCCAGGTCCACCTCCCGGCCGCCCACCGCCAGGACCTCGAGCCCCTCGCGATCCTGCTCGGAGATGCCGTCCAGGCGACTGCGCATCATCTGGCGGACCCCCACGGGGATCTCCAGGTGGCCGGTGGCGATCTCGTCGGGCTCCAGGACCAGGGCATGACGCCCGTCGGGCTGCCGCCGGATGACGTTCTTGGCCATGAGCGCCCGCAGGAATTCGACCACGAAGAAGGCGTTGCCCTCGGTCTCCTTGTGGAGGCGCTGGGCCAGGAGCCGCCCTGGGAGGTCCTCGCCCACCAGATCGGCCACGATCCGCTGGAGATCGTTGCGCGAGAGGGCGCCCACCGCGATCCGCGCCGGCTCGAGCCCCAGCTCCTCGCCCTCGGCGAGGGCATCGGCCGAGGGGCTGCCCTTGGGCCGCAGGGTCCCGATGGCCAGCAGGGGCTGGCCCTCCCCCGCCACCAGGCTCCGCACCGCATAGGTGAGGAACTCGTGGAAGCGCGGCGGCGCCTGGTGGAGATCGTCGAGGACCAGGAGGAGGGGCTGGTCCTGGAGGACGGCCCGCAGGGCGTCCCGGGTGCCGTCGTAGAGGGCATAGCGCACGTTGCCCGCCGGGGCGGCCGACTCCTGGAAGCTGGAGAGGGCCCGCCCCAGCTCGGCGGGCGCCCGATCCCCGAGCTCCCGCGCCAGCCCCTGGGCCAGGGCGAGCAGGCCGCCGAAGGCCGTCTCGTCCTTCATGAAGTCCTGTCGGAGGAAGGGGATCCCCAGGCTGCGCGCCCGGTCCACCGCCACCGAGAGCAGGCGCGACTTGCCGGCCCCGTCGTCGCCCTCGAGCATCACCAGACCCCCGCGGCGGGCCGTCAGACCGCTGATCGCCTCGGTGAGGGCCTCGACCTCGAGCTGGCGACCCACCAGCGACGGCTCCCAGCCCCCCTCGGCCTCCCGCAGGGTCTCCCGGTCCTCCACCTCGAGGCGGTAGAGGATCTCCTGCGCCGTCTGGTAGCGGTCTCGCGGCGCCTTCTGGAGGAGCCGGCGGCAGATCTCGTCCAGGTGGGCCGGCACGCGGCGATCCACCTCGCGGGGGGTGGGGGCCGGTCGGTCCCGGTGCAGCGCCAGGTAGCCGGCCATGTCGGTGGCGTGGAAGGGCCGCTTGCCCGTCAGCATGGCGAAGAGGATGACGCCGAGGCTGTAGAGGTCCGAGCGGTGGTCGATGGGGGCGCCCTGGATCTGCTCCGGGCTGGCGTAGGCCCAGGTGCCCACCAGCGTGGTCGACATCATCGGGTCGGTGGATGGGTCCAGGTCCTTGACGATGCCGAAGTCGGTCAGCTTGCAGACGCCGTCGGCGTTGATGAGCACGTTGGACGGCTTGAGATCCCGATGGACCAGCCCCCGGCGGTGGATGGCCGAGAGGGCCCGGCAGAGATCGATGAGGATCTCCTCCACCCGGCGCCACCGATCCTCGGGATCCCAATTTCGGAACTGCCGGATGAGGGAGTGCAGATCGGGCCCGTCCACGTACTCCATGGCGATGTAGGGGTGGCCGAACAGGTCGCCGTAGGCCTCGACCCGGATGACGTTGGGGTGCCGGACCCGGGAGAGCGCCCGGAACTCGCGCCGAAAGCGGTGCAGGCCGGTCTTGAAGCGCGACCGTCGCAGGACCTTCAGGGCGATGAGCTCGCCGCTCGGGTCCTTCGCCAGCAGCACCCGCGCCATGCCCCCGCTGCCCACCTCGCGCAGGAAGACGTAGTTCCCGATGGAGGAACCGGGGTGGATGATGACGCCGCCCATCTCGACGGGCTCGTCGGGCAGGCCGGGCCGACGCCGGCCGGTGCCCTGGGGCGGCTCGGGGGTGCGGGCCATGGGAGGGGATCCTGGGGGGGCGGAAGCGAGCGGTGGGACCCCACTGTACCGGAGTGGGGCCGGATCCGGGGGCGAGAACCGGGCCGGCGCCGGGGCACGGCCGAGGATGGGCGCTATCGCCGCGTCAGGAAGGGCTCGAGGTGGGGATGGCTGGCCAGGTCCGCCCGGAGGGCCGGGGGCTGGCGGGCCAGGACCCGGCGCAGGAGGGTCTCCAGGGCCTCCGCCACGCGGGGATCGGGATCGGCGGCGTGGAAGAGGCGGAGCAGGCGCAGCCGGAGCCCGTCCAGGCCCGGCCCCTGCAGCAGCGCCAGCCCCTCCTTGGCGGCCCGTCGGGCGTCCGAGGCGTGGCCGGCGTCGAGCAGGGCCCAGCCCACGTCCTCGAGGCGGGCGGCCTGGGACAGCACCAGGGTGGCGGGAGGCCTCACCAGGCACCACCGGGCCAGATCGCGGGCCTGCTCCGGGCGCCGGGTGGCCTCGAGCCGGGCGCGCAGGGCCGCGGTGCTCCCCGAGGGATCCTCCACCGGATCGGGAGCCATGGCGGCGCCCTGGTCCGGCAGGAGCTCCGCGGCCCGGTCCGGGCGCCCCAGGTCCAGCCACAGGCGGGCGAGGCGCAGTCCCAGGCTGTTCCGACCGCCTGGGCCCCGCAACAAGGGCGTGGCGCGATCGGCGGCCTCCTCGGCGGCGCCCTGGTGGGTGCGGGCCCGGACCTCGCCCGCCAGGAACCAGGCCTCGCCCGCCCGGTCCGAGAGATCCCGCGTGGTCACGAGCTCCACCAGCTCCTCGGCCCGGTGCCGGGCCCCCGCGAACCGGGCCCCCGCCAGATCCAGCTCGATGGCCCGGGCCAGGACCCCCGCCCGGACCCGGTGAGCGCTCCCGCCCCGAAGCAGATCCAGGGCCCGGTCCAGCTCCTGGGACGCGCCGGGGAGATCGCCCGACAGGGCGCGGAGATGGGCCAGACCCCGCCGCGCGCGGGCCTCGGCGTCTCGGCTCCCGGCCTGGCGGGCGGTGCGCAGGGCCTCGTCCCAGAGCGCGCGAGCCTCGTCGAAGCGGCGCTCCCGCAGGCGCAGATCGGCCAGGGCCCGCACCGCCGGGGCCCGCTCCGGCTGGTCGGGGGTCCCGACCATAAGGGCCTCCTCGAGGATGGGGGTCGCCTCGGCGAAGCGGCCCAGGCGGTACCACGCCCGCCCGAGGGCCCCGAGGGCCCGGGTGAGGGCCACCGCGTCGCCGAGCTCCCGCGCGGCGTCCACCGCCTGCTCGAGGGGCTCCCGCGCCGCCTCCCAACCGCCCCGCGCCAGGTGGGCCTCGCCCTCGTACTGGAACAGGCGGCGCCGCAGGGTGCAGGCCTGGTCCGGAGAGAGGCGCGCCTCGCCGGGGCGCCGGACCGCCCGGGCCCGGGCACACCAGCCCAGCACCTCGGCATGCTGCTGGTGGCGCGCCGCCAGGCGGGCCGCGCGTACGTACCAGGGGTAGGCCTCGGAGGGACGACCGGAGGCCTCCAGGTGGTGACCGATATCGGGGGCGCCGGCGCGGCGGCGGGTGCGGATCAAGTGCTCGGCGATGCGATCGTGCCAGGCCCTCCGCGCGCTCCGATCCATGCGCGCGCGGATCACCGGGGCGGCGAAGGGGCGGGACAGGTGGACCCCCTGCTCGTCCTCGGCGATGAAGGCCCGGCCGGCATCGACCGGGGGGGATCCGTCGAGGAGATGGGCCAGCTCGTCACGAGAGGCGGCACGGTCCAGCATGGTGAGCGCCTCCAGCAGCGTGAGGAGCTCGGGGTCGAGGCCCGCGAGCTCCGCCTCGAGGGTGCGCTGGGCCCCCTCGGGGATGGGGAGAGGGGCGGCCGCCAGGTCGGCGGGCGGCCGGGACGGGACCAGCCGACCCTCCCGGGAGGTGAGCCAGCCGGCCTCGGTCAGGGCCTGGACCTGGGCGTGGACGGCGCCGGGCAGGCCCCCCAGCTCACGGAGCATTCGGCTCGCCAGCGCTCCGGCGGTGGCGCCTCGGACCCCCCGGTCACGCAGCATCTGGGCCAGGGCCCGGCGGGGCAGCCCCCCGAGGCGCCACCGGGCGCCCGCGGCCTCGGACACCGGCGCCAGACCGCCCGCGGCCTCGGCCCCCGAGGCCACCACCAGCACGGCCTCCCCCTCCTCGGAGAGCTTCTCCACCAGCCGCACCAGCGCGTCGCCCATGCGCTCCGGCGCCCGATCCAGATCGTCCACCAGCAGCAGGGTGGGCCGGCCACGCACACCGGCCGCCAGGGCCCGCAGGTGCCGGGCCAGGGGGGTGGTCGCAGCGGGGCCACCGAGATCCCGCAGCAGCTCCGTCACCGGGCTGGGCCCGGAGGCCCGGCCGACCCGGAGCCCCCCCTCTCCCGCCAGCCCCGCCAGGGCGTCGAGGGTGGCGGTGCGCCCGGACAGCGGCGGCCCCTCGAGCACCACCAGGCCCGCGGCGCCCTCCCCCAGCGTGCCCAGCCGCTCCCGCGCCGCCCGGAGCAGCGCCTCCCGACCGCGGAGCGGCAGGGCATCCGGGTCACGCAGGTCGTCGAGGGCCGCCAGCACGGCCCGGGCAGACGGGTAGCGCTGTCCCGGATCCTTGTAGAGCAGCCGCTGGCAGACCACCTCGAGGCGACGTGGGACCTCGGGCTGGACCGTGGAGGGGGGCGGCGGGACGTGGGAGAGGTGCCGGGCCAGGAAGGCGGTCACGCTGTCGGCCTCGATGGGGCGCCGCCCGGTGAGCATCACATAGAGCACCGCACCGAGGCTGTAGAGGTCGGTCCGGGGATCCACCGCCTCGTGGGTGATCTGCTCGGGGGCCATGAAGGCCACCGTCCCCACCAGGTTCCCGTGCCGGGTCAGGGCCGTGGTGTCGCCGTGCCGGTCCTTGACCACCCCGAAGTCCGAGAGCTTGGCCACGCCGTCGGCCGAGACCAGCACATTGGCCGGCTTCAGGTCCCGGTGGACGAGGCCCAGCTCGTGCACCGCCTCGAGGGCCGCGCACAGCCCCCGCAGGATCCGCTCCGACCGCCGCCACCGCTCCTTCGGCTCCAGATCCGCCCACCCCTCCACCGTCGCGTCCAGATCGGCCCCCTCCACGTACTCCATGGCGATCCACGGATAGCCGTCGTGGACCCCCGCCTCGTGGACCTGCACGATGTTGGGGTGCCGCAGCCGGGCGAGGGCCCGGTACTCCCGCTGGAAGCGCCGCTCCTCGTCCGTCTCCAGGCTGGACGGGTGCAGCACCTTGATGGCGATGGGCCCCCCATCCGGGCCGCGCGCCTTGAAGACGCGGGCGATCCCCCCCGCGCCCACCGCCTCCTCCAGTCGATACGGGCCGAGCTGCTGACCCACCGTCAGGCCACGCGCCAAGGGGCCGGCCTCGCTCACGCCGCGCCCCAGCCCCGCGCCAGGAAACGCTGGCCGTCCTCCCGGGTCAGGTTGGCGGCCAGGGACCGGGCGAGGGCGCTGGCCACCCGGGCATGGCGGGAGCGGGTGGCCCCATCGGGCACCACCCGGGACAGCCCCTGGTGGGCGTGGAGCTGGTAGAAGCGGTACCCGCTGGCCTCGGCGATCTGCAGGGCCCGCTGCAGCGGCTCCCGGGCGGCCTCGGGGCGGCCGAGCTCGGTGTGGGCCTCGGCAGCGGCGAGCTCGGTGCGCACCCGGACGTGGGGCCACGGCGGCTCCTCGGAGCCGGCCAGGGTCAGCGCCACGAGGGCGTCCTCGTGCCGCCCCTGCCGGGCGAGGGCCGTGGCGCGCCAGGCGGTGACCATGGCGGCGATGCCCTCGGTGTCGAAGCGCTCCAGCAGCGGCGCCAGCTCCTCGAGGACGGCCAGCGCCGCGGCAGGCTCGTCCCGGTCCAGGTGGACCCGCGCCAGGGTCGCCCGCGTGAGGAGCTCGTCCTCGCCCACGTGCATCCCGGCGGCCAGGTGGACGGACTGGGTGGCGTCGTGCAGGGCCTCGTCGCGGCGGGCCAGCTCGAGGAGCACCCGCGCGCGGTGGGCGAGACCCAGGGCGATCCCCAGGGGATGGTGGACCTCGCGGGCCTGGGCGATGGTCAGCTCGGCCAGGGCGACCGCCTTCCTGAGGAGGCCGGTGGCGTGGTAGAGCTCGGACAGGTTGAGGCGGGCGATGGAGAGGGGCGCCAGCATGCCGAGCCGCTCGAACACCCGGGCCGAGTGCTCGAGGTGGCGGCGCGCATCCATGGTGTGGCCCCCGCAGATCGCCAGGATGCCAAGCCCGTTGTAGCCGAAGCCGGCCGCCCGCTCATCGCCGACCTGCTGGGCGGTCTCGAGGGTCTCCCGCCAGCGACGACGCGCCCCCTCCAGATCCCCCGACGCCCACGCCAGCGCGCCCAGCTCGTACAGCGGACCGGTCCGCAGCGAGGGGTCCGGGCTGTCCTCGGCCCGGTCCAGCGCCCCCACCAGCCAGGGTCGGGCGTGGAGCAGCATGCCCTGCTGCCGGTACTGCCGCCCCACCTCCATCAGGACCTGGCTCTCCAGAACCGGGTCCTGAACGTCCTCTGCCAGCCCGGCGGCCCGCTCCGCCTCGACCGTGGCCGCCTCCCACCGTCCCAGGGCGGCCAGGCACCGGCTCCGGCCCAGACGGATCTCGGCCAGGTGGCGATCGGCCTCCTCCAGGACCAGGTGGGCCCGGGCGTCGGGCTCCATGGCCATGGCCCGATCCAGGAAGAGCAGGGCCTCGTCCCACAGGCTCGCGTCCAGCCGGCGCCGGGCGGTGTGGAGGAGGTAGGCATAGGCCTTGGTGATCAGGCCGGCCTGCTCGAAGTGGTAGGTGAGCTCCTCGGCGACCAGGGCGGTCCGGTGCCGATGGGCCCGCTCGAGCACCTCGCCGGTACGCTGGTGATGCCGCGCCAGCTCCGGCTCGGGCACCTCCTCGAGGAGCACCTCCCGGAAGCGCTGGTGGGAGAGGCCCACATGCTCCCGGCCCTCGGCGCGATCCTCGAAGGCGATGCCGGCGGCGACCAGCTCGTCGAGGGCGTCCATCACGTGGTCCTCGTCCTCGTCGGCCACCTCGATGAGCACGTCCAGGTCCATGGGGCGGCGGGCCACCGCCAGGGTGGAGCCCAGCGCCCGCGCGCCGGCCGAGAGCGGGGCGAGCCGATCGAGGAGGGCCTGGCGCAGGGAGGCCGGCATGGGCAGGTGCGACTCGGTGATCTCCTCGGGCGCCAGGGTGAGCCGCCAGCGATCGCCCTCCTGGACCAGCAGGCCCTCGTCGGCCAGCCCGCGCAGCATGTCGACCAGGTAGGCGGGCGAGCCCTCGCTCTCGGCATGGAGCCGCAGCGCGAGCGGGCGGGCCAGGTCGGCCTCGGGGACCAGGGAGAGGACGAGCTCCTCGACCTCGGCGCACGCGAGCGGCCCGAGCGCCTCGGCGTGGAGGACCCCGGTGGCCGCCAGGCGCGCCGAGAGCCCGTCGTCCTGGGATGGGCCGGGCTCCTCGCTCAGCACGTAGAGGAACGGCAGGCGCTCCAGCTCCAGCGTGTTGCGCACCAGGTACTCGAGCAGGTCCAGCGAGGCGCGGTCGGCGTGCTGGAGATCGTCGAGGAGGAGCAGCAGCGGCGCATCCCGCACGAAGAGCTGCCGGAAGGCCGACAGCACCGGGTAGCGCTCCCGCGGACGGTCGCCCCGACCGAGGAGGGCCGCGGCGAGGGGCTCGGGCACCTCTTCGCCCTCGCGGAGGAGCGCTCGCAGGACCGGCACGAACACCCGGAAGGGCCCCGCATCGGGCCGGGCCCGGGAGCGCACCACCCGCAGGCCCCGCCGCCGGGCGAGGGCCTCGGCGGTGTCGAGGACCCGGGTCTTGCCCTGGCCCGGGTGGCCCTGGATCAGCACCACCTCTCCGGCCGCGCCGGCGGTCACCTGATCGATCCGGGTGCGCAGGCGGGCCCGCACGCCGGCGCGCCCCACGAGCCGCGGCGGCCAGCTGTCGTCGTCGGTGCTGGGCTCCACGTCGCCCAGCACGTGGAGCAGGTGGGCCGCCGAGGCGAAGCGGTCGGCCGGGTCCTTCTCGAGGAGGCGGGTGCAGATCCGGTCGAGCAGACGGGGGACGCGCGGATCCACCTCCCGGGGGGGCCGAGGCCGCTCGTGGAGGTGCTTGTCCAGGAAGCCCTGCACCGAGCGGGCCTGAAAGGGCCGGCGCCCGGTGAGGAGGAAGTAGAGCATGGCCCCGAGGCTGTAGAGATCGGCGCGGGCGTCCACCTGACGCCCCTCGATCTGCTCCGGGGCGATCCAGGCGGCCGTGCCCATGACCTCGCGGGTGCCGGTGAGCTCGCTGCCCATCTCGCGCACCACGCCGAAGTCCATGACCTTCACGACGCCGTCGGGGCGGACCATCACGTTGCCGGGGGTCAGGTCGCGGTGGACGAGGCCGCGCTCGTGAAGGTAGTCGAGGGCCCGGGCCACCTGCACCAGCACGCCCTGGACGCGGGTGAAGCGATCCGCGGGCTCGAGCCCGGCCCAGGCCTCGACCTCGTCCCGGAGCGCCCGCCCCTCCACGAGCTCCATGGAGAACCACGGCCGCCCCTCCCACAGCCCCCACTCGCGCACGCGCAGGACGTTCGGGTGGTCGAGCCGGGAGAGGGCCCGGAACTCGCGCCGGAAGCGACCGCGCGCGCTCGTGTCGAGCACCCCCTCGCGCAGCAGCTTGAGGGCCACCTCCTCGCCGGTCCGCTCGTCCACCGCCGCGAAGACCGAGGCCATGCCGCCCCGGGCCACGAAGCGATCGATCCGGTGCGGACCCAGCCGGGTGCCGGGTGGGAGCAGCCCTTCGGCGGATGCCGTCCCCCCGCCAGAGGCGCCCTGTCGTCGCTCGCGGGTGTCCATGGGCGAGGCGCCCTCCTGTCCGAGCTGGGCGCCCTCCACTATAGTCCCGGGGCCCGCGACCTGCGCGGAGAGGGAGGCGGCTTGGAGCTCGAGGCCCACGCTCGGACGGATCCGGGACCCGTCCGCGAGAACAACGAAGACACCATGCTCGTCGACGAGGAACGCGGCATCTTCCTGGTGGCCGATGGCATGGGGGGGCACGCCCACGGCGAGGTCGCGGCGCAGGTCGCGGTCGACGTGGTGCACCGCGTCCTGCTCCAGGAGCAGGAGGACCCGGACGAGACGCGGCTCATGCGCGACGTCGACGTGGACGATCCGGCCGACCAGCTCCGAGAGCGGCTGCGCTACGCCATGAACCAGGCCTCCATCGCCATCCGCCAACGTGCCCGCGAGTTCGAGGGCGGCAGCGACATGGGCACCACGGTGGTGGTCCTGGTGGTCGAGGAGGAGCAGGCGCACGTGGCCCACGTGGGCGACAGCCGGGCCTACCTGCTCCGTGGGGGTCGCCTGCAGCGCCTCACCCGGGACCACACCGTGGTGCAGCAGGAGATCGACGCGGGCCGACTGACCCCGGAGCTGGCGCGGCTGGTCCCGCACAAGAACATCCTCACCCAGTCGGTGGGCTTCCACGGCCCGGTGGAGCCCGACACGAGCACCCGGGTCATGGTGCCGGGCGACGTCTTCATCCTGTGCAGCGACGGCCTGACCGACGCCATCGATGACGACGCCATCGCCAAGGTCGCCACCGACCACCCCTCCGACATGCTGGCCGATGCCCTGGTCGAGGCGGCCCTGGCCGCCGGGGGCGAGGACAACGTCACGGTCCTGACCGTGGCGGTCCTGGCCTGATTCTCGGCGCGGCGCCCCCAGGCCCGGCCGGGTGCCCCTCAAGGTCTCCCCCGGTCCGGTCCGATCCGGGGAGGGCGGGATCGTCATTCCGGCCCCCGCCCCTGGAGACCCCCATGGCCCAGCCAGCGCCCGAGAACCATGAACGCCGGCGCCACGAGCGCATCGCCCTCGACGTGAAGGTGACGATGCACTCGGACAGCAACTTCTACACCGGCTTCACCCAGGACATCAGCGAGGGCGGCGTCTTCATCGCCAGCCACGAGGTCCTGCCCATCGGCTCGGAGGTCCGCTTCAGCCTCACCCTCGGCAAGGGCTCGGTGCCCTGCACGGGAGTCGTGCGGTGGGTGCGCGAGCCCGGCCCGTACCTGGAGGGGGTCTCCCCAGGCATGGGCGTGGCCTTCGCGGATCTGGACGACCGGGTCCGTGAGGCCATCAATGCCTTCATCGCCGAGCGACGGGAGTCCATCTTCTTCGACGACGACCCGCTGTAGGAGCTAGCCGGCTGTGACGCAAAGGGACCGAGTCCGGTCCAGGACGCCGGTTTCGCAGCTAGGAGCTAGGAGGGAGCTTGGCTGGCCAAGTGACCGACGACGGGACAACGCTGAGAAGCCGGCGGGCGGGCCGGGCGACGGGAGTTTGCGTCACAGACGGCTAGTTCCGACGGCGCACCAGGCCGAGGAGCCCGAGAAGCGCCAGGCCACCGAGGGCGGTGCCGCCGCCCGCCGACGAGCAGGTGAAGCCACGGATGCCAGCATCCCCGGGTGGGCGCTCCGGCTCGTCCCAGTCGCCGTAGTCGACGGTGGCGTCCTCGACCTCCTCCTCGTCCTCGCCGGGCGGGTCGTCGTCGCCGCCGCCGGTGTCGCCACCGCCGGTGTCGCCACCGCCCGTGTCCCCGCTGCTGTCGGGGGTCCAGTCGGTGGCCGCCTCGATCCAGTCCAGGCTGGTGTCGACGCGGGTGGCGCCGCTGGCGCCGGTGAAGCAGGAGGTGCCATCGCCGGCCACGTCGAAGACGTAGCTGTTGACGCCGGCCAGCTCGTGGCCGTCGCCGACCCGGCGCAGCCCGGCCCCGCCCGAGTCCCCGGAGCACAGGTTCTTGCGCTCGTCATAGGCGATGATGTAGCCGCCGTTGAGCTGGTAGAAGCCGATGTCGGCGGTGCGCTTGATGCCCGAGTCGCGGTTGCCGTCGCCGGTGATGCCGAAGCCCACGTAGTCGAGGACATCCCCCTGCCGGAAGCGGGTGGCCGGATCGGTCATGAGCGGCATGGGGTCGATACCGGGGGGCGGGTCGTCGATCTCGACCACGGCGATGTCGAAGCCGTTCTGCACCCGACCGGTCCAGTTGGGGTGCTGCTCGGAGCTGATGATGGTGGCCTGGTGGAGGACCTCACCGGCGTAGAGGTTGCCGCCGAACACCACCACGGCGTCCAGGCCCTGGTTGGTGTACTGGCGCATGCCGTCCACGCAGTGCCCGGCGGTGAGCACCCAGGTGGGCGTGATGAGGGTGCCCGAGCAGAACGGCGCGTAGCCGCGGCCATCGGTGGCGCCCAGGTTGACCACGGCCTGGAACTCCCGCGTGGTGACCCCGTTGACGATGTGCGGGCTCGGCTCGGGCAGGCCGTCGGGGATCCAGCGGGCGTCGAGGCGGTCGGCCCACAGGGGGTCCAGGCGGTCCAGGACCTCGGCATCGGGCCCCTCGAAAGAGGCGTCGCCGAGGGCATCCTCGAAGGTGGGCGGGTCCGCGGCCAGGGCGGGGGTCGCGGCGAGGAGCCAGCCGAGCAGGGTGGGCGCCATCAAGCTCTCCGGGACGGGGTCGGGGACGGAACCTAGCCCGTCGGCGGGCCGTCCGCCGCCGGATCCGGGTTCGTCGGCAGGGATCCGACAGGACCTTTGCGTGAGCTACCAGCTCACCCCGGTGCCATCGTCGAACATGATGTAGCCGCTACCGCCGCTGCTGCTGACGGTGGCGCCGGTGGCGTCGGAGTGGTGGAAGCTGGAGCCGTCGGGATCGGACCGGGCATCCGCGCCGGATCCGCCCGCCCCCCGGCCGAGGGCTTGCGCCGCCGCGGCCTGGGCCTGGGCCGCCGCCTGGGCCCGCGCGGAGGCCACCGCCAGCAGGTTCACCAGGGCGAGCGGATGGCCCTCCACCCCCAGGTTGCCGTAGGCGTCGAGCCAGTAGCGCCCATCCTCGAGACCCCCGAGCAGCGCCCGGAGCCAGGCCAGCTCGCCGGGATGCACCGCGCGGCCGTTGAGGCTCACGCCGGTGAGGCCCCCGCTGGCCTCGGCCGGGACCACGCCGAGAGGGTGGCCGGGGAGGATCTGGCTCATGGGCGGACCGCCCCACGGGCCCAGCAGCCCGCTGACCGGGTCGTACCACCAGTCGCCGGGCTGGGGGGGATGGCCGTAGATCTGATGCAGGGCCGCGATCTGCTCCGCGGTGAGCGCCTGGCCGTTCACCCGCACCCGGGTCGCGGCCTGGGAGGCCGGCTCGGCGGTCGCGGGCGCACCGGCGGCCGGGCTGGCGGGGGCGGGGATCGATGTCAGCAGCAGGATGAGCAGCGCGACCATGGAGCCTCCTCGTGCCCGGAGGACCGGATATCCCGAGCGGTGTCCGACCTACACCCGACCCAGGGTTGCTCCTGGCTTTCGCGCAGGCCCCCCGAGGGCCCCCGGCGGCGGCGCTCATGGAGCCTGGAGGGTCGGCGCCCCCGGCGGGACGCGCCACGCCCGATCCGGTGCCGCGACGGCGAGACCATCCAGGTCGGTGTCCAGGTGGAGGAGGCCCGGGCGATGGCCGGGACGGAAGGCCCCGAGCCCGCCGAGGCGCAGGGCATCGGCGCCCCCACGGGTGGCCGCGTCGAGCCACCGGGCATGGGGCACCTCGGGGAAGGCGTCGGTCAGGGCCACCACCTCGCCGAGCACGTCCAGGTCGTCGTTGGAGGCCAGGCTGTCCGTGCCCAGGCACAGCGGGACCTGGTTGGCCAGCAGGGTCGGGACGTCGGGGAGCTGCCCCCCGATCCAGAGGTTGCTCCTGGGGCAGAGGCAGACCGGCGTCCGGGTGGCGCCCAGGAGCCGGGCGTCCTCGGGGGGGACGTGGACGGCGTGGATGACGAGGGTGTCCGGACCGATCCGGCCGAGCTCGCGCAGCCACGGGACCGGACGTTGCCCGGGGGGCCGGTAGCCTTCCCAGCTCACGCCGAACCCGTCCAGCAAGGCGGCGAAGGGCCCCTCACCGGAGGTCAGGAAGGCCGTCTCGGCCCCGTCCTCGGCCAGGTGCAGGCTGCCGGGCACCGGTCCTGGCGCGAGGGCGGCCCGGACGAGCTCGGCGCTGGTGGAATAGGGGGCGTGCGCCGCGGTGCGGGTGACCACCAAGGCCCCATCCCTCCGGGTGATGGTGGGCGGGCGGGCCGCCCGGGCGATGCCCGCGGCGGTGCGCTCGGGGTCGTGGCCGATGAGCTCGACCTGGACGACGCCGGACAGACCCGCCTGCAGGAGCAGGTCGGCGGTGGCCAGCTCGGCGGCGACGTCGGAGACGGCCGCGGTCCCCAGCGCGCGCAGCCGACGGGCCCCGGCCGCGGCCTCGCGGCGGCGGATGTCCGGGCCGGGGGTGTGGAATCTGCGGCGGTCGGCCTGGGCACGGACCCATCCCGCCAGGCCCGCTCCGCCCCCGATGGGCCCCATCCAGGAGAGTTCCAGGTGGGTGTGGGCGTTCACCAGGCCCGGCACGAGCAGGCCCTTCACCGGAGCGGGGTCGCCGGCGACCGGCGGCCGCACCTCGATCAGCTCGACCCCCTCGAACACCAGGGTCGCATCGCGCACCCGCCCGTCGGGGAGCAGCGTCGCGCCCCGGTACATGGTGCGATCGCCGCCCTCGGTCATGCCCTGGGCCGGTCTTCCGAGGATGACGCCGCGCGCAGGGGGGTCTCATGGCGGGGAGCGGGGTTCACGAGGCCCGCTCCACCAGGTAGCGGCCGAGCACCCGCAGGGCCTCGCGGGCCGGGGTGGGCGGCAGCGCCTCGAGGTCGGCCAGGGAGGCATCGACCCGGCCGCGGGCCCACGACAGGGCCCGGTCCAGGGCGCCGGTGGCGCGCACCCGCTCCATCAGATCGGGGAGCTCGTCGTCGGTGGGGGCATGGTCCAGCAGGAGCTCCCGCAGGCCCGGGTCGCGCTCGAAGGCGAAGAGCAGCGGCAGGGTGATCTTGCGCTCCCGCAGGTCGGCGCCGCGGGTCTTGCCGGTGCCGCGCCGATAGTCGAGCACGTCATCGGTGACCTGGAAGGCCACGCCCACGCTGCGCCCGTATCGATGCAGGGCATCGGCGGCGGCTGCGTCGCCCGTGGCGAAGGCCCCCGCCGCGGCGCACCAGGCGATGAGGGCGGCCGACTTCTTGTCGATGAGCTCGAGGTACTCGTCCAGGCTGGCCGAGAGATCGCCGGAGCGCTGAAGCTGGAGCACCTCGCCCTCGGCCATGGCGGTGACGGCGCGCGCGAGCTCGGTGACCGCCCGGTGGCCGCCCGCCTCGCTGGCCAGCAGGACCGCCCGTGCCAGGCAGAAGTCGCCCGAGAGGATGCTCACCGCATTGCCGTACACCTTGTGGGCGGCCGTCCGGTTCCGGCGGGTCTCGGCCTCGTCCACCACGTCGTCGTGGAGCAGCGAGCCCAGGTGGATGAGCTCCCCGACGCACATCAGGCGAGCCACGTCCCCCTCGAAGCCCACCGCGCGGCTGCCCAGGGCCGTGAGGGCCGGCCGCAGCCGCTTGCCCCCCGCGTCGAGGAGGTGGCGGGAGACCACGGGCACCGCGCGGACATCGCTCTGCACCAGCTCGCGCAGCGCCTCTTCGGCGGACGCCATCTCGGCGGCGACCACACCCAGGGCATCCGCCGGGCCACCGATCCGGGTGAGCGGCGAGCCGGCCAGGACGCCAGCGGGCTCGGTGCGGCGGGCGGCGCCCCCGGGGAGGGCGCGGAAGCGGGGGGACTGCATGCGGTCTCCTCGTCAGGTAATGTACCTATGCACGGTCGGATCTGTTTTCAATCCCTTTTGAAGGAACTGACATGCAGCGTTAGACTCCGAAGGCCCATCGGCGATCCGTCGCTTCCGGAGCCCAGCATGTCCTCTCCCACCCCTGAAGCCCCCTCTCCGCGCACCCGCGCCGTGACCATCGTGGCCGAGACCATGGGCGAGCTCGTGGAGTTCTGGGGCTTCAAGGGATCCCTCGGACGCATCTGGACGTCGCTGTACCTCTCCCAGGAACCCTTGCCCGCCGACCGCATCGCTGCGCTGACGGGCCTGTCCGCCGGCGCGGTGAGCATGGGCCTGCACGAGCTCGACCAGCTCGGCCTCCTCCGCCGGTCGGCCGTCCCGGGCACGCGCAAGCGCCACTACACCGCCCACACCGACGTCTGGGAGGTCATCCGCCGCATCTTCCGCGAGCGGGAGCTCCGGCTGGTGGGGCGGGCGGTGGAACGGTTCGGCGAGGCCCTCGAGCTGCTCGAGGCCGAGGCGCGAGACGGACCGGAGGACGACGATCTCTCGTTCATGATCGGCCGTGTCCGCGGACTCCTGCTCCTGGCGCGGACCGGCTACCAGCTCGTCGAGCGCTTCACGGTGGTGGGGGACTTCACCCTCTCGCCCATCCGCGGCACCCTCTCCCGCTTCTTCGACCGCAGCTCGGGGGATGCCTGAGGCCCACGGGGCGGCCCGGCCCGCCGGACCGCCCGACGACGGCGGACGGGGCCGCGCCCGGGGGACCGGGTCCGGCTCCGAGCCCCGGACGGTCCGGACCTGGAGGGACGAATCGCCGGGTCGGTGAGGCCCACTGCACCTGGGCCCGGGCCGCGCTACAGTGCCGCCCGATGGACGAGGCCCCCATGCACCCCGCGACCCCACACCGCGCTCCCGTCGACCCCCCCGCGTTCGGCCCCCCGGCCCCCGCGGCCGTCGTCCCGGGTCGTCCTCGGCGCCTTCTCTCGGCGGGTCTGCTCCTCGCGCTCTCGGCCTGCACCTCCCAGCCCACCCTGACCGGCACCGTGGTCGACATCTGGGGCGATCCGGTCCAGGGCGCGGTGGTGAAGATGGACGGCGTGGGGGAGCGGCCGACCACCGATGCCAACGGGCGGTTCGAGCTGCCCTTCCGCGTCGGCACCCACACCCTCAAGGCCGGTCGCGAGGGCTACATCCAGCGGGACCTCCAGGTCACCCTGCCCGAGACCGCCGCCGAGGCGGACGAGGTGGTCTTCCAGCTCTACCCCATCCCCGACGAGACCGGCTTCCACGTGGTCGCCTCGGATGGCTACCAGAAGCTCGAGCCCCGGCCCATCCACGCGGTGGGCAACAACATCCGCTCCCTCTACGGCCTGCGGGAGTCGGACGGCCCGAGCGTGGATGGCTCGGCGCTCCGCTTCGTCTACCACGGCCCCCTCTCCCGCCAGCAGCTCGCGGCCCTCGACATCAGCCTGCACAAGCTCGAGTTCGTGGCCGACGCCGAGATGATCGGGATCACCACCCAGCAGGTCCCGCTGAACCTGCACGTGAGCGCCGGCGAGATCCCCCTCGCCCTCACCCGGCTGAACAGCCGGAACGACTACCTGCTCGAGACCGAGGGTCCCCTCGAGCGGGGCGCCCGCTACGCCCTGACGACGAACGACCTGCTCGACCCGCCCGACGACGAGCACTTCCGCCGGGTGGCCCCCACCCTGCGCCTCGCCTTTCCCGTCGAGGTCCGGTAGCGCGCACCCGGCGCGCGCCCGGCGCCATTCCCCGCCCCTTCCCCGGCGCCCTCGAGAGAGGGAGCGCGCTCAGTCCTCCCAGGTCCAGAGCACCAGCGTGTCCCCCGCCGTGGCCAGCCATCGGCCCTTGGGGGCGAACTCCACCGCCTTCACCGGACCGTCGAAGGCGCGGACCATGTCGGGGCGGGCGCGCTCGTGCGGATCCCGGAGTCGGGCCATGGCCACCGCGCCCGACCGGGTGCCGAGCCCGACCCGCTGGCCGTCGGGCGACAGGGTCGCCACCCCCAGGTCGGCCATGCGCATGGAGACCGAGCCGCCCTCGCCGCGGGGCCAGGCCACCAGCCCGATGACCGTGTAGCCCAGGATGATGTCGTCGAAGGCCCGCAGGTGGTGGGCGGTGCTCTCCAGGTCGTCCACCTTGGGGTCCCGGGAGAGGTTCTGGACCCGCAGCCCGGCCTGGGTGGAGCGGACCAGCTTGAGCTTGTCGTCGGTGCCGATCATCGGGATGGCGCGGTGCGGCACCTGGATGCGGGCCGCGATCCGCCCCCCCGCCAGGATGAGGACGTAGCGGCCCTCGGGGGCATCGCCGGCCATCACCGCGTACTCGCGGTGGAAGAAGGCGGACATGCGGCGGGTGAAGCCGTGCTCGCCCTCGTGGATGGGCTCGCCCTCGCCGATCCGGTGGACCGAGAAGCCCCCGTCGGCGTTCATCACCAGGAAGCGCTCGTTGTCGGGGTGGATGGCCAGGGTGGTGGTCCAGCCCAGGCCCTCGCCGCGGCGGGTCGTGCCCATGACCGGGTCGACCTCGAAGACCTCGCCCTTGCGGTTGCCGACGAGCAGCTGTTCGGACCGCGGACGCCAGGCGAGGCAGGTCGGCTCCTCCACCGGGGGGCGGACCAGGGCCTCGAGTCCGCCCTTCTCGTGGAGGAAGTGCGCGTTGGTGAGCTCGCGGGTGACCTCGCCCATGGCGCGAGCCTACACCACGCCGGCCGCGCGGGCGCGCCGGAGGCTCATGCCGCCCCGCCGCGCCGGTCGGTCTCGATGGCCGCCCGCTCGCCCTCGGAGACCGGCACGACGTAGTTCCCATCGAAGCAGGCCGAGCAGGCGCGACCGTCCCCCACGCCGGCCAGCCCCTCGAGCGAGAGGTACGTCACGCTGTCGCACCCGAAGCGTTCCCGAAGGTGCACCTCGAGGGCGTCGTCCTCCAGGCCCGCCGCCACCAGCTCGCGCTGGGTGGGCATGTCGATGCCGTAGAAGCACGGGTGGCGCACCGCCGGGCTGAAGATGGCCAGGTGGATCTCGGTGGCGCCCAGCGGCCGCACGGTGCGGAGGATCCGGCGCATGGTGGAGCCACGGACGATGCTGTCGTCGACCAGCAGGACCCGCTTGCCCCGGAAGACGTCCTCGATGGGGTTGAGCTTGAGGCGCAGGGCCGCCTCGCGGGTCTTCTGGTCGGGCATGATGAAGGTTCGCCCGCTGTACCGGTTCTTGATGAAGCCCTCGCGGTACGGCACGCCCAGGTGCTCGGCGATGGCCAGGGCGGCGGGACGGGAGGTGTCGGGGATGGGGATGACCACGTCGGCGCCGAGGCCCCGCGCCTCCCACTGCTCGGCGAAGCGCTGGCCCAGGTCGTGGCGCACCGTGTTGACCCGGCCGTGCTCCATGACGCTGTCCGGACGGGCGAAGTAGATGTGCTCGAAGATGCAGTGACGGCTGGCCCGGGGGGTGACCGGGAGCACGACCGGGTCGCGCCCGGGCCGGAAGACCATCAGGTGGCCCGCCGGGATCTGCCCGTGCAGGCGGAAGCCGGTGGCGTCGAGGGCCACCGACTCGCTGGCCACCATCCAGGCCCCGTCGTCGCGGCGCCCCACCACGCCGGGGCGGATGCCGTGGGGGTCGCGGAAGGCCACCATCGTCTCCTCGCCATCGACCTCGAGCACGGCCGTGACGGTGTAGGCACCCCGCACCCGGTCCATCAGCCGACGGACGGCCTCGACGAGATCATCGGTGGAGTGGCCCGAGGGGGCGATGCGGGTCAGCTCGTCGGCCAGCACCATGAGGATGGCCTCGACGTCGCAGTCCGACAGGACGTGCATGCCGCGCCGCCGGAGCTGGCGGACCAGCTCGTCCATGTTGGTGACGTTGCCGTTGTGGGCCATGAGGATGCCGGGCCGCCGCGTGATGAAGGGCTGGGCATCCTCGCGGGTGTTGCCGCCCACCGTCGGGTAGCGGACGTGTCCCACGCCGCTGCTCCCGGCCAGCTCCTCGAGCTTGCGGCTGGGGATGGCCTGCACGACCAGCCCCAGATCCTTGTGGAGGTGGAAGCGGCCATCGTCGCTGGTGCCCACCCCGGCGGCGTCCTGGCCGCGGTGCTGGAGGGCCTGCAGGGCGACCCACACCACCGGGGCAGCCTGCTCGACACCGATGGTGCCTACGAATCCACACACGAGGGCCTCCGATCCAGGAGCCCGATCAGGATGAGGGCCTGGTAGTGCGCGTCGTAGTCGGCGCGGTGCACCCGGTCCGTGTCCTGGGCGGGCAGGTCGAGCGCCGCCTGGAGGCGCTCCTTGTTGGCATCGAACCAATGCACACCGAGCACCCCCATGGCCAGGGCCTTCGTGTCGAGGGCCTTGTAGCCGAAGGGGTTGTCGCGGCCGCAGGCCACGTAGGCGTGGTTGACGAAGGACCAGTCGAACGGGGCGTTGTGGCCCACGAAGACCGGGCGGGTGCCGGGCGCGGTCTCGTCGGCGACGAAGGCGTCGAGCCGGGCCAGGGCCTCGGAGAGCGGCAGGCCCTCCCGGCGCAGGCGTTCCAGGTCGAGCCCGTTCACCGCCATGGCTCCCGGGTCGACCCGGGGGGCCGACGGCCGGATCTCGACGTAGAAGGGCTCGGACCGGGACCACGCCCCCGGACGGCCCGAGACCCGGACCGCGCCCAGCGAGACCATGTCGTAGAGCGCCGGAACGGGCCCGGAGCACTCGATGTCGATACAGAACCACGTGGCGCGGGGCACGGGGCCTCCAGGCCGGTCGGCTAGCACGATCCCCCGGGCGCCACCATGGACCGGGAGGAGGCATGCCCCGCTGGCTGGAGGGCGCGATCGCAGTGCTGGGCACGGTCCCGGCGGCGCTCGCCCTCGCCGTGGGTACGGGGCTCGCCCTGCACCGCGAGGCCGCCCCGGTGGCCTTGGTGGCCAGCCTGCTGCTGGTGGTCCTCGGCCCCCCGATGTTGGCCGCGGGGCTCGTGCCTCGGCGCCGGGGGCTGGCCTGGGGCACCGTGGCGGCGGCCTGGGGGGCGGTCCTCTTCCTGGCCGTCCCGGTCTACTTCCCCGGCGAGCGGGCCGAGGCGCTGGTCACCGGCCTCTCCATGGGCTCCGCCGACGCCGAAGGCGTCGCCCGGACCGTGGTGGGCGCCCTCCCCCCCGAGCCCACCCTGGCCGAGCCCGCCGCCCCCGAGGCCGAGACGCTGGTGGCCCAGCCCCTCCCCCCGCCCGGCGAGACCCTGGCGGCCCACGAGATCGCCCTGCCCTACGAGGGCGACGGGCGCCGCATGTCCGTCGAGATCGCCGTCGAGCACGAGGGCACCATCCGCGAGCTCCAGCTCCTGCTCGACACGGGCGCCACCTACACCACCCTGCCCGGCTGGCTGCTGCGCGAGATGGGCGTGACCTTCCGCGACGACGACCCGGTGCTGACCATGCACACCGCCGGGGGCACCCGCGAGGCCCGGGTGGTGCTGGTGGATCGGGTGTGGCTCGGGGATCTGCCCATGGACGGCGTCGCCGTGGCCCGCTGCGACCCCTGCGAGGGCGAGGACACGGTGGGCCTGCTCGGGCTCAACGTCACCGGGGGATACAACCTCTCCATCGACGCGGACCGGCGCGAGGTGATCTTCAGCCGCCGCGAGGACTACAGCCGGCACCTGGACATCAAGCCCTTCGTGGACGTGCAGGCCTTCCTCCGCCGACGCGGGGAGCGGGTCAGGGTGCGGGCCTCCCTCGAGAACCGATCGGCCCGCACCATCGAGGCGGCCCGGGCGGCCATCCACTGCCGGGACGAGACCTGGCTGGTGGACATCGGGCCCGTCGACGGCGAGACCACCGGCGAGAACACCCTGCGGCTGCCCGAGCACGACCCCTGCGAGCGCTACCAGGTCTCGCTGCACAGCGCGCGGTGGTGAGCCGCCGGGCGGCCGGCCGCGCTGGCACCGGCGACGGCGTGGCGATACCCCGGCGGTCGCCCATCCCCCGGAGGAGACCGTGTCCAACGCCTACCTGCCCCGCGACTGGGTCCACGCCCGATCGGAGGAGCTCGGCGAGACCGCCCTGCAGGAGCAGGCCGCGCTGCAGCGCGTGCTCAAGCAGCAGCGCCGCCTGACCCGCTGGCTCGAGGAGAACGCGGGCAGCCTGGAGCCCACCACCGGCGGCGTGGCCGTCTACCTCTTCGGCGTGGTGGCCCGGATGTTCGACCTGGCGGGGGGGCGCCTGCGCAAGGCCACCTGGGAGCAGGTGCGCGCCGCCGAGCGGCAGGTCGGCCAGGTGGCCGGCGACCTCCTCCCCTTCGACGACGGCTTCCAGGACCGGGTGCGGCAGGTGGCGTGGCGCGCCCAGCCCCACCTCCTGGACGAGGCCCTCATGAACCTCTTCGACCGCGAGGCCGCCGAGGACGAGGCCGACCTCTCCCCCACCGAGGCCGGCAAGGTCTTCTTCCTGCTGTGGGTGGCCATCACGGTCCTGGACCAGAACTGGGCGCCCGATGGCGCGGTGCCCCTCACCGAGGACGCGACCCACGTGCCCATCGAGCCGCCCGCCCCGAAGAAGGACGGCGAGGAGGCCGATGCCGCGGACGGCGCGGATGGGGCCGACGGGTCCGAGAGCGGGGACGCGGGCTGATCCCGGCGGGATAGGCCCGGTCCATGACCGTCGACAGCGACTTCCGCCCCGCGTGGTGGCTCCCCGGTCCCCACCTCCAGACCGTGTGGGCCAACCTGGCCCGCCGCGCCCCGCGGCTCCCCCTCCGCTGGGAGACGGTGCCCCTGCCCGACGATGACTTCGTCGAGGTGGCCTGGGTGGACCGGCCCCGTCCGGCGGGGGCGCCCACGGTGCTGGTGCTCCACGGCCTCGCCGGCGATGTGCACAGCCCGCACGTCCGCGGCCTGCTCGCCGCCCTGGACGAGCGGGGCTGGCGCGCCGGGTGCTTCCACTTCCGGGGCTGCGGGCGGGTGCCCAACCGCACCCCCACCGCCTACCACTCGGGCCTCACCAGCGACCCCCGGGTGGTGCTCCGGGCGCTCCATGCCCGGCACCGGGGGCCGCTCGGGGTGGTGGGCTTCAGCCTGGGGGCCAATGTGCTCCTCAAGCTGCTGGGCGAGGACGGCACCGAGGCGGTGGTGGACGCCGCCGCGGCGGTGAGCCCGCCGCTGGTGCTCGACCGGTGCGCCGATCGCATGGAGCAGGGGGTCTCGCGGCTGTACCAGCGCAACCTGCTGCGTCGCCTGGATCGCTACGTCCGCGACAAGATCACCCGCCTCGAGGCCGAGGGGGTGACCAGCCCGGTGGACCGGCAGACCCTGCGGGGGATCCGCACCTTCCGGGACTTCGACGACCGGATCACGGCCCCCCTCCACGGCTTCGCCGACAGCGCCGACTACTACGAGCGGGCCTCCTCCCGGCCCTACCTGGGGCGGATCGCCGTCCCCACGCTGGTGGTCCACAGCCTGGACGACCCCTTCTTCGCCCCCGATGTGGTGCCGGACCCGAGCGAGCTGCCGGCTTCGGTCCGCTTCGAGCTGGCCCCCCGCGGCGGCCATGTGGGCTTCGTCGAGGGGCACCTCCCCGGCCGCGCCCGCTATCACGTGGATCGCCGCGTACCCGCCTTCCTGGCCGAGGCCTTCGGTGGCTGATGCCCCCGCGTGGGGGCGATGGGCCGCCCCGGGGGCGGTGATGGCGTGGGTGCTGCTGTGGGCGGGGCTCTCGGTGTGGGGCCTGCAGCCCCCGAGCCCCCGGGGGGTCGACGCCCCGCCGGACACCTTCTCGGCGGGGCGGGCCCGCGGGATCCTCGACACCTTGCTCGACGGGGTCGGCCCCCACCCGGTGGGGACGCCGGCGGCCCGGGTGGTGGAGGGTCGGATCCGGGACCACCTCCGCGGACTCGGGCTGACGCCGCGGGTCCAGGAGGCGCTGGTGTGCGCCGGCAGCCGGTGCGCCCGGGTCCGGAACGTGATCGTCCGACTGCCGGGCCGGGTCCCCCAGGCCCCACCGGTGGTGGTGAACGCCCACTACGACTCGGTGCCGGCGGGCCCCGGCGCCGGCGACTGCGGGGCGGGCGTGGCGGCGGCCCTGGAGCTGGCGCGACTCCTCCGGGACCACCCGGTGCGGACCCCGGTGGTGCTGCTCTTCAACGAGGGCGAGGAGGCCGGGCTGTTCGGCATCCGGGCCTGGCTGCGGGAGGGGCCCGGGCCGGTGGCGGCGGTGGTGAACCTGGAGGCCCGGGGGACCGGCGGCCGGGCGCACCTCTTCGAGACCCGCGGGGCCATGGGGGCGCTGACCCGGGCCTATGCCGCCCAGGCCACGAGCCCCTCGGTGAGCGCCCTGTACGTGGCCATCTACCGGCTGCTGCCCAACGCCACCGACGTGAGCCTGCTGGAGGGGACGGGCATCCCGGCGGTGAACTTCGCCTTCCTCGAGGGGGGCATGCGCTACCACACGCCCCTGGACGATCGGGCCCACCTGGACACGAGGAGCCTGCAGCACCTGGGGGACGGGGCCCTGGCGGCGGTCCGGGGCCTCTCGGCGGCGGACCCGGCCACCCTGCGCGAAGGCCCCGACGACGTGGTCTTCGACATCCTCGGGACGGTGGTGGTGCGATGGCCCGCCGGGTGGGCGTCCGGCCTGGCTGTCCTGGCCGGGGTCTTGGCGGTGGTGGGGGCCGGGCTGACGGTGGCCGGGTCCGGAGGCGCGGGCCTGGGGCGCCGGCTGGGCGGCCTGGCGGCGACGATGGGGGTCTCCTTCGCGCTGCCCGTGTCGGCGGCCGTGGCGCTCGCCGGGCTGGACGCGGGGCTTCACGCCCTCGGCGCCTCCTTCCACGGCGTCCCCTGGCCCCTGCGCCTCTCGGCCTGGTCCGTGCCCGTGGCGCTGGCGCTGCTGGGCGGGGCGGCCCTGCACCGGGTGCCCGCCCCGTGCCGCGTCGCGGGGGTCGCCCTGGTGGTGGCGGCGCTCCACGGCGCCCTCGTGGGGCTCCTCCCGGGCGCCTCCTACCTCCTCACCCTCCCCGGCCTGCTCCTCGGCGGGGCGGCGGTGGGGGTCGGGGTGGCGGCCCGGGCCGAGCGCGCGGTGCCGGGTCCCGTCCTGGCGGCCCTGCCCCTCGGCGGACTGCTCCTCGCCCATGTGGCGGTGGGCCTCGAGGGGGCGCTGGGCCTGTGGGCCTTCGCGGTGGGCCCGGTGGTGGCGCTGGCCCTCCTCACCGCCCTCCCCCTGGCTGGCGAGGCGCCGCTGGGAGCGACCCTGCGCCTGGCCGGACCCCTGCTCGTGGCCTCCCTCGCGCTGCCGCTGCCCGGCCTGGTCCTGCCGCCCCACGCCCCCCATCGTCCCCAGGCCCTCCGCCTCGTCCACGTCCAGGACCCGGCCGGAGCCTGGTGGCAGGGCCAGGCGGTCACCTTCCCCCGCCCCGTCCCCCTCCCGGAGCCCTGGCGCGCCCGTCGGGAGGGCCTGCCCGCCGCGCCGCTGCACCTGGCGCCCACCCTCGACCGGGCCCCTCGCTGGGAGCGGGCCGGGGCTGTCGTGGACCGGGTCACGCGCACGGGCGGCCTTCTCCGCTTCCGGCTCCGCGCGCCTCCGGAGGCCTTCGAGGTGGGCGTGGTGGCGCCCGGAGCGGCCCGCGTGTGGCTCGACGGGATCCCCGCCCGCGGCCCGAAGGTCCACTTCGCGGGCCACCCGGGGCCCGAGGGCGTGACCGTCCGGATCGCCGGCGCCACCGGGCCCGTCCACGCCTTCATCCGCACCCCCGGCCTGCCCCCCGGCGCCCCGCCCCTCCCGAAGGGCTGGGTGCCCGGTCACGACGGCGTCTCGAGCCTCCTCCTGGCGCCCGTCCCGGCGCCTGCCCCCGACGACGCTGGCCCGGATCAGCCCGTCCGGGCGCCGTGATCAGGCCCGATCGGCGGCTTCACGGCGGGTCGCGCCAGCCGGGCATCGGGCCCCTCAGTCGGCGTCGCGACCGGCGATCCACGCCCGGAGGGCCCGGGTCTGGGCGCGCACCTGCCCGGGGGCGGTCCCGCCGAGGGAGGTGCGGCGCTCGGCGGCGGCCCGTGGGGAGAGCCAGGCCAGGGCCTCGTCGGTGAAGGCCTCGTGGAAGGTGCGCAGGCGCTCCACCGTGAGCGCCGTGAAGTCGACCCCCTCGGCCTCGCACCAGCCGACCACCCGCCCGGAGACGTGGTGGGCCTCGCGGAAGGGGACGCCGCGGGTGACCAGCCAGTCGGCGAGCTCGGTGGCCAGGAGGAAGTCGCCCTCCAGCGCGGCCTCGTACCGTTCTCGCCGCACCGTCATGTCCCGCCACTGCCCGGCGAGGATCCGCGCGCAGGCCGTGGTGGTGTCGACGGCGTCGAACAGGGCCTGGCGGTCCTCCTGGAGGTCGCGGTTGTAGGCGAGGGGCAGGCCCTTGACCATGGTGAGCAGCGCCTGGAGGGACCCGAAGACCCGACCGGCCTTGCCGCGCACGAGCTCGGCGGCGTCGGGGTTGCGCTTCTGGGGCATGATGGACGAGCCGGTGGTGTAGGCCTCGCCGATGCGGACGAGCCCGAACTCGGCCGAGGACCACAGCACCAGCTCCTCGGCCATGCGGCTCATGTGGGTCATGGCGATGGCGCAGGCGCTGGCGACCTCGGTGAGGTGGTCCCGGGCCGCGACGGCGTCCATGGCGTTGGGGACCGGAGCCCGGAAGCCCAGCAACGCCGCGGTCCGGTCCCGATCGATGGGGTGGGGGGTGCCCGCCATGGCCCCCGCGCCGAGGGGGCAGGCGTCGTTCCGGCGCAGCGCGTCGTCGAGGCGGGCCACGTCGCGGGAGACCATGTGGGCGTAGGCCAGCAGGTGGTGACCGAGGAGGATGGGCTGGCCCCGCTGGAGGTGGGTGAAGCCCGGGATGAGGACGTCCCCATCGGCCTCGACCCGGTCCAGGAGCGCCGCCACCAGGTCGACGAGCTGGTGGCGCAGGCCGCCCACGTCACCCCGGATCCACAGCCGCACGTCGGTGGCGACCTGATCGTTGCGGGAGCGCGCGGTGTGCAGGCGGGCCCCCACCGGGCCCACCAGCTCGATGAGGCGCGCCTCGACGGCCATGTGCACGTCTTCCAGCTCGGGGCCGGGCCGGTAGCTGCCGGCCGCGAGCTCCTCGCCCACCCGGTCGAGACCCTCCAGGATGGCGGCCACGTCGTCGGCCTCGAGGAGCCCCACCTCGCCCAGCATCCGGACGTGGGCCCGGCTGCCCTCGAGGTCCTCGCGCCACATGCGCAGGTCCACGTCGAGGGACTGGCCGAACTGCACCATGTCCTCGGCGGGCCCGCCGCTGAACCGTCCATCCCACAGCGCCACGTCGCCTCCAGGCTCGGGGCCGAGGCCTAACCGGCGGGGACGACGCTGAAGCGGCCCGGCCTACTCCTCGGGGTGCTCGCCGGTCCGCCGCTGGACCGCGCCCCAGGTCCGGTAGGGCAGGCCGTAGAGCTTCAGGAATCCCTCGGCGGCCGCGCGGTCGAAGGTGTCGCCGTCGCTGTAGGTGGCGAGGCCATCATCGTAGAGGCTGTAGGGACTCCGGCGCCCGGTGACGATGGCCCGGCCCGCCGAGAGGCGCACCCGGACCTCGCCGGTGACGGCGCGCTGGGTCTGGTCCACGAAGGCCTGCAGCGCGTGACGGAGCGGCCCGAACCAGAGCCCGTCGTAGACCAGGGTGGCGAAGTCGTCGGCGATGCGGCGCTTGTACGTGGCCGTGGCCCGATCGAGGACGATCCGCTCGAGCTCCTCGTGGGCCATCAGCAGCACGTGGGCCGCCGGGCCCTCGTAGACCTCGCGGCTCTTCAGGCCCACCACCCGGTTCTCGACCATGTCCATGCGCCCGATGCCGTAGCTGCCGACCAGGGCGTTGAGCCGCTCGAGCAGCAGCACCGCGGGCACGTGCTCGCCATCGAGGCTCACGGGCACGCCCTGCTCGAAGCCGAGCACGATCTCCCGGCTCTCGAGGGTGCAGGACCGGGGATCCGCGGTCATGCGCCAGGCATCGGCGGGGGGCTCGGCCCAGAGATCCTCCATCTCCCCGCACTCGATGGCGCAGCCCCAGATGTTCTCGTCGATGGAGTAGGGCTTCTCGAGGGTCACGGGGATCTCGATGCCCCGCTCGCGGGCGTAGGCGATCTCCTTCTCGCGGGTGGTCAGCTCCCACTCCCGCAGGGGCGCGAGGACCTTCAGGTGGGGCGCCAGGCACTGGGCGGCGACCTCGAACCGGACCTGATCGTTGCCCTTGCCGGTGCAGCCGTGGGCGATGGCGTCGGCGCCGAACTCCTCGGCCACCTCGCACAGACGCTGGGCCAGGAGGGGCCGCCCGAGGGCCGTGTGCAGCGGGTAGGTGCCCTCGTAGCGGGCGTGGGCCTTGAGGGCGGGCCAGAGGAACTCCTCGACGAAGCGCTCCCGCAGGTCGTCCACGACGGCGCGGGTGGCGCCGGTGCGCAGGGCCTTGGCCCGGATGGCGTCCAGATCGTCGCCCTGCCCGAGATCGCCGGTGTAGGTGATGATCTCGGCGTCGTAGCGCTCCCCGAGCCAGTGGACCATGACGGAGGTGTCGAGCCCTCCGGAGTAGGCGCAGACGATCTTCACGGGGCCTCCAGGCGTGGCCCCGATGGGTAGCGCGGCGGGGCGCACCCAGCCTCCGGGCCTCAGTCGAACTGCTGCTCGAAGAGCAGGTCGCCCCAGAACGGCACCACGTCGCCGTTGCCGATGCGCAGCAGCAGATCCTCGACGAGGGAGAACTCGGCCTGCAGCTCGTAGCTGTTCTGGTCGGGGCGGGGGGAGCCCGCGATGATGACCTCGGCGTAGATGCTGCGCGAGACCGCCAGGCCGACCTCCACCTCCCCCGAGGGCGCGATGCTCACCGCCGGCAGGTTGACCCCCGACAGCACGCCCTGGAAGGCGATGCTGGTCAGGAGCGCCACCGCATCCTGGCTGGACAGCTCGTCCACCGGCCGACCGGCCAGCAGGGTCAGGTAGATCTGGTCGGTGTCCGGGCTCGAGAAGTCGACCTCGGGGTCGTAGGCGGTGCCGGTGATGGACATGTCGAGCTGCACGTCCTCGGCGCCCATGGTCGCCTGGATGTCCAGGTTGGGGTTGAAGACCTCACCGCCCGTGAAGGTCACCGAGCTGTCGTTCAGGGTGAACTCGCTGGCCGCCACCCGGGCGTCGCCCTCGACGATGGAGATGACGCCCTGCATCCGCGGGTGGGCGAGGCCGCACTGGCCCTGGACCGCCGGCCGCGGCACCGGCTCGCCCGCGGGGCCCGGCTCCCGGCATGGGATCTGCCGATAGGTCACATCGCCCGTCAGTCGGGCCTGCACATCCACCCGGGTCAGCGAGGTGATGGTGTTGCCGAGCCACTGCAGCCCCTCGAGCGGCATGGTGAGGCGCCCCCGGGTGGCCCGGCCCAGGTCCACCCCGAGCTCCACGTCCACGTCGTCGAAGAGGCTCGGGGGCTCGGGGGGCGTGGAGACGGAGGAGCCGTCGCGGTGCACCACGATCCGCGGATCCAGGTCCACCGGACCGCCGCCGAGGGCCGCGGCGTAGTCGAGGAAGACATCGGCCTCGTCGACCCGCACCTGGCCCCGCACCCGGGGGAAGGACAGGGTGCCGCCCACCGACAGGGCCTCCGGGGTGGACAGGCGCACGGTCTGGTCGGGGGTGTCCACCACCAGCACCCGGTCGAGGGAGAGGGTGGCCTGGATGTCCGTGACATTCCACTCCTCGAGCGTGGCCTCCCCGGATGCCTCCAGGCCATCGGCCCGCCCCTGCGTCCCGCCCTCCAGGATCTGACGTCCGCTGTCGCCGACCCGGCCCAGCAGACCCGATGGGCGGCTCCGGGCGGTGAGCTTCTCGAGGACCACCTTCTCGGCGTCCAAGGTGAGGACCAGCTCCAGGTCCTGCCAGATGAGCCCCAGCGGCCGGTAGGTGAACCGGGCCCCCTCGCTGATGGCGGCTTCGAGGTGGGGCTCGGGCGAGGCGAAGGTCCCGTCCACGCGACCGTCCAGCTCGAGGAGCCCCCGCACATCCCGGAGCCCCGGGTCCACCGCCGTGACGGCCGCCAGCGGCACGTCCAGATCCACCTCCAGATCGATGTCCCCCGCCAGCATCTCCTCGGGGGGCACGGTGAAGTCCAGATCCACCGGCACCCCGCCTTCGATGCGCAGTCTGCCCTCGGTGTCGTCCTCCGGATCGTCCGGATCGTCGCCCAGGTGCCGGAGCAGCCCCTCGAGGCGGACGCCCAGGCGCCCCTCCCCCGGATCGGGGGCGTCGGAGGGGGCCGAGCCGAGACGCTGGGTGCCCGTCTGGAAGTCACCGCCGATCTCCCGCCCGATCTCCAGGTCGAGCCGCTCCACCTCGACCTCCCCGAGCCGCCCCTCCTCCACGGCCAGGTCCACGAAGACCTCGGGCTTCATGAGCGGCCCCCGGGCCCGGGCCACCCCGCGCACCGTGCCCACCAGATCCACCGGCAGGTCCAGGGCCTCCACCAGGGGGCCGAGGGGCAGCTCCACCAGGTCCAGATCCGCCACCAGCCCGTCCAGCAGGGCGGTGGGATCGTCCCAGTCGGGCTCCTCGCCCTCGCCCAGGGCCCAGGCCAGGACCCGCTCCAGCCGATCCTCGCCCCGGGCCAGCAGCTCGCCACGCCGGCGGAGCCCCTCCAGGGCCCCCAGGGCGGTGCGGATCCCATCCTCGTCGCGCTCCAGATCGACCTCGAGGCGGAATCGATCCTGGAGCTGCTCGGAGCGGACCTCGGCCACCGCCCCCAGCCGGACGTCCGGGTCCGAGAGGCGGCCCTTGACCTGCAGGTGCCCGGAGGCGCGGCCCCGCAGGTCCGGAATCGCGGGGAAGGTCTGGTGGAAGCGGCCCAGGCGCCCCGAGGGCACCACCAGGTCGGCCTGGATCCGGCCATCGGCCCGGAGGCCGGGGGCGTCGAAGGCGAGGTCCACGGGGAGGTTGGCCTTCATGTCCAGGATGGGCTCGCCCGTGGAGTCGACCCGGCCCCACAGCGCGAGGAGGCCAGGGGTGGTGGCGGGGTCGACCCCCTCGCGGCGGGTGCAGTCCTCGAGGGTGCGGGCGTGCCCGCCGAGGATGTTCAGCGTGAGTCCCAGGTCCCGGGCCACCGGCGTGGGCTGGGGCGCCTCCTCGCCGTCCTCCCCGTCGTCCGAGCCGTCCTCCCCGTCGTCCGCGCCGTCCTTCGAGCCGTCGTCTTGGCCGTCCTGCTCGCCGTCCTCCTCGGCCGGGGGCAGGGCCAGGGTCAGATCGGCCACCTCCACCGTCCCGCACACCATGGGATGGGCGCCCGTGCCACGGAGCTTGACGGCCGCTCCGCCGTAGCCCGACAAGCCGCTCACCCAGGCCGGGATCAGCTCCCCCACCGCCTCCAGGTCGAGGGCCGAGACGGTCAGGTCCAGGTCCTGCTCGCCCTCGAGCCCCGCCGTCCCGCTCACGTCCAGGGTCCCGGCGGCGCTGCGCAGGGTCAGGTCGGCCTCGGCGATGCCGGCGCCGTCGACCCGGAAGGTGGCCCCGGGGGCCGCGGTCCAGGTCTGCCCGGGGACGGGCGCCAGCGACAGGCGATCGAAGGTGAAGGTGAGGGTCTCCAGGTCGAGGACCGCGTCCAGGTCGACCAGGCGTCGGGCGCCGGTGGCGTCGAGATCGGCCTGCAGCGCGACCCGATCCCCCTGCAGGTCGACCTCGAAGGTGCCCTCCTCGCCAGGGTAGGCCAGCAGGCGATGGGGCCCCAGCCGCCCCTCGGCCAGCACCGACAGCGGGGCGGTCTCGTCGGCCGGGACCCGGATCTCCCACCGGCCCTCGGCCGTCGACGCCTCGACCCCGCGCCCCAGCCCATCGGCGGCGGCCTCGGGGACGAAGACGTAGGCCAGGTCCTCGGCGGTGAAGCGGCCGGTGAGCCGGGTACCCGTCTCCCGTACGGCCACGCGGATGTCGGTGGCCTCGGCGGTGTCGACGGTGGCGCCGTAGGCATCGAGGGCGTACGCCCGCCCTTGCGCGGTGACGGTGACGTCGGTGCCCTCCACGCGGGCGGTGTAGCGGGCCCGGACCCGGTCGGCGCGGACGTCGGCGGTGTAGCGGAACGGGGCGATGTCGGCCCGGCCGCTCACCTGGACCGTGGGGGTCTCGGCAAAGGCATCGATGCGGACCCGGGCCGAGGCGGTGCCGGTGGTCCCGGCGAGCTCGGGCGGCGCCCCCACCGCCGAGAGGGCGGCGGGGTCCAGATCGGCGGCGTCCAGATCCAGCACCAGGGCGCCCCCCTGCAGATCGAAGGCCCCCGAGCCCGTCACCTCGGCCGCCGGCGCGGAGGCCGCCAGCCCGGTCAGGTCGAGCACCCCATTGCGCAGCGCCACGTCGGCGCGCAGGGCGTCCACCTCGATGCCGTACGCGGTGAGCGCCGTCTCGCGGATCTGGCCGGTCATCTCGAGGCCGTCGGGCCACTGGCTGCCCGAGCCCGCCACCGCGATGCGGGTGGTGAGCGGCAGGGGGTCACCGAGGGCCGGCAAGAGGTGATCGACCCGCAGGCCATCGGTCTCGACGGTGCCGTCCCAGGATGGCTCGGTCGCATCCACCGTCCCGGCCACCCGCAGCTCCCCGTCGGTCCCGTCCCGACCGGTCAGTCTCCCGGCGACGGTGATGTCCGAGAGGGGCCCGGTCGCCGTGATGGGGCCACCGACCCGCCCGGCCAGGCCCGCCCCGGTGAAGGCGTCCACGTCCTCCAGGTCGAGGGGGTCCAGCTCCAGGCGCAGGTCCAGCCGCTCCCCCGACGCCCCCAGGTCCAGGGCCTGGCCCTCCACCCGGGCCACCGAGTCCATGACCCGCACCGTCAGGTCCACCGGGTCCAGGCTGTCCGTGTCCCAGACGAGCCCCCCGTCGAGCCCCAGCACCCCCGGCTCCGGGCGCAGGAGGGTTCCGGCCAGGGACACGTCCTGGACCTCGAAGCGCTTGTCCCGACCGACGAAGCGGCCCTTCAGACCCAGATCGGTCACCTCCAGGTCCTGGCCCGCCCCCCGGAAGCGGATGTGTCCATCCAGGAGCGCGATGTCGTCGACCACGATGTCGATGGGGAGGCCCTGAAAGGGCGGGGCATCCGGATCGGCGGGCTCGTAGGCCCCGAAGAGCGCCGCCACGTCGAGGCGGCCCTCCTCGTCCATCTGCAGATCGGCGTCCACGTCCTGGAGGTGGAGTCGGCTCACCCGCGCCTCCCAGACGAGCAGCGCCCACGGGGCCAGCCCGGCGTCGGCCCGCCCCACCCGCACCACCTGGCGCCCCTGCCCGTCGGAGAGCACCACGTCCTCGAGGGTGAGGCCCGAGAAGAGATCGGTCTCGAGCCGGCCCACGGTGAGGGAGCCCTCGGTCATCGCCCCGTCGACGGCGGTGGTGAGCTGCCGCTTCAGGAAGGACTGCCCACCGGGGGTGAGGGCCCAGCCGACCCCGCCGGCGATGGCGATGGCGAGGATCAGCACCACGATGGCCACCGCCACGCCCCCGCGCCACAGCCACCGGAGCCAGCGGCTCCGGCGACGGGGTGGGTCCGGGGTGGGCCCCTCCGGGAGGTCACCCTCCGGGGCGTCGGGGGGCGGGGCGTCGCTCATAGCGCCTCGCCGATCCCGATGGAGAGGTTGACGATCACCGGCGGCAGCTCCCGTCCCAGGTCGTTCGAGATGAACAGGCCGGGCACCCGCCGCGGCAGCCGGCCATTGGGGATGGGCTCACAGCCATAGGTGCGGCCACGGAAGTAGGCGGGGTTGTCGATGTCGGGATCGGCGGGCCGGTCGGAGGGTCGCATGGGGCCCAGGTCCTCCGGGTAGGCGGGGCGGAAGGCCAGGTCGATGCGGAACGGGCCCACCGGCGTCGCCTGGCGGTAGCCGATCCCCACGTCCCACCGCAGGGTCCGGTCGATGCGGATGAGATCCTGGAGGGTGGTGCCCAGGACGCCCGCGTCGGTGAAGAGCGCGACGCCGCGCCCCGCCCGATCCCGGACGGTGGCCTGGGCCGAGAGCAGCGCCGAGAAGCGGCCGCCGCGCGGCAGGTAGGTCGGGTTGGCCTCGATGCGGGTGGGGACGTCCCGGTTGCCGGAGAACAGCCCCCCCACGCCGGTGGTGGACTCCTCGGTGAGGCAGATGCAGTCGTAGGGCCCCACGTTGTTGAGGCGGAAGCCCCGCATGTCGTTGGTGCCGCCCAGGAAGGCGCGCTCGGGGAAGGGCACCTCGCGCTGGAAGCCCTGGCCCCCGGGCGTGGGCAGCCACCGCCCCTTGGCGCGGAGGGCCAGCGTGAGGGGGGACTGGCCGCCCCGCCCGATGAGGGGGGAGGTGTAGAAGCGGGCCTCGCCGTAGAGGTCGGTGAAGCGGTAGTCGCCGAGCACCTGGCCGCCCAGGGGCACCGCCTGGCGGATGGCGGCCACGTAGTAGTAGCCGCTGCGGGGGTCCAGGCTGGCCTCCTGGCCATCGGCGCCGCGCCGCCAGTCGATGGTCAGCCGCGCCTCGACGGTGGTGAGCAGGAAGGAGGTGCGGATCCCCTCGTCCAGGTCGGTGCCGGTGAGGCCGAAGGTCGCCGCGGCGAGCAGCTTGTCGTCGCTGGAGAGATCGCCGGCCGTGCTGAAGTCGAACGGGTTGCCCGAGCCCAGCCGCACCAGCTCCGGCGAGAGGTCCAGCGTCAAGACCACCGACTCGGTGAAGCGGTGGGTGAGGCCGCCGGTGATCCGGGCGCGCTGCTGGAGGAGCTGCCCCGAGATCAGGTCCCGCTGGTAGGCCACCTGGGCGTTGCCGTCCCAGCCCGCCCCGAACACCCGCCGGCGGGTCACGCCCACGTCGAAGCCCCCCAGGATCCGGCTCTCGGAGATCCCGCCCACGATGGGGATGCCCAGGCCCAGGTTGGCGCTGGCGTCGAAGCGCATCAGCCGGCCATCCAGGTTGCTGTGCCGCACCTCGCCCGAGACCCGGGGTGCCACCGAGGTGCCGTCGTAGACCACGCCGCCGCCGGCGCGGAAGGTCCCGAAGCTCCCCTCGGTCACCTCGACGAGCACCGGCACGCCCACCGGCTCGTCGCCCGCATCGGGGGGGGGCCCGTCGCCGAGCTGGGGCTGCACCGTGGCCACCGAGAAGACCCCCAGGCCCACCAGCCGCTGCTCGGCCTGGCGGAAGTCGGTGACCCGGGTGGGGGCGCCCGGCTCCAGCCGGACGGTGGTGCGGATGTCGGTGGCGCGGACGTCCTCGTTCCCCTTCACCTCCACCCGCTCGATGACGGTGGGGGGCCCGGTGGTGGCCTTGAAGGTCACATCCACCACCTCCTCGGCGGGGTAGGCGTCGATGATCAGCTCCACCTCGCCCCAGGCGTGGCCGTGGTCCCGGATCCGCTCGAGCAGCTCCTCGCGGGTGGACTCGGCCAGGCCGAGCTCGAAGGGCTCCCCCGGCTGGACGTAGCCGGTCCGCCGGAGGGTGCGGGTCTGGTTCGAGCGCCAGAAGGGGCTCGAGAGCTCGTCGGTCCACACCACCTTCACGTCGCGGACGGTGCTGCGGGGGCCCAGATCGGTCTGGACGGTGAGATCCACCACCCCGCCCTTGCGCAGGGTGCCGTCCTTGCGGTACCGGCGGGGTCGCTCCCGGTCGACCCGCCAGCCGCCGACACGCCCCTCGAAGAAGCCCTGGTGGGCGAGCCAGGTCTCGATGCGCCGGGCGTCCTCCGAGAGCAGGTCCGGGTCGAAGGCCGGCGCCCGGGCGAAGCGGTTGAGGACCGGGAGCCGGGAGAGGATCCCGCCCTGGCTCTGGCCGAGCTGCGAGCGGACCTGCTCCTCGGTGACGGGCCGCAGGAAGCGCTTCACCGCGGGGAGCTTCTGGAGGAGGGTGCGGCTCTCGGCGGTGGGCGAGCCGTCCAGGCCCTCGACCGAGATGTCGGCCACCAGGTCGGTCTCGACCCGGCGCCGCGCCGTGCGGGGCAGGCAGCCCGACAGGAGCACCGCGGCGAGAACCACGGCGAGGAAGGAGTAGCTGCGGGCTGCGGAGAGGCGGAGAGGCACGCCAGGACTGTAGCCGTGGACAGCCGGGGCGGCATGGAGCGGTGAAGTCGGCTACGGCAGGGCCTTCGGAGGGGCGCGTGGGTGGGCTCGCCGGCATGCTGCACCTGGAGGGCGATCCGCCGGATCCGCGGGTTCTCGCCGCCATGAGCGCGCGCCTGGCCCACCGCGGGCCGGACGGGGAGGGCCGCTGGATCGAGGGCCCGGCGGCCCTGGCCAGCCGGCGGCGGGCCGTGGTCCCCACCCGCTCCCGCCAGCCCCTGGTCGAGGACGACCTGGTGGTCCTGCTGGACGGCTGGATCTACGACCACCTCAAGGTGGCCCTGGCCGCCGGCGACGACCGCACCGATCTGACCGACGTGGAGGCCCTGGCGGTGGCGTGGCGGCGGTGGGGCACGGGCCTGGTCCAGCACCTCGACGGCGCCTTCGCGGCCGCCCTGTGGGATCGGCGGGATCGCACCCTGCACCTGGTGCGGGATCGCATGGGGATCCGCCCCCTGTTCTGGTGTCGGCAGGGTGACCGGCTGGCCTTCGCCAGCGAGCTGCCCGCCCTGCTGGCGGTGCCCTGGGTGCCCCGGGACCTGGATGGCCGCTCCCTCGCCGAGTACCTCTCGTTCCGGGTGGTCCACGCCCCGCGGACCCTGCTGCGCGCCATCAAGCAGGTAGAGCCCGCCCAGTGGCTCCGCCTGCGCCGCGACGGGCTCACCCGCCGGCGCTACTGGCGGATCCCCTATGCCCGGCCCGGGACGGAGCGCCCGAGCGCCGCCAAGGTGGTCCCCCGCCTGCAGGAGCTCCTCGAGCAGTCGGTGCGCCGCCGCCTCGCCGACGGGGCCCCGGCGGCGCTCTACCTGTCCGGGGGTCTGGGCTCCACCGCCATCGCCGCCGCCGCCCGGAGCCTGCACCGCACCCTGCCCTCCTTCACGATGGGCTTCGCCGACGATCCCAACCCCGAGACCCCCTTCGCCGGACGGGTGGCCCGCCTGCTGGGCCTGGAGCACCACGAGCGCGTGGTGGGCACCGCCGAGCTGGCCGGCGCCTTCGACCGCTCGGTGCGGGCCCTCGGCCACCCGGTGGGCTCGCCCGCCGCCGTCCTCCAGCTCCTCCTCGCCGAGGAGGTCGGCACTCACGCCCGGGTCGTCCTCTCCGGCGACGGCTCCGAGGAGCTCTTCGGCGGGCGCATGCTCGACGCCGCCACCCGCGGCCTGCGCCGGAGCAGCCTGGTCCGGCGGATGCCCCGCCGGCTCCGCCATCCCGTCTCCCACGTCCTCACCGGGCATGGACCGGTGGATCAGGCCGGGCTGTTCGGGCTCGCCCTCGAGCTCGGGGGCTCCAGGCTCTTCGACGCCGACGAGCGGGCCTCCCTCCTCGCCGACGCCGACCGGGTGCGGCCCTGGGTCCGCCACGACGTCCTGGTCCGGTTCTACGAGGATCTGGACACGGACCCGGTGAACGCGGTGCTCCACGCCTACCTCTGCTCGTGGCTCCGGGAGGAGTCCCTGGTCCGGGCCGATCGCACCGCCGCCGCGGCCGGCCTGGACGTGCGCTTCCCGCTCCTGGACCGGGACGTGGTCGAGGCCGCGGCGGCCCTGCCGGGCACCTTCAAGGTGCGGCGGAGCGGGGGCAACCTGCGGACCCGCTGGCCCCTGCAGGCCGTGCTGCAGGGGGTCCTGCCCCCGACCCTGGTCCGTCGGCCCAAGCGCGGGCTGCCCACCCCCCTGGACGCCTGGCTCGCCGGGCCGGGTCGCCTCTTCCTGGTGGAGCGGGTGGAGCGCCTCCAGGCCCGCGACGAGCTCTTCCGCCCCGAGGCCCTGCGCCAGCTCCAGCAGCGGGTGGCCCGGGCCCCCGGCGCCGCCCTGCAGCTCTGGTCGCTCTTCATCCTGGACGCGTGGTTGCACGCGGTCGACCACGACTGGCCCGCGGTGTAGCCGGTCCTCCACCGCCCGCCCCGGAGGCCCCCGTGGCCCACCCCTGGCACGACCTTCCCAACGACGTCCACCATGCCTCGGACGGCTTCAACGTCGTCATCGAGATCCCGCGCGGCTCCAAGGTCAAGTACGAGCTCGACAAGCCGAGCGGGCTGCTGCGGGTGGACCGGGTGCTCTACAGCTCGGTCATCTACCCCTGCAACTACGGCTTCCTCCCGCGCACCTACTGCGACGACAACGACCCGCTGGACGTGCTGGTGCTGGGGACCGAGTCGGTCAGCCCCCTCTCCATCCTCTCCGCCCGGGCCATCGGGGTCATGCACATGATGGACGAGGGCCAGCGGGACGACAAGATCATCGCCGTCCACACCACCGACCCCTCCATGGCGGTCTACCGCGACATCGCCGAGCTGCCGGCCCACCTCTTCCGCGAGATCCAGCGCTTCTTCGAGACCTACAAGGACCTGGAGGGCAAGACGGTCGAGGTGGACGCCTTCCGGGGCCACGACCGGGCGCTCGAGGTGGTCATCGAGGCCATGGAGCTGTACCGCCGCGAGGAGAGTCGCCTGCGGGGCTGGTAGGGCGACGGCCCGACCGTTCGCGGGGGGGCTGGGGTCAGTCCCACGCCAGCCGGAAGGTGGCGAAGACGTAGGGGTAGTGGCGCTGGTACCAGTTGCGGAAGCTGGGTCGGGCGAGGCGGTCGTCGGTGGCCCAGGAGGCGCCGAACACCACCCGGTGGGCCCCATCGAAGAAGTCCTGGGAGTAGCCGGGGTAGGTCCGGATCCAGGCATCGAAGCCGGGCAGCGGCCCGAAGGCCGTGTCGGTCCACTGCCAGGCATTGCCCACCAGGTCGTGATGGCCGAAGGGCCCACGGCCGTCGGGAGAGCGCCCCACCGGGCGGAGCCCCCCGGAGCGGAAGCCCAGGTTGGCCCGCCGGAGGGTGGGCGCGGCGTCGCCCCAGGGGAAGGGGCGCCCGTCGTCGGCGTAGGCGGCGCGCTGGAGCTCGGCCTCGGTGGGGAGGCGCCCGCCCTTCCACCGGGCGTAGGCGAGGGCCTCGGCGTGGCTCACCAGGACCGGCCAGCCGCCCACCTGCTCGGCGGGATGCCACGCGAACAGGCTCCGCACCTCGAAGCCATCGCCCGCGCGGCGCCATGACCGGGGGTGCTCCAGGCCCTCGTCGATGCGCCAGGCCCAGGAGGCGTCGTCCCACAGCCCGGCCGTCTGGTAGCCCCCGTCCTCGATGAAGGCCCGGTAGCGCCCCACCGTGACCGGCAGATCGTCGAGCAGGAAGGTCTCGACCGCGACCTCGTTGGGACCGAGCTCGTTGTCCCAGGCGAAGGGCACCTGGTCCAGGCGGGTGCCCAGCCGCGCCGGGCCCCCCTTCACCGGCACCCGCCGCGGAGGCCGCACATCGCCGCCGGTCTGGAGGGGGCGGACGACCGGATCGGGCCGCAGGCGGGCGGGCGCCATCCGCTGGAGGATGTAGAGCAGTGTCTCGTGGTGCATGAGCTCGTGCTCGGCGATGAGGTGCAGCACCCGATCCCCCTCGGCGAGGGGATCGTCGGCGGCCCGGTCGGCCAGCGTGGGCACCACCTCGCGGACGCGCTCCCGCACCCGATCCCGGTAGGCCAGGATGTCGGAGACCGGGGGCCAGCCCTCGATGGTGGCGTCCTCGGCGGCCGCGTCGTCCAGGGGGTCGATGCCACGCTCGAAGAGCTCCTCGAAGGTGGCGTCGACGGGGTCCTCGCCCAGCACCCCCCGTCCCAGGTGGTTCCAGGCGAAGGCCGGCAGGTGCCCCAGGTAGAAGATGGGCGGGTGGCGGAGGGGCAGGGCCCGGGTGCGCAGGGCCTCGGGGGTGAGCATCCCGAACAGGCGGTCGGAGCGGTCCCAGACGGGGGCGAGCAGCGCATCGAGGTCGGTCACGGGGCGGCACTCCGGAGCATGGCCAGGGCGAACCGTTGCTGGTCGTCGGTGTACCACCCCGCGACGCGCAGCCCCGCCTCGGCGGCGTAGCGGTCGATGCGTTCGCGGGTGTACTTGCAGGAGATCTCGGTGCGGATCTCGTCCCCCGCGTCGAAGGACAGGGTCAGGTCCAGGATGGGCACGTGGACCCGCTGGGGGGCGGTGGCGCGCAGTCGCATCTCGATCCAGGCGTTCTCGGGGTCGTAGAAGGCCCGATGGGCGAAGCGCTCCGGGTCGAAGTCCGCCCCGGTGGCCCGGTTGAAGCCGCGCAGGATGTTCCGGTTGAACGCGGCGGTGATGCCCTGGCGGTCGTTGTAGGCGGCCTCGAGGACCGCCGGGTCCTTCACCAGGTCGAGACCCAGCAGGAGGCTGTCCTCCGCGCCGGTCAGGGCGGCGAGGCGCCGCAGGAACGGGACGGTGGCCTCGGGGTGGAAGTTGCCCAGGGTGCTCCCGAAGAAGACGATCATCCGACCGGCGTCCGGACCGCCGCCCGGACCGAGGCGGTCCAGGTCCTCGGTGAAGCGCCCCACCACCTCGTGGACCACGAGCCCCGGGTACCGGGCGCGCAGCGTCTCGGCGCTGGTCGCCACGAAGGTGGCGTTGATGTCGAGCAGGGCCAGGCTGTGGCAGCCCTGGCGACGGAGCAGGGCCTCGATGAGCAGGCCGATCTTGCGGCCGGCCCCGGAGCCCAGCTCGGCCAGGTGCCGCGGCGCGGCCTCAGCGATGATGTCGTCGGCGCGGGCCTCGAGAATGGCCAGCTCGGTACGTGTCTGGTAGTACTCGGGCAGGCGGGTGATGGCCTCGAACAGCTCGCTGCCGTGGTCGTCGTACAAGAAGCGGCTCGGGATGGACGGCAGCGGGCCGGTGAGGGCGTCGCGCAGGGCCTGCGCCTCGGTGGGGTCGAGGGTCGAGGGCTCGAGGGACATGGGGGCTCCCGGGCGGAGGTCAGGCGCGACGCACTGCCGGTTGCGTACTCCGTGGAGGCACACCTCGCCGGTCGACCCGCCGGAGAGCGTGAGCCGGTTCGCCCGGGCACGGACCGCCCGGTCGCGCCGGGCTACGGTGGGGTGTCGCCAGGGAGCCCCTCGCCGTGACCTACCTCGCCATCGCCCGGAAGTACCGCCCGGCCACCTTCGACGAGATTGTTGGGCAGGAGCACGTCACCCGCACCCTGCGCAATGCCATCGAGGGCGAGCGGATCCACCACGCCTACCTGTTCACCGGGGCCCGGGGCGTCGGCAAGACCACCGCCGCCCGGGCCCTGGCGCGGTCGCTGAACTGCGAGCAGGGCCCCACCGCGACCCCGTGCGGGATCTGCACCTCGTGCGTGGAGATCGCCCAGGGGACCAGCCCCGACCTGCTCGAGATCGACGGCGCCTCCAACAACTCGGTCGAGGACGTGCGCGAGATCCGCGAGGCGGTCCAGTACGCGCCCACCCGCGGCCGCTGGAAGATCTACCTGGTGGACGAGGTCCACATGCTCTCGAAGGGGGCGTTCAACGCGCTGCTCAAGACCCTCGAGGAGCCGCCGCCCCACGTGGTCTTCATCTTCGCCACCACCGAGCCCAACAAGATCCCCGACACGATCCTCTCCCGGGTGCAGCGCTTCGACTTCAAGCGGATCCCCGTCCCCAAGGTCGTGGAGCGCCTGGCCGAGATCGCCGCCAAGGAGGGGGTGGAGATCCCCCGGAACGGGCTGCGGCTCATCGCCCGCGCCGGCGAGGGCTCCATGCGCGACGCCCAGTCCCTGCTGGACCAGGTGATCGCCCATGGCGGCGCGTCCCTCGACGAGAGCGCCATCGCCGAGACCCTGGGCCTCATCGACCGGGACCTGGTCCTGGGCTTCCTGGGGGGCCTGCTCCGCGGCGAGCCGGCCACCTGCCTCGAGGCCATCGACCGGGTCTACGGCTACGGCTACGAGCTCTCGGTCTTCACCGAGGAGATCCTCGAGGCCCTGCGGCACGCCACCTTCCTGCGCCTCGCCCCGGACGCCCGGCGCTTCGTGGACCTGCCCGAGGACGAGGTGGCGCGCCTCGCCGAGGTGGTGGGCGAGCTTCCGGCCGAGCAGCTCTCCCGCCTCTTCTCGGCCGTCCTGGACGTGCACGATCAGGTGTCCCGCGCCGCCCGCCCTCGGATCGTCCTCGACATGGCCGTCGCGCGCCTGGCCACCACCCGCCCGGTGCAGCCGCTGGGCCCGCTCGTCGGGCGCCTCGAGGCCCTGGAGCGCAGCCTGCGGGACGGTCCGGGCGGCGGGCCGGCCA
>CAZPJM010000004.1:0-3536 GCA_964586865.1 uncultured Enterobacteriaceae bacterium
GGGGGGGGGGACCTACTGGTCGAGGAGCACGTCGGCCCGTGGCCTCACGGTCTCGTCAGCACCGGAGCCGGTCGCGGCCTCGGAGACACGCAGCTGCCGGTCGAGGAGGACGACGAACGGGATGCCGCCCTGGAAGAGCCCGGTCTGCTGCGCGCTCGTGAGGGCGCCCCGGGTGTCGTCGTGGACCACCGGGAAGGTGAGGCCGTACTGGTCGGCCCAGGCGGCCAGGAAGGTCGGGTCGTCCACCGTCTGGTCGAACGTGTCGTCGTCGACCATGTAGTGGATGACCAGAAAGCCGTCGTCGGCGCGATCGCGGTACAGGTCCTCGGCGCGCTGGGCGATGGAGCGGCAGGGCCCGCACCAGCCGGCGCCGAAGGTCACCAGGATGACGTTGCCGTAGAACTGCTCCAGGGTGACCTGCTGATCGAATTGATCGGTGGCGGTGAAGTCGGGGACGCGCTCCCCGATGGCCCATTGGCCGGGCGTGCCCTCGGCGTACCCGGACAGGTCGGGCCAGCGGCCGTCGGTGGTGCGCTCGTAGGAGATCCAGTCGGTGGGGTCGGTGCCGGCGGCGACCTCCTCGCCGTCGTTGAAGCCGTCCCCATCGCTGTCGGCCTGGAGCGGGTCGGTGCCGGCGACGAGCTCGTCGCCGTCGTCGAGACCGTCTGCGTCGCTGTCGGCCTGGAGCGGGTCGGTGCCCGCCTCGGCCTCCTCCAGATCGGACAGCCCATCGTCGTCGGAATCGGGATCGTCGGGGTCGGTGCCGTCCTCGAGCTCCTGCACGTCCGGGATGCCGTCGGCATCGCTGTCCAGGTTCGGATCGAGGTCGGTGTCGGACCCGCCGTCGGGGTCATCGCCGCTGGAGGTACAGCCGAGGCTGGAGAGGAGCAGGACGGCGCAGAGGCTCGCACGGTTCAGCATGGCCCGGACTCCCAGGTGGCGAAGGAAAGGCTATTCGGCCGCCAAGATACAACAACGAAGGCCGGCCCCGTGGGACCGGCCTTCGGGAAGCCGCTCGACCCGTCCGTGCCGTCCGCGCGACGGGCGCTACTGGTCGAGCAGGATGTCGGCCTGGGCCTTGAGCTGGCCCTCGGCGCCGGCACCGGTGCCGCCCTGGACCACCTTGAGCTCCTGGTCCAGCAGCGCCATGAAGGGGATGCCGCCCTGGTACAGGCCGCTCCGGGCGGCGTCGCTGAAGGCCGCGCGGCTGTCGTCGCTGACCACCGGGAAGGTGAGGCCGTACTGGTCGGCCCAGGCAGCCACGAAGGTGCCGTCCTCGATGGCGCCGGTGTTGGAGTTGTCGTCGATCATGTAGTGGATGATCAGGAAGCCGTCGTCGGCGCGCTGGCGGTACATGTCCTCGGCGGTGACGGCCACCTGGCGGCAGGGCCCGCACCAGCCGGCGCCGAAGTCCACCAGGATGACGTTGCCGTAGAACTGCTCGAGGGTGATCTGCTGCCCGAACTGATCGGTGGCGGTGAAGTCGGGGACGCGCTCACCGACGGCCCAGCGGGCGGGGGTGCCCTCGGCGTACCCGGACAGGTCGGGCCAGCGGCCGTCGGTGGTGCGCTCGTAGGACATCCAGTCGGAGGGGTCGGTGCCGGCGGCGATCTCCTCGCCGTCGTCGAAGCCGTCCTCGTCCATGTCGGCGACGAGCGGGTCGGTGCCGTGCGTCTCGACCTCGTCGAAGTCGGAGAGGCCATCGCCGTCGGTGTCGGCCACCTCGGGATCGGTGCCGAGCTCCTCCTCCTCGCTGTTGGAGAGACCGTCGTCGTCGGCATCACAGGCGACGAGGGCGAGGGGGAGCAGGGCGATGAGCAGGTGCTGAGCGCGCATGGCGACGCCTCCGGGGCTGTGGGGGGCGGCCGGGTGACCGCTTCGGTTCGTCAACATGTCACGGGAGGCGAGAGGTTGCACCTGTCGTCCCGCGGTGGGGCGGTGGCGGGCTCCGCGCGGGAGGCGGAACCCAAGGGGCGCACGATGCCGCGGCGTGGACGAGGTCGCAGTGGGAAACCGTCAGGGGTGTGTCAGGAACCCCACCCATCGCGGGGCGCAGGTGCCCGCGTGGTCGCGGCCCCTGGCGACTTGGCGCCGGCCCGGCGGCGCGTGCGCGCATCCCCGCCTGGGTCACCCGTCGGTGGGCCGGGCCTCCACCACCCGGGCCGCCCGCTTCTTGCCGACCCGCACCACCGCGCCCTCGTCGCCCAGCCACGCCGGGTCGAACGGGGCGGCGGTGTCCTGGATCCGCTCGCCGTTCACGCGGACGGCGCCCTGCTGGATCATCCGTCGCCCGGCGCTCTTGCTCTTGACCAGCCCCGCGTCGGCAAGGACGGTCACCAGGTCCAGGCCATCCCGCCGGGAGAGGACGTGGGTGGGCAGCTCGGCGGCGGCCTCACCCGCCACCATGGCGCGCGCCGCGTCCAGGGCGCGATCGGCGGCTTCCTGGCCGTGGATCCGGGCGGTGACGTGATGGGCCAGCTCCCGCTTGGCCTCGTTGATGGCCTTGCCGGTCAGGCCCTCGAGCGCCTGGATCCGATCCAGCGGAAGGGTCGTGAAGCGCCGGAGCATGGGCCCCACATCGCGGTCGTCCAGGTTGACCCAGTACTGGAAGAAGTCGAAGGGGGCGGTGCGGGCCGGATCCAGCCACACGGCGCCCCGGGCGGTCTTGCCCATCTTGGCCCCGGACGCCGTGGTCACCAGCGGGAAGGTGAGCGCATGGGCCGAGGCCTCGTGGCCGGCGACCCGCCGGATGAGGTCGGTGCCCGCGAGGATGTTGCCCCACTGGTCGTCGCCGCCGATCTGCAGGGTGCAGCCGTGGCGCTGGAACAGGACCAGGAAGTCGTACGCCTGCAGGAGCTGGTAGTTGAACTCGATGAAGGAGAGCCCCCGCTCCAGCCGCTGCTTGTAGGCCTCGGCCGCCAGCATCCGGTTGACCGAGAAGTGGCGGCCGATCTCGCGCAGGAAGTCGATGTAGCCGAGCTCCAAGATCCACCCGGCGTTGTCCACCACCAGGCCGCGGGTGCCGTCCAGGTCGAGGAGGGCCTCGCACTGGGCCCGGATCCCGGCGATGTTGGCGCGGATGGTGTCCCGGTCGATGAGCTGCCGCATCTCGGTCTTGCCCGAGGGATCGCCCACCATGGCCGTGCCCCCGCCCATGACCACGATGGGCCGGTGCCCGGCCCGCTGGAGGATGGCGGCCGCCATGAGCGGGATGGTGTGGCCCACGTGCATGGAGTCGGCGGTGGGGTCGATGCCGACGTAGAAGGTGACGGGTCCGGCGTCCAGGTGGGCCCGCAGGGCGTCGAGCCCCGTGGTCTGCTGGACGAAGCCACGCGCTTCGAGCTCGTCGAGGACGTGCACCACCGCCTCCCTGGCCGCGGGCTCGCCGCCGCGGACGCCCCCCCGTACAATCGGGTCCGGCCAGCCGCAACCGGGGTGGCGAGGCCGCCCCACAGGCGAGGGGTCCATGGCGGAGCACGACGACGAGCGAGCGGCCGAGGGTGCGCCCTCCGATGGCGCCTCCGGAAGGGCCTCGG
>CAZPJM010000004.1:3636-58352 GCA_964586865.1 uncultured Enterobacteriaceae bacterium
GGCCTCGGGCGAGGCCTCGGGCGAGGCCTCGGACGGGGGGGCGCCGGGCGGGGCGGATGCGGCCGAGCGCCTGACGGCCAAGGAGCTGCTGCAGCAGCGGGCACTCGAGCAGCACGTCCCGGGGAGCGAGCGCTTCGGCACCTCGGTGATGCGGCGCCACCTGCGCCGTCCGGTCGGCAACAGCCGCCGGCTGTGGGAGCGGGTCGACGGGGAGGATCCGTGGGACCTGCCGAAGCGGAAGGTCCCGCCGAAGCAGCGCGGGGTCTACGCGGCCGGCCGGTTCGTCCGCATCGACCAGGCCACCCCCGAAGGCCGGAAGAAGGCCGCCGAGGATCACGTGCCGGACTGGGCGCGGGCCGCCCAGAAGGCCCGGGAGGCGGCCCGGAGCACGCCCCAGCCCACCGAGGCTCCGGCGCCCACTCCCGCGCCGGCTCCGCAGCGACGTGCGCCCCAGGCCTCCCAGCCCTCTCCGAAGCCTGCCGACGGCCCGGCACCCACCCCGGTGCCCCGCCCCGCCAAGTCCGCCCGGCGCCGGGCCAGCGTCTCCAAGAGCGGCCGGGTCCGGACCTCGCAGGGGGGGGCCTTCGGCCTGCCCGAGCAGGACCCGGAGCCGGCGCCCAAGCGGCCCATCCCGCCGGAGGAGCGCCGCTACGCCGCCGGTCGCACCCCCCCCAAGCCCCGCGCCGCGCCCAAGGACCTGCCCATCGAGATGCGGCGCCCGCCGCGGGTGGATCCCCACGCCAAGAAGGACGAGGCGCCCATCGACCCGCGCCAGCGCCGCTACGCCGCGGGCCGGGCACCCCCACCGCCCCGTCAGAAGGCCAAGGACGTCCCCATCGAGGCGCGGCGGGTGCCCCGGATCGATCCCGAGACCGGCGAGGACCTGAACCGACCCGACCCCGCCAAGCGGCGCTACGCCGCGGGCCGGGCGCCACCGCCGCCGCGTCAGAAGCCCAAGGACATCCCCCTGGAGCACCGCTTCCCCTCCCGGATGGGTCCGGATGGCAAGCCGCTTCCCGCCGCGTCCGAGGCGGTGCCGGAGTCGCCGCCCGAGCCCGCCGCGGCGCCCGAGCCCCCGGCCAGCCCGGCCTCCCGGCCCTCTGCACCGGTGGATCGCACCCCCCCCAAGCCCAAGCCCCCCAGCGCACCGCCCGACCGCAGCCTGCCCAAGCCCGGCGGTGGCGGTGGCCTGGACGACCTCTTCGGCGTCGCCGCCTCCGAGGGTCGCGTGCGGATCGGCCGCCGCAAGAAGAAGGCGGCCGAGGACCCGGACGCCGCCGACGGCGAGGGTGACAAGGGATAGGCGGAGCCCCACCCGGAGGTCTCCATGCCCACGCATCGCACCGTCTACCGCTGGTCCGGCCGTCTGGACCAGGAGGACTACCCCCGCCACGCCACCATCGAGACCGCCGAGGTCGCCCAGCCCCTCGAGGTCGGGGCCACCACCCGGTGGGGCGGCTCCGGGACGCGCTGGAACCCCGAGACCCTCCTGGGGGCGGCGGTCTCGGACTGCTACCTGCTCACCTTCCTGGCGCTGGCCCGGAAGACCCGCCTGGATGTCCGCCACGTCGAGGCCACCACCGAGCTCCCGGTCGAGGTCTTCGAGGGGCATCGGCGGCGGGTGACGACCATCTCGCTGCACGCCACGGTGCGCGTCGGTCCGGGCACGGACCAGGACAAGCTCCGCACCATGTTCCAGAAGGCGCACAAGTACTGCGTGGTGGCCAACAGCCTGGACAGCCCCGTAGAGGGCACCGTCTCCATCGAGGTCGAGGAGGCCTGAGCCCCTCAGGCGCGCCGGCGCCGCACCAGCAGGAGGCCGCCCAGCAGGGCGAGCCAGCTCGCGCCGGCGCCCGGGGATGCACACCCGCAGCCCTCCCGCTCCTCCCCCACCGGGGGGCCGGCCTGCACCGGCAGGGCGGTGGTGGCATCGCCGGTGAGGGCCGGGTCGTGACGCGGCCGTGGCCACTGGGCGGGCCCGTCGGCCGGGGCCTCGGTGCGCCAGGCGAAGAGCAGCCCCTCGCGGGTGGCCAGGATCACCTCGCGGCGCCCATCTCCGGTGATGTCGCCCACGACCGGGCCGCCCATCGCCCAGCCGCCGTGGAAGCGGGGGAAGCCCGCGGCCGGCTCGCCCTCGGCGTCGACGGCGTAGAGCCAGTGGCCACTGCTGGTGAAGAGGACGTCCACGTCGTCGTCGCCGTCCACGTCGGCCAGGGCGGGCGCGGTCAGGAAGGCCACGCTGTCCACCTGCTGGGGGAAGCCGGGGAGCGAGACGCCGGTGGCGCCCGACCAGGCGAACACGCCGTGCTGGTGGGGCACCGTGCGGGTCTGGGCCAGCGACACCAGGTAGTCGGCGCTGGCCACGCCCACGACCAGGTCGTCGATGCCGTCGCCGTCCACGTCGCCCCAGGCCGGGGCGTGGATCATCTGGACCGAGACCGCGCCCGTGTAGGTGGCGGCCAGGCCATGGCTGGCGGCGCCGTACTGCAGTGGGAGGGCCTCGGTATCGTCGTGGTGCAGGGGGGCGGCGGCGGAGAGCATGGGGGCCGAGGAGATCTCCCGGTCCCCATCCCCGTCCAGATCGGTGAGGGCGACGGGGGCGGGGTGGCCCTCTCCGATCACGGGCAGGAGGGTGTCGTTGAGGAGACCGGTGCGCCGGAGGCTCCGCACCACCGCGCCGGTGCGCAGGTCGATCTGGTGGACGACCCCGGCGGCGCCCGGCGGGACCTCGCCGGTGGCGATGATGGCGTCCGGATCGCCGTCGCCGTCCACGTCGCCCACCGCGGGAGGCGCCAGGATGCGGGCGCCGGTCTCGCCGCAGGTGTCGGGGTCGCAGAGGTCCAGGGGGCTCCCGGAGAGGGGGGTGCCGTCGCCGTCCAGGACCCAGAGCTGCTGCTCGCCGGTGCCCTGTACGATCTCGAGGTCGCCGTCGCCGTCCACGTCGACCAGGGCGGGGCTGCCGAGGATGGCCGGGTCCCAGGCGTGGGCCGGCGGGAGGGGGCGCTGTCGGGTGGAGAGGTCGCGGGGGAAGCCGTCGACGAGCCGACCATCGGCGTGCCAGGCGTAGATGCGGCCGGCGAGGCCCGCCACCACCACCTCGGGGCGGCCGTCGCCGTCCAGATCCCCCACCGCCGGGGTCGCCAGGAGGCCCTCGCGGAGGGGCGGCACCGCGCGCCAGGTGGCGCTGTCGGGGACGTGGGGGTGGGTCTCGGTGAAGGCGGGCCAGCCGGGCAGGGGGACCCCGGCTCCGTCGAGGGCGTGGACCGCCCCCGAGGCGCTGGCCTGGAGGATCTCGAAGACCCCATCGCCGTCCAGATCGGCCAGGTTGGGGGCGCTGTCGAGGGAGCCGCCGAGGCGCAGGGGGAAGCCGGGCAGCCGGTCCGGATCGTCGTGGACCCACACGCCGGTGCGATCCTCGGCGGTGGCGCCCAGATCGTCGGTGACCCGCAGCCGGAGCTGCACCAGGGGCTCGTGGGCGCGGGCGAAGCGGTCGAGGAAGGTGTCGTCCCGGGAGAGCAGGCGCGGCGGGGCGACCTGGGGCGTCGGCAGCTCGACGGTGGCCAGGATGCCCTCGGCCGGCCCGTCACCGCGCGCCACCTCGGTCCAGGCGTCGGGCTCGGGGCCGAGGCCGTGCTCGAGCACCCACCCCACCCCGGCGCCGTCCACGCGCCCGCGGACCTCGACCGGGCCCTCGGCGAAGGCGAACCACGCCGGCCCGGTGAGGTCGGCGGTGGGGGGCGGGCCGTCCCGGAGGGCGTCGACCGCGGCGCCGATGTCCACGCGGCCGTAGCCGTGGAAGGCGTCCCAGCCCTCCCGGGCCGGGAGCAGGGCCAGCTCGGCGGACTCGGCCTCGGAGAAGGCCACATCGGTGGCGGTGGCGCGGAGCAGGCTGCGCAGGGTGGCGGCGTCGGGCTCGAGGCCGGCGCGGAGGGTGGCGTCGGTGAGGAGCCCGGCCAGGCCGGCGATGCGGGCCACCGCACCGGTGGCGCACGCCGAGGCCGGGGCGACCACGTCGAGGCGGGGGCCCACGTTGTTGCAGTGCCAGGTGGCCAGGTAGGTCCGGGCGCCGCCCCGCTCGTTCCGATCCAGGGCCCGGACGGACTTCACGAACAGGAAGGGATCGGCGACGGCGGGCTGGTTGCGGTGCCAGGTGTTCTCGTCGCCGGCGGCGCCCACCAGCACCACGCCCGCATCGGCGGCGTGGGCCGCCACCGCGTCGGCGGCCTCGGGGTGGGAGAGGCCGCCGATGGCCAGCGCTGCCGAGGCCACCCCGTGGTCGGCGGCGAAGCCCAGGGCCAGCGCCACCCGATCGCCGTCGGTGATGAAGGCCTCGCCGACCCGGATGGGCAGGATGCTGCAGTCCGGGCACGCCCCCAGGCTGCCCCCGTCGTCGGCCCAGGCCGCGGCCGAGCGCATGACCCCGGTACCGTGGTCCCAGTAGCCGACCTCGTAGCTGGCGTCGGGATCGTTGTCGTGCTCGAAGAAGTCCCACCCTGCGATGTCGTCCACGTAGCCGTTGCCGTCGTCGTCCACCCCATCCGAGAAGGTGGCGATGAGGTCGGAGGGGTCCAGGTGGGTGTCGGCCCGGTCGACGCCGGCCTCGGGGTCGAGCCGCGGGTCCTCCGCGTAGTCCCGGATGTCCAGGATGCCATTGCCGTCCAGATCGCCATCGGGCACGGGCGCCCCGTCGGCGCCGAGCGGGGCGGGCAGCTCGCCGGCGTTCAGCCGCACCTTGTCGGCAGCCTGCCGGTCCGCCCAGTCGATGCCGCTGTCCAGCACCGCGACGGTGACCTCCCACCGTCCCGAGGCCGTGCGGAGGGCCCGGTCCAGCCCCACCCCCGAGCCCAGATCCCGCTCGTCGGCTCGCACCGTGTCCACCGAGCCCTCGGGGATCCAGCTCCAGTCGGTCCAGCCCAGCTCCACCGGGCAGGCGTCGCGGTCGTCGGGGCCGCAGTCGGGGAAGGGGCCGGTGGGTCCGGCGTGTGCCGGGAGGGCGGCGAGGAGGCCCAGCAGCAGCCGTGGCCCGGGCATCAGAGGCGCAGGCCCCGCTGGTCCAGCCAGGTGAGGCTCACCTCGTAGGCGCGCTCGTAGGAGTCGAGGACGCTCTTGTGGATGGCCTTCTCGATGCGGCCGCCCACCAGCGGGATGCGGACGGTGATCTCGCCGTCCACCACCCGGTCGACCCCGCCGGAGACGGGCAGGGCCTTCATCGTGCCCTTGGACGTCACCTTGTCGGGGACGACGGCGGGGAAGACCTCCCAGTGCAGGGTCTGCGCGGCGTCGAGGCGGGACTCCTGCTCATAGACCAGCTTGTTGGTGCCCACCGCGCTGGCGACCATCTTGGGGAGCTCCTGATCGGGCACGAAGCGCATGCGCCACACGCGCTCCTCGCCCTCGGTCCGGTCCCACAGGGTCTCGCGCTCGACCCCGGCGGCCTGGCGCATCATGCGGTCGTAGTCGTCGTCCCAGAACATCTGCCAGAACACGTCCACGGTGCAGGGGAAGGTGTGTCGGACGGCGAGCTTCACGGGGCCTCCGGCGGCGCATGCGCGGCAGGATAGCGCGGGGGACGCGCTCGTGCGGAGGGAGGCCGCCCGCCGGGGCCGTCACACCTCGCCCGGGCGCACCGTAGGAGCGGCCCTGGCCTCACCTGGGGGCCTCGCGGTCGACACGGTCCGCCATCCGGCCGTGGCGAGGTCCCCGGGTCCGGGCGCCTCAGCTCACGTCATCGAGCAGGTTCCACAGGCTGCCGTAGCTGTTCCCCGCCAGGAAGGCCCGGGCCACCCGGTGCGACCGGGCCCGCGCCGACAGGATGCGCGAGGTGCTCTCCGAGAAGCGCTGGCGCCACTCGTGCTCCTTCCGGGTCCGCTCGCCGGTGCGCTTGTTGGTCCGGGCGTAGAGGATGGACATGACCCCGAGCTCGTCGGGGTCGACCCAGATGACCATGTCGTCCGAGCAGCGGTCCACCGTGACCGTCCGGGTGCCCAGGTAGCCGAAGGGCTCCATCGCCTTGCGGCACCGGGGGCAGCGCACCGTCTCGCCGGCGTCCGGGGCCGGCTCGATGGGCTCGTCCATGTCGATGACGTGCATCATGGGGCCGGAGAGCTTGTCCAGCAGGGGGACGAGCCGGGGGATGGGCACCAGGGTGCCGGTGCAGGTGTCGCAGACCTCGACCTCCACCCCCTCCAGGGTCCGGGCCTCGAGGCGACCGTCACAGCGGGGGCACTTCATGGGACCTCCAGAGGAGAGGAGCGTAGCCGCCTCCTCGGGCGGCGGCCTCTCGCGCGCCTTCCACCCGGCCTCGACCTCAGGAGGGCAGGCCCTCGCTCGTCAGCGGGGAGACGTCGAGAAGCCGCAGCCCCGGGGCCTGCTGGAGGGCGTAGTCGAGCTTCCAGGGGGTCTCGGCCAGCACCACCCAGCGCCCGTCCCGGTCGGTGACCAGCACGAAGTCCGAGCGGCCCTGCAGCCAGGCCAGGCCCGAGGGCTCGCCGGCCACCCAGCGGGCGGCGGTGAAGCTGCTGGGGACCAGCTCGCAGGTGACGTTGTACTCGTTCTTCAGCCGCTCCTTCAGGACCTCGAACTGGAGCAGGCCCACCGCGCCCAGGTAGGGGTCGGCCGGGCCCAGGCCCTCGCGGATGAAGAGCTGGACCGTGCCCTCCTGGGAGAGCTGCTGGAGGCCGTTCTGGAGGTGCTTGCGGCGGGTGGGGTCCTTCAGCTTGACGCGGGCGAAGTGCTCGGGGGCGAAGCGGGGGATCCCCTGGAACTCCAGGTGGTCGCCCTCGGCCAGGGTGTCGCCGATCCGCAAGGCGCCCGGGTCGTAGAGACCGACGATGTCGCCGGGGGCCGCATCCTCCACGATGGCGCGCTCGCTGGCCATGAAGCTGTGGGGCTTGGCCAGCTTGAGCGTCTTGCCGGTGCGGGCCAGGCCCACCTCCATGCCCCGCTCGAAGGCCCCGCTCACCACCCGCATGAAGGCGATGCGATCCCGGTGGCGGGGGTTCATGTTGGCCTGGATCTTGAAGATGAAGCCCGAGAAGGCCGGGTCCAGGGGCGCCCGCTCGCCCTGGACCGTGGGGCGGGGCCGAGGGGGCGGCGCCAGCTCGGCGATGGCGTCCAGGATGGGCCGCACGCCGAAGTTGGTCATGGCCGAGCCGAAGAAGAACGGCGTGACCTCGCCCGCGAGAAAGTCCTCGACCGACCAGTCGTCGCCGGCCTCGTCGAGGAGCATCAGCTCCTCCTGGAGCTCCTCGTGGCGGGCCTCGCCGAGCCGCTCGCCCAGCTCTGGATCGTCCAGGGGGAGCACCCGCTCGGCCGCCACCTCGGTGCCGCCCGGGGCGCCGCGCTCGTACAGGGTCACCTGGCGGGTGCGGAGCTGGACCACGCCGACGAAGTCGCGGCCCATGCCGATGGGCCAGTTGAACGGCACCGTGCGGATGTCCAGGCTCTTCGAGACGCTGTCGAGCAGCTCCAGCGGGTCGAGCCCCGGTCGGTCCATCTTGTTGACGAAGGTGAGCACCGGCAGCTTGCGCATCCGGCAGACCTCGAACAGCCGAAGCGTCCGCGGCTCCACGCCCTTGGCGTTGTCCACCAGCATCACCGCCGAGTCCACCGCCGCAAGCGTGCGGTAGGTGTCCTCCGAGAAGTCGGCGTGGCCCGGCGTGTCCAGCAGGTTCATCCGGCGGGCCTGGTAGTCGAACTGCAGGACCGACGAGGTGATGGAGATCCCCTTCTCCTTCTCCATGGCCATCCAGTCCGAGACCGCGTGGCGGGCCGCCTTCCGGGCCTTCACGGCGCCGGCCATGTGCAGGGCGCCCCCGTAGAGGAGCAGCTTCTCGGTGAGGGTGGTCTTGCCCGCGTCCGGGTGCGAGATGATGGCGAACGTGCGACGCCGCTGCGCTTCGGTGGCCAGGTCCATGGGGGCTCCATCCGGTCGGTGGCCGCCGTAACGCCCTCAACCGGGCGGCGGGGTAGGGTGGCGTCGGAGGCAGGATGATCACGTCCATCCAGATCGAGGGGCTTCGGGGGATCCGGCGGGGTCGGCTCGAGGAGCTGGCCCCGCTGACGCTGTTGACCGGGCCCAATGGGTGCGGGAAGAGCACGGTGCTGGACGCGCTCTTCCTGGGGGCCGCCGAGGATGTGAACGAGGCCATCCAGGTCACCACCGCGCGCCGGGGATCCCGGACCGGGCGCTGGCTCTTCCGCGACCAGGGACAGCCCCGGGCGAGCCTGAAGGCCGAGGGGCGCGGCATCGAGGCCCCGCGGACCCTCATCTGGGAGGAGCCGGGCGAGGATGCGGGGGTGCTCCGGTGGACCACCCGCCAGGCCGGCAGCTGGGAGGGCGCTGTCCACTTCGACGCCCACGGAGAGCCTCGTCCGAAAGGCCACAAGGTGGCCGGGGTGCCCATCACCCTCTTCGACACCAGTCGCCCCACCGACGTGATGGACCTCTACCGGCGCATGTTCGAGCAACGCCGGAAGCGTCGGGTCATCGAATCCCTGGGTCCGCTCCTGCCCGACCTCGAGGATCTGGAGCGACTGCCGGGGCCCGGAGGGGGGGATGAGATCTACCTGGGGCTCTCCGTCGTGGGGCTCCCCGCGCGGGTGGCCGGCGATGGTGTCCAGGCCGCCGTACAGCTCGCCCTGGTGCTGGGCTTCTACGACGCCCGGGTGGTGCTCCTCGAGGAGCCCGAGGTCTTCCTGCACCCGCGCAGCTTCCCGCCCATCGCCGCCCTCATCGTGGGCGCCGTTCGGGAGGGCCGCCAGGTGGTGCTGACCACCCACTCCCTCGAGCTCATCGACGGGCTCCTCGAGGAGGCGTCCGGACGGCTGGGGCGGTCGCCCGTGAAGGCGGCGGTGTTCAACCTGGCCCTCGGCTCCGACGGCACCCTGAAGGGGGGCAGGACCGCCGGCGAGGACGCCCGTGTGGCCCGCGACGCTGCCCGGCTGGAGCTGCGGTGAGCCTGCGGGTGGTGCTGTGCGAGGGGGTCGACGACCAGTACTTCCTCGGCGGCGCGCTGCGCGCATGGGGGTGCCAGGAGGATCGCGAGGCACCAGAGCAGTTGTTCTCCGGCAAGTACACTGGCCACGGCTACAGGACGCCCTCGGGGGCCTCGGTGGTCCTCATTGAGGTGGGGGGTGGGTCCACCGAGAGCTTCCGGAGCGTGCTGGCCACCCTGCTGGGCCAGGCCTCCCTGGGGCTGGAGCGGGTGCTGCTGTGTGCGGATGCGGACAGGGACGGCTCCGCGACGGCTGGCGCTCTCGCCGCCATGCTGACGGAGAAGACGCTGGGGCCGGTCGATGGCGACCTGCTTGGTCCTGGCGGGCCCGGATGGCCGCGGGAGCCTGGACGACCTCGTCCTCGGCGCCCTGTCCCGCGCCTTCCCCGACCGGGCGAAGGCCGTCGAGGCCTTCATTCATGCGGAGCCGCCCCGCCTGCGTCGGCCCGCAGCGAAGGCCTTCACCTGGTCCCATCTCGCCAAGTACGGCGTTGAGGGCGGTCGGGGCGCGTGGCTCCAGTCGCTCTGGCAGGAACCGGAGATCCAGGAAGCCTTGAAGGAGTCGACCTCCGCCCTCCGAGGCTGGCCGGCGTTTCGGGACCTCGCCGCCTGATCACCCCACCGCTTCGGTCCGGGCCTCGCCTGCCTCGGCGGCCGGTGCCTCCCCGGCGCCCTCGTCCGCGCGACGGGCCACGCGGAAGGCGCCGACGACGACGATGACGCCGGCCAGGACGTTGGCGGCGGCGATGCCGGCGAAGGCCATCCAGGGCGGGCCCAAGAGGACGCCTAGGCCGGCCAGGGGCACATAGAGGACGCCGCTGCGCAGCAGGGTGAAGGCGAAGCCCCAGGTGGCCCGATCGATGGCGTTGCAGGCGGCGCTGGCCGCGATGACGACGCCGTAGCCGGCGAGGGAGAAGCCCACGAGGCGAAGGTAGGTGGCGGCGGTGTCGGTGACGGCGGGCTCCTCGCTGAACGGCGCGACCAGCCCATCGGCCCCCAGCAGGAAGACCAGGCCGATGAGCACCGACCAGCCGAGATCGAAGAGGAAGCTGTCCCGCATGGCCCGGCGGGTCCGATCCTCGCGTCGGCGCCCCCAGTTCTGACCGGCCACGGGGCCGATGGCGGCGGAGAGGGCGAGCATGGGGATGGAGAGGCCGGACTCCAGGCGGGTGGCCACGCCGAAGGCGGCGACGGTCTCGGGGTCGTAGGAGGCCAGCAGCCCGGTGACGGCGGTGATGCCGAGGGGGTTGAGGATGTTGCTGCCCGCGGCCGGGATCCCCACCTGCAGGACCTCCTTCCAGGAGCGCATCAGGACGGCCAGCGCGGGGCGGGTGAGGGTGACGAGCCGCTCGCGGAACACCAGCACCCCCACGCTGGCCAGGAAGGTGATGACCCGCGCGATGACCGTGGCCCAGGCGGCCCCGGCGATGCCCAGCTCGGGGATGGGCCCCAAGCCGAAGATGAGCACCGGGTCGAGCCCGCCGTTGACCAGGGCGGCGGTGATCATGATGGCGCTGGGCGCGACGCTGTCCCCGTTGGCCCGGATGAGGCCGTTGGCGATCATGGGCACCACCAGGAAGGGGAGCCCGAAGAACCAGATCCGCATGTAGGTGACGATGAGCTCGTGGATGGCGCCCTCGGCTCCGAGCAGGCGGAACAGGGCCGGGGTGAGCAGCCAGCCGGCCACGGAGATGGTGAGGACGAAGGCCACGCCCAGCAGGAGGCTGTCGGTGGCCAGCCGCTTCACCTGGTCTCCATCGTCGGCGCCCAGGGCGCGGCTCACCACGCTCGCGGCGCCGGCCGACAGGCCGATCCCCAGGCTCGAGAGGGTGAGCACGACCGGGAAGGCGAAGCTGATCGCCGCCAGGGGCTCGGTGCCCCGCTGGCCCAGGAACCATGTGTCGGCCAGGCTCACAGAGAGGACCCCGAAGATCCCCAGGATCATGGGGGCACCCAGGCGGGCCAGGTGCTTCGCCACGGGGCCCGTGGTCAGATCACGCCGGTCCGCCACGCTCGTCCTCCAGGGGCGAGCCGTATGCACCCATGGCCGAGGCCGGCGTGGTGTCCCCGGGGCCCGTAGCAGGCGGGACAGTATGCTCCCGCTCGACGCCTGGAGGCCCCATGTCCCCCTTCGCGAGGCTCATCCTGATGAACTTCCTGGTGCTGGTGCCGGGCGGCTACGTCTTCTTCGAGTGGACTCCGCTGCCCGTGCCCCAGCCGGTCCACACCCTGCTGGTGCTGGTGGTCGGCTTCGCCATGACCACGCTCCACAGCGTGGCCTACCGACGCGCCGTCCACCGGCCGGCGGACGAGGGCTGACGGCCCGACCTCACACCGTCAGCACCACCTTGCCGATGGTCTGGTTGCTGGCGATGCGTGCGTGGGCGTGCCCGGCCTCCTGGATGGGCAGGATCCGGTCGAGGATGGGCGTGATGGTGCCGTCGGTGCAGAGGGGCCAGGCCTCGGCGTGGACGCGGGAGAGGATGCCGGCCTTCTCCTCGTCGGAGCGGGCGCGCAGGACGCTGCCCAGCAGGCGCTGGCGCTTGACCATCAGGCGGCCCAGGTCCACCTGGGCCTCGCGGCCGCCGAGCAGCCCGATGAGGACGATGCGCCCCCGGTGGGCCAGGCAGCGCTGGTCGCGGGCGATGTAGTCGCCGCCCACCGGGTCGAGGATCACGTCGACGCCGCCCCCGTCGGTCCAGGTGCGGACGTCCTCGACGAAGTCGCCGGTGTGCCGGTTGGTGCCGCCGTCGGCGCCCAGGTCCCGGCAGCGGGCGATCTTCTGGTCGGTGCCGGCGGTGATCCAGCTCCGGTGGCCCCAGGCCCGCAGGAGCTGCAGGGCGATGGTGCCGAGGCCGCTCGCCCCGGCGTGGAGCAGGACCCGCTCGCCAGGCTGGAGCCGGGCCTCCATGACCAGGTTGACGAAGGCGGTGCAGAGGGCCTCGGGGAGGGCGGCGGCCACGGACCACGGCATGTCGGGCGGCACGGGCAGCAGGTGGGTGGCGGGGCAGACGACGGCCTCGGCGTAGCCCCCGCCGGTGAGGAGGGCGGCGACGCGGTCGCCCTCCGCCACCTCGGTCACCCCCTCGCCCACGGCTTCGACGGTACCGGCGCACTCGAGCCCCAGGATCTCGGAGGCCCCCGGAGGCGGCGGGTAGCGCCCGGCCCGCTGGGCCAGATCGGCCCGGTTCACGGCGGTGGCGGCGACGGCGATCCGCACCTGGCCCGGCCCGGGCTCGGGGCGGGGGACGGGACGCCAGGCGAGGCTGTCGTCCTCGACGACGATGGCGTGCATCACGGAGCACCTCCGGGGGATGTGCGCACGGTGGGGACCGCCTCCCACTCGGCCAGCACCCACGTGAGCAGGGCCATGCCCGCCACGTTGCGCTGGAGGTGGCCGCGGTCGATCTTGTCGAGGGTGTCGGCCTCGGTGTGGTGGATGGGCCAGTAGTCGGTGGTGTCCATGTGGATCCCGAAGCCGAGCACGCCCTGCCGCACCAGCGGGCCCACGTCGGCGCCGGCGTAGCCGGGGACCCAGGCGGGCCCCAGGGCGGCGAACAGGGGGGCCACCGCCGCGAGCTCCGCCACCAGCCGCTCCCGCTCGGCCGTGTCGGCCTCGGGGGGGCCGCCGGTCCGGCCGTCGACCCGGTAGCCCAGGAAGGGGCCGGCCCCGGTGTCCATCTCGATGGCGGCCACGTGCGTCTCGTCGGCGTGGACCCGGGCGTAGGTGCGCCCCCCCGCGAGCCCGTTCTCCTCGTTGGTGTAGAGCACGACCCGCACGGTCCGGGCCGGGCGGCGGTCGAGGCCGGCCAGGATGCGCCCCGTCTCCATGGCGGCCACGCACCCCGCCGCGTCGTCCTGGGCCCCGGTGCCCACGTCCCAAGCGTCGATGTGGCAGCCCACCACCACGACCTCGTCCGGGCGTGCGCGGCCCCGGAGCTCGCCGATGACGTTGTGGCTCGTCACCTCACCCTCGAAGCGGGCCCCCATCTCGAGGCGGATCCGCGGAGCCCGGCCCCGCTCCACCAGGCGGCGGAGCTGGCTGGCCGATTCGTGGTCCACGGCGGCGGCCGGGACCTGGGGGGCGTCCTCGGCATAGCGGAGCATGCCGGTGTGGGGCGTGGACAGGCCGGTGGGGGCCACCGAGCGCACGAGCACGGCCGCCGCCCCCCGACGCGCGGCCTCGGAGGGCCCGCGGATCCGATAGGGGACGGTCTCGCCGTAGGTCGTGAAGGGCACGTCGAAGAGGACCACCTTGCCGGAGACGTCGAGGGCGTCGAGCTGGTCGAAGTCGTCGGCCACCACCACCTCGGCCTCGAGGCCCCCCGACGGGGTCCCCACGCTGTTGCCGAGTCCCAGCATGGGCAGGCGGCGCGGCGGATCGCCGAGCAGGGTCAGGCGCTCCTCGCCCCGGACCCACTTCTGGACTTGGACCGGCTCCTTCCGCACCGCGAGTCCATCGCGGGCCATGTGCTCGGCGGCCCAGTCGATGGCCCGCTCCAGGCCGGGGGAGCCGGTCAGGCGGTGACCGATGTCGTCGCACAGCTCCTGCATCCGCGCCCAGGTGGTCTCGCGGGCGGCGAGGGCGCGCCCAGCCACCACCGCCGCGGTCTCGTGCATGGAATCGGGGGCGGAGGGGGCATGGCGGCCGGCGGCGGCGGGCAGGGCGAGGGCGAGCAGCAAGGCGGCGGGGAGGGGGCGCATGGAGGCTCCAGGGCCCTGGCGGTAGCGCGGCGGGCCGGTGTGCGCCGACGCGGCCGGCGCCTGGGGGCCCGGGTGGTGGGGGGCCTCGCGAACCCGCGGCCCCGGATCGTGTCCCGCTCGGGCGGGCGGGAGGTCGTGGATCCCGTCGGTTAGGGACCCGCCCCCGGAGGCCGCCTTCATGGACGACGAGAGTCCCCTCTCCCTCACGCTGTACGGGGCCGTGCGCGCCATGGGCCTGGGCCTGCTGGTGGGCGGGCTCGAGGCCCTCACCCTGCCGCTGGCGGTGGCCCTGCCCCTCGGCCCCCTGGACGTGGCCCTGTTGGGCGCCATCAGCCTGCTGAGCTTCGGGCTCGGCGGCCTCGGCGTGGCCCTGGTGGTGGGCCTGCCGATCCACGTCCTCCTCCGCCGCGTGGTGGTCTCCCGGGGCCTGGCCGTCCAGCTCGCGCTGACCGCCCTCGTCCTGGGCGTGGCCTTCCTGCTGGGCCTGGTGGTGGACGAGCTGCGCGACGGGCGGGCCTGGGTGGCGGCGGGCCTGCTGGGCTTCGTGGTCTTCTTGCCGGCCCTGGTCTTCCTGTTCGCCTCGCGCCTGTTCCGGGTGGTCGAGGCCGGGCAGCGGACCGTGCCCTTCCTGCCGGTGGCCGCCGGGGTGGCCGTGCTCTTCCTCGCCGGGGGTGCCGGCCTGGCCGCGAGCCGCGACACGGGCGGCGCGGGGGCCCTCCCCGACGATCCTCGCGTGGTGCTCATCCTGGTCGATGGCCTCCGGGCCGATGCCGGCGGGGCGCAGGCCCCCTCCCTCGACCGCCTGGCGGCCGGGGGTGCGGTCTTCGCCGAGGCCGTCACCCCGGCACCCGCCACCGCACCCGCCGTCGCCTCGGTGCTCACCGGTCGACCGCCCCTCCGTCACCGGGTGGTCCGCGACGGGGACCGCCTGGGGCGCTACCGCTCCCTCCTCCAGTCGGTCTTCCGCGACGCCGGCTACGCCACCGCCGGCTTCGTCTCGGGGAGCGCGGTGGGCGCCGGGCGGGGCTTCGCCTACGGCTGGCACGTCTTCGACGACGAGCGCGGCAGCCCCCTGCCCGGCCTCTCCCGCCTGCGGCTGGTGGGCCCCGTGGTCCGGGCCCTGTCCCCGCCCCACCGCCCCGCCGCCACCACGGTGGACCGCTTCCTGGCCTGGCTCGACGATCACGCCGACGTGCCCTTCTTCGCCGTCATCCACCTGTCCGAGCCGGCCCCGCCCTTCGTCCCCCACGGCCTGCCCGGCTTCGAGGCCAACGGCCGGCCGGGGTCCCCCATCGTGGACCACGCCGCCCGCCTCGACGAGACCGGCTTCGGCGAGACCGACGCCCGGGCCCTGCGGCGCCTTTACCAGGAGGAGGTCGCCGTGGTGGACGCCGCCATCGGCCGCGTCCTGGATGCCCTGGACGAGCGGGGCCTCACCGAGGACACGGTGGTGGCGGTGGCCGGGACCGGCGGGGTCCTGCTCGGCGAGCACAAGGGCGCCTTCACCGACGAGGGGCTCTACGACGAGACCCTGCGCGTGGCCATGACCGTGCGGATCCCCGGCGCCGGGGCCGGGCAGACCGTCGGGCCGCAGGTCCGGCTCCACGATCTCTACCCGACGGTGCTGGCCCACGCCGAGATCGAGCCCCCCGAGGAGCCCGAGGCCATCTCCCTGCTGGGCTACTTGGACGGACGGCGCACCCGACCGCTGTGGACCCCGGTGGTGGGCCGCGACCTGCAGGGCCGGTGGACGGTGGGCTACCGCGACAACGCCCTGAAGTACCTGCGGGTCCTGGAGAACGGCCACGAGCGGCTCTACGACCTCGAGGAGGACCCCGCCGAGGCCACCAACGACGCCGAGGACCTGCCCCGCACCCTCGAGAAGGCGCGCCTGCGCATGGCGCCCGAGGCGCTGGTGGCCGGGGAGCTGCTGGGCGTCCCCGTGGCCGAGCCCTGAGCCGGACCCCTACTCGGGGATGAGGGCGGTGGGCGAGGGGGGCCGCTGGACGGTGGGCTCGCGCTTGGGCGGATCGGCCGTGGGGGCGCCCGGCGGCGGCGAGGCGCGCAGGGCGTCGAGCCGGACCAGGGCCGCGCTGTGCTCGGCATCGAACGAGAGGATCCGCTGGTAGTCGGCCAGGGCCTTCTGGTAGTTGCCCACCGACTCGAAGGCCCGACCGCGCCAGAGCAGGGCGGTGGTGTTCTCCGGGTCGAGCTCGAGGGCCTCGTTGAAGAGCTGGATGGCCTGGAAGGGGCGACCCTGGATGAGCTCGCGCTGGCCGCGACCCAGGGCGGTGCCCCCGTCGGCGGCGCGCCACGCCGCCAGGTCGTGGGTCGAGAGGAAGGTGCCGGCGCCCAGCGGGATGGCCTGGCGCTGCCCATCGGGCAGCAGGAAGCTGGCCGACTTGACGAGCCAGGCGTCGCGCTCCCGGTGCCACTCCAGGAAGGCCTCGGTCGCCCCGCGCGGGCCCTCGACCGCCAGGTGGACGCGGGCGAAGCCCGAGCCGTCGAGGGACCAGTCGAGGAAGGTCTCGCCGGCGTCGCGCACGGTGGGCTCGGGGCCGGTGATCTCCCGGACCTGGTCGTAGCTCGTGACGTAGGCGGCCGACTGCTGGAAGGGGAGGGACTCCTGGACCGGGGTCGAGAGGTTGACCTGGGGCTGGTAGACGTACCAGAGCCCGCCCACCACGCCGCCCAGCACCAGGAGCACCAGGCCCACGTTCAGCACCAGCATGAGCGAGCCGCCGCCGCGCGAGGGCTCCGGGTCGGGATCCGGCTCGCCGCCCGGGCCGATGGTCTCCTCGCGCAGGAAGACGTCGACGTTCTGTCCGCCTCGGTCCTCTTGGTAGATGGCCATGGGGGGTCCTCCTGGCGCGACCATAACCCGACGCCTGGTCCGCTCCGCGTCACCCCCCTGTCGATCGACGTCCCCGCCGAGGTCCCATCGTGCAGCACTACAGCGTCTCCGGGCTCATCGCCGAGGTCGACGCCCTCCTCACCGCCCGCTACCCCCGGGTGCTCGTCGAGGGCGAGATCCGCCAGCTCAGCCAGTCTCCCGCCGGGCATGTCTTCCTCACCCTCACCGATGGGCAGGCCTCGGTGCAGGCGGTGGCCTGGCGCAGCACCTGGCGGGGGATCCGCCACCGCCCGCGCGAGGGGGAGCAGGTGCTGGTGCGGGGGCGCCTCTCCCTGTACGCCCAGCGCGGGGCGTTCCAGCTCTACGTGAGCGACATCCGACCCGCCGGGCTGGGACGGCTGGCCCGGGAGATCGCCGCCCGCAGGGCCCGGCTCGAGGCCGAGGGCCTGACCGACCCCCGGCGCAAGCGGCCGCTGCCGACCCTGCCCCGGGTGGTGGGGGTGGCCACCTCGCTGCGTGGCGCCGCCCTGCAGGACTTCCTCCGGGTGAGCGGGGAGCGCTTCCCGGCGGCCCGCGTCCTGGTGGCCGGCTGCACGGTCCAGGGCCCGACCGCGCCGGCCGAGATCCTGCGGGCGCTCGAGCTCCTCGTCGAGGATGGGCGGGCCGAGGTGCTGGTGGTGACCCGCGGTGGGGGCTCGGCCGAGGATCTGCTGGCCTTCCAGGACGAGGGGCTGGCCCGCTTCCTGGCCGAGCTGCCGGTGCCGGTGGTCTCGGCGGTGGGTCACGAGGTGGACACCACCCTGGCCGATCTGGTGGCCGATGTGGTGGTGCCGACCCCGACGGCGGCGGCGGTGCGGGTCCTGCCCGACGGCGCGGCCCTGACCCGGCGGATCCTGGAGGCCGGGCAGCGCCTGGACGAGGCCCTGGTGCGCTGGATGGCGCTGCGGCGGGAGCGGCTCCGGGGGCTCGAGGCCCGACTGCGGCACCCCTCGGTTCGCCTGGCCGAGATCCGCCGCACGACCCGGGATCTGGAGCGACGCCTGGCCGTGCGCCTCGGGGCGCGGGTGGGGGAGGGGCGGACGCGGGTGGCCTCGGCCCATGACCGCCTGGAGGCGGCGGGGGCCCGTCGGGTCCAGGGGGGGCGGCGTCGGCTGGAGCCCCTCACCGCGGCGCTGCACCGGGCCGGTCCGCGCTCCCTCGCCTCTGCCCGAGCCCGCCTCGACGCCTTGGAGGCCCGGCTCCGGGCCCTCTCGCCCCGCGCGGTGCTGGCCCGCGGCTACGCTGCCGTGGTGGGGCCCGACGGGGTGGTCCGACGGCCGGATCAGGCCCCCGCCGGCACCCGCCTCACGCTGGAGCTGGAGGGTGGCCGCCTCGGCGCCACCTCTCTGGGCCCCGTCGAGCCCTGAGCCGGCCCTTCGCGGCCCGGGGCCCCGCCCTCACTCCGGCCCGCCCTCCCCGGGCGGAGGGTCCTCCGGGCCCGAGGCCTCGGCGTCGGAGACCGCCGGATCGGCCGAGAGGGGCGGTGGGAGCGGGCGCTCGGGGCGCTCCTTGACCACCTCGGCCCGGGGCGGACGGGGGTGGGGCGTCACGCAGACCTCGGTGACGTCGTCCTGCTCGGTCACCTCCAGGTCCGCATCCTCCCGCGCCAGGGAGAGGCGGCGCCGATCCCGGGCCCGACGCCGGGGTCGGGCATCCGGGTCGGGGACCAGCTCCACCACCGTCACGGACTCGCCGGGCTGGAGGTGGACCAGGGCGGTGCGCTCGGACTGGTCCTCCACGTAGGTGACCGCCAGGCGGGTGCGCTCGGGCTGGTCGGCGAGGCCCCGCTCCCGGCCCCGGGGGTCGATGGGGGCCAGCTCGACCTCGGCGCCCATGACCCCCTCGAGGGTGGCGCACCGGGTGCCCCCCGGACGACGCCCCGGGGCCTCCGTGTCCGAGAGGACCTCGCCGCTGCGCAGGTGTTCTCGGCGGACCCGCACGGTGGTCTCGTCCATCGTCCACCCTCGGGTCCGGCCCTCGGCCACGGCCCGGGCCGGGGGGGCGATGGGGTCGGTCCAGGTGGCGCTCATCCGCACCGCCTCGTCGGCCGTGATCCCGAGGCGGGCCAGCTCCGACTCCACGTCCAGGTCTCCGAGCGACGGCGTCCGGTCGGGCGCCGTCTCCGGGTCGGTGTGGCTGGGAGCGTCGCCCGCGTGGGCGCCGGCCAGCACGGCCAGCAGGAGAAGGGGGAGCATCGGGGGTCGACCTTGTCCCGAGGTTCGGCGTGCCAGGTAGCCCACCTGAGCCATGTTCGGTCAATGGATGGTCGCCCCCGGCTCGTTGCCCGCCAGCCCGCCGCTCACGGGGTCACGGGCCCCACGCCCTCGGGCAGGGCCACCGGCCGCAGCATCTCCACCCCCGCCGACCAGAGGTCGTAGTACACCCCGGTGCAGAGCAGGACCGTCTGGGCCAGGAAGAGGAGCACCACCAGGACCAGCCCGGCGTACACCGCCCGCCGGACCGCCGACAGGGTGGGACGGTGCTCCAGCGCCAGGTAGCCCGAGTCCACCCGGTCCAGATCCTTCTCGACCATCGACCAGGCGACCAGCACCACGAGGCCACCCGGGACGGCGGTGCAGGCCATGCCCAGCAGGGACAGGACCAGGCCCGTGCCGAGGAGCGCCAGGATGGTCCGGACCCGGGGGCCGGCGGCAGATCCCTCTTCGCCGAAGAGCTCGTCGACCGCTTCGCTCATGCGCCCACCAGCCGGTCGAGCCGCGAGACGAGCGGCTCGAGATCGGCAGGACCCTGGGAGAGGTCGCCATCGTCGGCCTGGATCAGGGCCTCGTCCTCCACCAGCACCTTCACGGCGTTCTCCAGGGTGACCAGGGACAGGGCCTCGGGGCGGGTGAGCAGCCCCGAGGCCAGCAGGGAGGCCTCCTCGCGCTGGAGGCCACGGACCCATTCCTTGCGCCCCTGGACGCCGCCGTCCAGGGCCCGGGCCCGACGCGCGACGATCCGGTACGCCTCGAGGAAGGGGCGCACCAGGGCGTGGATCTCGGCGATGCGCTCGACGTGGTGGACCTCGAGACCGGTGTCGGTGGCTCGGACCGCCCCGTGAGCCCGCAGGTCCTCCAGGCCCTGTCGGAGGATGTCGCGGGACGTCTGGTCGGGGTGGAACAGGAACTCCCGTCGCCACAGCCGGACCAGGAAGGCGTGGTCGTCTTCCAGGTCGACGGCGCGGAAGGGCCCCGCGGCGTGGGGGCGGATGGCGGCGGCGGCCAGCCCGGCGGGGGCCAGGACGTGCATCCCCTGGTTCTTGTAGAAGTCGAGCTCCAGCCTGCGGGCGACCCGCACCGCCCACACCCGCTCGCCGTCGTCCGTGAAGTGCTCGACGAGCCGCTGGCGGGCCAGCCGGTCGAGGGTGAGGCGCACCGCCGACTCCAGGTGGGCCAGGCTGCTGGCCTCGGGGACCTGATGACGGCGGAACAGGTCGCGGAAGCGTCGGATCCGGGCGAAGAGGACCTCCTGGTGGAGGCCGCGGCGGTGGTGGGCGAGCAGGCCCAAGGCGACCAGGGTGGTGGGGAGGAGGACGGTCCGGCGACCCACCTCGTGCATGACCCGCCGCGCGGTGTGGTGGAGGGTCTCCTTGCGGGTCTGGGCGGGCCGGTCCGGCCACGCTGGCAGCCGCTGCACCGGATCGGCGTCGACCAGGGGGGCCACGTCGATGGGGGTGCCCACCCGCAGGTAGACCCGCCCCAGGCGACGCCGGACCACCTGGGTGGCCTTGGCGAGCTGGCCCAGGTCCTCGCGCTTCTTGTCCTGGCCCCCCAGCTCCCGGACGTAGGAGCGCTGCTCGGCGACCTGCTCATAGGCCAGCGCCACCGGGAGCAGGGTGACGCGGTGGCCCGCCGGTCGCAGCGCGGCCGACTCGAAGATCATGCCCAGCACGCCCACCTTCGGGGGCAGGAGCTTGCCCGAGCGGGTCCGCCCGCCCTCCAGGTAGAACTCGATGGGCACGCCATGGTGGACGAGCTCGCGCATGTAGCGGGCCAGGATGGGGGGGTGGAGCCGCTCGCCCTCGAAGCTGCGCTTGATGAAGAAGCCGCCGGCCGAGCGCAGGAAGAAGGCCACCCCGGGGATCGCCAGGTTGGCCCCTGCCACCACGTGGGGGAGGGTCAGCTTGTGCTGGTAGAAGACCCAGGCGAGGAGCAGGTAGTCGAAGTGGGACTTGTGGGAGGGGAGGACGATGGCCGCCCCGTCGCGCATGGCCTCGCGGATCCGCTCCATGTCGGCCTCGGGGGCATCGACGCCGCTGTAGACCCGGGTCCAGAGCGGGCGCAGGAGCACGTCGAGGATCCGGATGACCCACCACCGCATGTGGGCCGCGATGCGGTCGTACTCCTTGTTCATCCGGCGGCGGACCCGCTCGAGGGAGGCGCCGGTGCGCTGCGCCTCCTCGGCCGCGAGCCGGCGCATGGGGGGCGCATCGAGGACCATCCGGCGCAGGTCGGAGGGTGCGGGCAGCCGAGGCCCGCGGACCACCCGGTGCTCGCGACGCAGGTAGCGCCGCAGGAGCACGTACAGGGTCCGGCGGCGGCGCTGGGGCTCGTCGACGCGGCGCAGGAAGCCCCGCAGGTCCACCGGCTCGCCGGCCTGCACGAAGTTGTCTTCGGCGTACCAGGCCAGCTTCCAGAGGCGGTACAGGCCCCCCGGGCGCTCGGGGGAGGGCAGGATGGCCCGGAGGGCCGGGTGGGGCGGTCGGTCCAGGCCGCGGGTCCAGACGACCACGATGGGGACGAGCTGGATGGGGCGGTCCAGCTGCTCCTGCGCCTCGAGGAGGGCCGGGAGCGGGTCGGCGGGGAGGCGCCCGGTGAGGCGGCGCCACAGGGTGCGCCGCGGCTGGAGGAAGAGGGTGACCGGCGCCTCGTGGGCCAGGGCCCGAGCCAGGAATCCCGAGCGGATGGGGTCGGGCGGCGCCCGCCCGGAGAGGCGGGCCGCCAGGCGTCGGAACAGGCCGCTCCAGGCGTCCAGCACGGGCTGCCAGAAGAACTGGGTCACGTCCTGGGCCCAGATGGAGCGGGGCAGCCCGCAGGCCTCCACCACCTTGTTGAGGGCCAGGTGGTCCAGGTTGCTGCTCCGGAGCAGGACGTAGACCAGGGGACCGCGCGCGGCGGCCGCGGCCACCCGCTCGGCGCTGGCCTGGTCGAGACGCATCTTGGCCAGGGGCGTCCGCAGGCCCAGCAGCCAGTGGAACCAGCCGAAGCGGCGCAGCATGCCGGTGCCGTACCGCGCCGCCTCGGCCTGGAGCGCCGGGGGCGGGTCCGAGGGCCGGTGGTCCTGGGCCGCCCCGGTCCCCCCGTCGACCACCGGCTCCGTCGTCGGGGGCTCGTTCACGAGCCTCCGTCCGTATCGGTGTCGTCGGTGTCTTGCCCGGGAGGGGGGACGTCGGTCCAGCCCTCGCCCGGATCCTCGCAGGTCACCCAGACCTCGCCACCCGGGTCCCCGATACCGTCATCGTCGGTGTCGGCGTAGAAACCGCGCCGGTCCTCGCACGAGGCCGGGGGCAGGGCGAAGGGGTCCTCGATGCAGCCGGAGAGGCCGCCAGCGATGCACCCCAGCACCGCGAGGCGATGGACCATGCTTCCTCCGTAGGGCCCGGTGCCGTAACCCGATGGAGGGGGACGCTTGGCGTGACCGGGCTCCCAGCGCGCCTCAGGCGGCGGCGCGGGCGGGAAGGGCCAGGCGCCAGGTGTTCCGCCCGGCTTCCTTGGCCGCGTACAGGGCCTGGTCCGCCCGTCGCAGGAGGGCCTCGGGGTCCTCGCCAGGCTCGAGCACCGCCACGCCCAGGCTGATGGTGAGCGACAGGCTCGGCCCGTCCTCCACCTGCAGGGGGGCGGCCTCGAGCGCCGCCCGGACCCGCTCGGCCACCACCCGGGCGCCGTCCGCGTCGGTCTCGGGCAGGAGCACCACGAACTCCTCGCCCCCGGTGCGGCCCAGCACATCGACCTCGCGGAGGGTGCCGCCCACCACGCGGGCCACGTGCTGCAGGGCCTTGTCCCCTCCGCTGTGGCCCCAGCTGTCGTTGACCCGCTTGAAGTGATCCACGTCCAGGGCCAGCACCGCCATGCTGGTGCCGTACCGTCGGGCCCGAGAGGCCTCGTGGCGCACCCGGCCGAACAGGTGGCCCCGGTTGGGGAGCCCGGTGAGGGTGTCGGTGAGGGCCAGCTGGCGGAGGCGATCCTCCAGGGCCTGGCGCTCGGCGATCTCCCGCTTGAGCTGCCGCTCGGCCCGCTCCCGCAGGGCGATGAGCCGCTCCAGCTCGGCGTTCTGGCGCTGCAGGCGGAAGACCGCGTCCTCCAGGGCCCGCTGCTGCTGGCGCTGGCGCTCCTCGGCCTCCCGGCGCTCGGTGACGTCGAACTCCACGGCGAAGAAGCCGATGACCTGATCCTGGGCGTCGAAGCGGGGCTGGATCGACAGGTAGAGCCAGTAGGGCTCGCCCTGCTTGGTGTAGTTGAGGATCTCGCCCTGGTACGGCAGCCCGGCTCGGAGCCGCTCCCGGATGGCCTGGACGGTGGTCGGGTCGGTGCCGGGCCCCTGCAGCAGCTCCCCGGGCGTCTGCCCCCGGGCCTCCTCCAGCGTATAGCCGGACAGGCACACGAAGCCCGGGTTGACCCAGGTGATCCGGCCCTTCCGGTCGGTGACTAGGATGGCCTCCCGGGTGTGCTGGACGATCTCGGACAGGAGCCTGAGGGGCTCGCGCCGGGCCACGTCCTCGTGGATCTCCTGGAGGGTCCCGAAGAGCCCGGTGACCTCACCGCTTGGTGCGCGATGGGCCTGCCCGCGCGCCCGGCCCCACCGCACGGTCCCGTCGGGCCGTCGCAGCCGGATCTCCAGGTCGTAGGCGGTGCCCTCGGCAAGCGCGCGATCCACCGCCGCCTGGAGGTGGGTCTGGTCCTCGGGGAGGAAGGCCGCCATGGCGTTCTCGAAGGTGGGCTCCACCTCCTCGGGGGCGTAGCCGTGCAGGCGGTAGGTCCCGTCCGACCAGGTGACCTGGCCGGTGGCCACGTCCCAGCTCCAGTGGCCCAGGCCCACCGCCTCCTCGGCGAGCCGCAGGCGCTGGGCGAGGGCGTCGCGGGCCGCCTGGGAGCGCACGGTGTCGGTGAGGTCCTGGAGCAGGATCCGGGTCGTGGCGCCCTCGGTGCGCCAGGCCGCGCGGAGGGTGCGCACGCCGCCCTCCGCGGCGAGGGTGAGCCGGCAGGGCGGGCCCTCCACGCCCTCCTCGACGAGGCGCAGCAGGACCGCGGCCTCGGCGGGATCCACCCGTCCGAGGGCCTCGGCGAGGGTGGTGGCATCGTCCACACCCAGCAGGCGCGCGGCACCGGGGCTCACCTGCACCCGATCGGAGCTGTGGACGAGAACGCCCAGGTGCCCCAGGTCCTCGATCCAGGTCAGGTCCAGGTGGAAATCGTGCACGGCAAGGCCTCCGGGGGGGCTCCCCCCGCGGCCCCGCCTCTTGGGGATCGGCCCACCTGCCACCGACGTTGAGGGCCGCACCGACCTGTCACGCGGTGTCCCCGAGCCCAGGGCGTGCCCGCGCTCCCCCCCCGGCCGGTCAGTGGGCGGCGGTGGTCCGGGCCACGTGGTCGATGATGTCGATACGCGACAGCACGGCGTGCAGGCCGCGGTCCTCGTCGAGGATCAAGGCCAGGCGCATCCGCCGCATCAGGTCGGAGAGGACCGCGACCTCGGTGTCGAGGGTGACGGTGCAGTAGCTGGCGTCGGCCAGCTCGGCGCAGCGGGGCTCCACGCCGGCGTTCTTGAGGGCGGCCTCGAGGAGTCGGTTCTCGTGGATGACGCCCACGATGTGCCCGTCGCGGATCACCGGCATGGCCGAGATGCCGTGCAGCTTCATCTTGCCGATGGCCTCGCTGGCGCGGACATCGGCGTCGATGGAGATGGGGCGGCGGTCACCGGGGAGGCCGGCGAGCACGTCGGCCACGGTGCCCAGGCTGACGGGCGGATCCACGAAGCCGTTCTCCTCCATCCACTTGTCGTTGTAGATCTTGGAGAGGTAGCGGCTGCCGCTGTCGGGCAGCAGGACCACCGCCTTGAGGTCGGGGCGGTCGTGACGCTGCAGGTACTTGAGGGCGCCGGCCACCGCCGCGCCGCAGGAGCCCCCGATGAACAGCCCCTCCTCGCGGGCGAGGCGTCGGGTCATCTGGAAGCACTCCTTGTCGTTCACCCGGACCACGTCGTCCACGTACTGGAAGTCCATCGTGGAGGGGATGAAGTCCTCGCCGATGCCCTCGAGCACGTAGCTGAAGGCCTTGGTGAGCTGACCGGTCTTGAAGTAGTCGTAGTAGAGGGAGCCCACCGGATCGACCCCCACCACCTGCACCTCGGGCTTCCGCTCCTTGAGGTAGCGGCCGGTCCCCGTGATGGTCCCGCCCGTGCCCAGCCCGGCGATGAAGACGTCGATGTCGCCCTCGACCTGCTCCCACAGCTCGGGGCCGGTCACCTCGTAGTGGGCCGCCGGGTTGCTGGGGTTGTGGTACTGGTTGGCGTAGAAGGCGCCGGGGGTCTCGTCGGCGATCCGGCGCGACACGCTGTAGTAGGAGCGCGGATCGTCCGGCTCCACATCGGTCGGGGTGACCACCACCTTGGCGCCGTAGGCCCGCAGGGCGGCGCGCTTCTCCTCGGACTGCTTGTCGGGCAGCACGAAGACGCACTTGTAGCCCTTGATGGCCGCGGCCATGGCGAGGCCGGCCCCGGTGTTGCCGCTGGTGGCCTCGACGATGGTGCCGCCGGGCTGGAGCAGGCCCTCGGCCTCGGCATCCTCGATGATCTTGAGGGCGATCCGATCCTTCACCGAAGAGCCGGGGTTGAGGTACTCCACCTTGGCGTAGAGGCTGCACTGCAGGCCGGCCGTGACCCGGTTCAGGCGCACGAGGGGCGTGTCCCCCACACAGGCGAGGATGTTGTCGTGGACGTTCCGCATGGGGGCTCCAAGGCGGGTCGGGGCCGGATGGTCCCGGTGGGATCGCGGTCCTCTCGGAGAGGCGGGCACCCTAACGGGAGCGGCGGGGGGCGCCACGGAGCGGCACGGGCTCGTCGCACGGAGACGCCCGTCCTGGTGCGGCGCGGTCGGGGTCGCTGTGATACCGTGGCGGCCGCGGCGAGGGCTACGTCGCGCATGAGGACGGCGATCGGTGATCCTGGGACGGCACGAGCGGTTGGTCCGGCGCGGCGACTACCTCCGCGGATCCTTCGTGAAGCCAGAGCGGATCGACGGCTACATCGTGGGGATCAACCCCGGTGATCGCGCGGACGTGCTCGGCCGCTTCGGCTTCAGCGAGTCCAGCGTGGAGGTCGGGGTGGCGGCCGCCCGGCGGGGCTTCGCGGTGTGGCGCCGGTGCTCCCTCGCCGAGCGCTCCACCGCTCTCCGGCGGTACCGCGAGGCCCTCTCCCGGGAGCAGGAGCGATTCGCGGCGCTCATCACCCGCGAGACCGGCAAGCCGCTGTGGGAGGCCCGCCAGGAGGTCGTGGCCTCCATCCGGGTCGTGGACCTCCTCCTGGACGAGGGCCTGGCGCTCCTGGCCCCCCGGGTGCTCCACGAGACCGACGCCCGCTCGGATGCGCTGCCGCACGGCATCGTCGCCATCCTGGCCCCGTACAACCTGCCCCTGCTGTACGGCACCCTGCAGGCCCTCTCGGCGATGATGGCGGGCAACACCGTCATCCTGAAGCCCTCCAAGTTCACGCCGGGGGTGGGTCAGGGCATCGCCGAGCTCATGGATCGCTGTCGCCTGCCCCGGGGGGTCTTCAACCTGGTCCAGGGCTCGGGCACCGGCATCGGCCAGCGCCTCTCCACCCATCCCGGCATCGATACCCTGCTGTTCAGTGGCTCCTACAGCAGCGCCACCGCCATCCAGCGCTCCCTCGCCGACCGCCCCGACCTGCCGGTGCTCTTCCAGTCGGGCGGCAAGGGCGCGGCCCTCATCCTGGACGGGTGCAGCCTCGATCAGGCCGTCTACGAGGTGCTGGTCGGGGCCTACCTGACGGCCGGCCAGCGGCACAACTCCACGGCCCGCGTCTTCGTCCACAAGCGCGTCTTCGACGCCTTCTGCCAGCAGCTCATGCAGCGCTCGGCCCGGGTGAACGTGGGCTACGGCTTCACCGAGGACACCTTCATGGGGCCGGTGGTCTCGGAGAACGTGCGGGCGCGCTACCGCCGGTACGGCCGGAACCTGGTCGCGGCCGGCCACACCCCGCTCCTCGAGGCCCACAACCTGGATCTCGAGGACAAGCGCGGCTTCTACGTCAACCCGTCCGTCTACTGGGTGAACGGCCGGAACGGGCAGCTCTTCCTGGACGACGAGCCCCCGGGGCCCCTCCTGATGGTCTACCGGGTCGAGGACTGGGAGGAAGGGGTGCGGCTGCACAATCGGATGGAGTTCCGGGTCGCCACCTCCATCTTCGCCGATCCGGACCACCCCGAGATCGGCGAGATGGCCCGGCGCCTGCGGACGGGGGCGCTCAACCTGAACCGGGGCACCATCGGGGCCTCCCAGCGTCTGCCCGCCGCCGGCATGGGGCGCTCCAGCAATGGCATCCCGGGCGGGATCGACCTGCTCCGCTTCCTCTCCCGGCCTCGGGCCATGCTCGTGGAGCGGCGTCCCTTCGACGGCACCCACGTGGTGCCCGGCGTCCACTGGGATCAGGAAGACGAGGAGCCCCCCGACCTGACCGGCGCCCTGGTCCCGGATGGCCTGTGAGTCGGCGGGCGGGCCGGGTCGTCGAGGTCGCGGGGGTGCCCATCGTGCGGCCGCAGGGCGGCCCGGGCGAGATGGGGCCCTTCCCGAAGGCGGGGTCGGGGCCTAGGATGCGTGGTCCATCGGAGGTGTAGAGTGCGGATCGGGATCATCGGCGCCGGCAACATCGGCGGCACCGTGGGACGCCTGCTGGCGGATGCCGGCCACGAGGTGTTGATCTCCTCGCGGCACCCGGAGCAGCTCGGGGAGCGGGCGCGGAACATCGGCGGGCAGTGCGGGCCCATCATCCAAGCGGCGACCTGGGGTGATGCGCTGCTGCTGGCCATCCCGTTCTTCGCCACCGAGGACCTGGACATGGCCGTCAAGGACGCGCTGATCGGGAAGGTGGTCCTGGACGCGGGCAACCCGTTCGAGGAACGCGATGGCCACGCCTTCCGGGAAGTCCAGGAGATGGGCGCCGGCAGCCTGACCTGGACCCAGAAGCGGCTGTACGGCGTGCACGTGGTCAAGGCCTTCAACACGCTCCACGTCTCCACCCTCGAGTCCGAGGCCCACCGCGAGGGTGAGCGCGTCGGGGTGCCGCTGGCCTCCGACCACGAGGATGCCCTCGAGCTGGCCTCGGCGCTGGTGCGGGACTGTGGTTTCGACCCGGTGGTGGTGGGCGACAACGCCGCCTCGGCCCGCTTCGACCCGGGCACGCCGGTGTGGAACTCGGGCATGACCGCCGCCCAGCTCCGCGAGGCCCTGGACCTGGACTGAGCCTACTTGGCGGCCGGCTCCTGGGCCGCCGGCTCCGGCGCATCGTCGGGCTGCTCCGTGTCCTCCCGGGGCAGGGGCAGGACGACCTGGAAGGTGGAGCCCCGCCCCGGCTGGCTGCTCACCTCCAGATCGCCCCCGTGGGCCTGGACGATGCGCTGGCTGATGGGCAGGCCCAGACCGGTGCCCGACTCCTTGGTGGTGAAGAAGGGCACGAAGAGCTTCTCGAGCGCCTCGCCGGGGATGCCGGCGCCCGTGTCGTGGACGGCCACCTCGAGGAAGGTGCGGCCCTGCCGGCTGGTGCGCTTGCGGGTGCGGACGGTGAGGGTGCCGCCATGGGGCATGGCCTGCAGCCCGTTCTGACAGAGGTTGAGGAGCACCTGGGAGAGCCGGTGGCGGTCCACCGAGACCGGGGGCAGGTCCGGTCCCAGCTCCTCCACCAGGGTGACCCCGTCGGGCACCCCCTGGGCGCGCAGCACGTGCAGCACGTGGGTGACGATGGCGTTGAGGTGGTCCTGCGCCGTGTCCAGCTCGAAGGGTCGGGCGTACTCGAGGAACTGGCTGACCACGACGTTGAGGCGGTCGACCTCGGTGACCACCACGTCCAGCATGTCCTCGGCGTCGCTCTCCAGGTTCTCCGCCTGCAGGTACTGGGCCGCCCCCTTGATCCCCGCCAGCGGGTTGCGGATCTCGTGGGCCAGGCCGGCGGCCATGGCGCCGAGGGCCGCCAGCCGGTGGGCCTCCTCGAGCTTGGAGAACTCCTCGATGTTGGACAGGGAGACGGTGGCCAGATCCGCCACCTCCACGAGCCGGTGGATCTCGTCGGCCGAGAAGCCGTCCGACCACTCCTCGTCGCGCAGGTGCATCCAGCCGAGCACCACCTCGCCGGAGCGGAAGGGCACGGTCAGATCGGCGTGCATGGCGTCCATGAGCTGCAGCAGCTCCACGGCGAGGGGATCGTCGGCCCGGGCCCGTCGGGCCAGCTCCACCCGCGCGTACCAGCGTCGGCCCTCCTCGGTGAAGCCGTCGGTGAAGGGCGGGCCGGCCACCGCAGCGAGGGGCTCGGGGTTCACCTCGCCGCGGATCCCCAGGAGGCCGTAGGCATCCCGGGAGGCCTCCCACAGGTAGACACTGCACACGGGCACCCGCCCGGAGCCGTGGAGCCGGCGCAGGATGACGTGGGTGAGGGCCTCCTTCGAGGTGGCGGCCGGCAGCTCGGAGCGCAGGGCGCCGATGGCCTCGGCGAGCTGGTGGCCCCGGCGGTTGAGCAGGCGGTTGGCCCACCAGTCGATCTGGTGCTTCAGCGGGTCGTAGATGGCCAAGAACAGGACCGAGGCGACGAAGGCCTGGAAGGCCAGGTGCAGCGGGTAGCCCTGGAAGGTGTCCACCCACAGGATGGCCAGCCCGTCGATGACCACCAGGACCATGGCGGAGGCCACCAGGGCCGAGACCCGGCTGAAGATCTCGTACAGGTCGAGGAGCCGGTAGTTCACGACCGTGTGGTACAGGAAGTACAGGCCCACCCCGGTGAGCAGGACCGACAGGGGCGGCAGCGGGCCCTGCAGGGCGACGGCCCGGGCGGTGAAGGCCAGCCCGGTGGCCGGATCCGGCGGCGCGAGGACCCGCCCGAGCTGCTCCGCCAGGGCCAGGACCACCGCCCCCGAGGTCACGCCGACCAGGTAGCGCAGACGGACCTTGTCGACGCGGAGTCGCGTGGACTCGTGGACCTGCCAGAGGCGGAGCAGGAGGACGCCCAGGATGCCGAAGGCGAACACGCCGAGGGCGAGCTGGGGTGGGCTGGCGCCGGCGATGCCCAGGTAGAAGGCCGCGTGGAGGCCGACGGCGAGCGGCACCACCCCGGCCGAGAGCACCAGCAGCCGGACCGCCAGCGGCGACGGGGGGCGGGGGCGCTCCTGGAAGACGCGGTCGAAGGTGTAGAGGGCCAGGGCGGGGGTCAGGCTGCCCGCCGCCATCCAGCCGAGCCGCAGGGCGCCCAGGCCCGGGAGCAGCGAGAGGGCGAACAGGGTGAAGGCGGCCGCCACCATCCAGCCCAGGCCCAGGAAGGCGACCCGGGCCGGGTGGGTCCGGTCGCCGAGCCAGGCCCGCGTCGCCAGGAAGGCCGCGGTCCCGGCCACCAGGAAGTAGACGAGGGCGGTCATGGCCCGATCCTGCCCGCTGCGGGGCCCGGGCGCCACCGGGTCGTGGGCGGGCCCCGGCCGGGGATCGCCTTGCGGACGGGGAGGGCGAGGGGTACGGACGGCGCCATGACCCAGGGACTCTACGAGCTTCTCGGCGCCGAGCGGGCCGCCTCCCGCGAGGCCCTCCGGGCGGCCTACACGCGCACGGTGGCGCAGCTCGTGCGCCGCCGCCGGACCCTGGTGGAGCAGGGCGGCGATCCCGGGACCCTCGATCTCCGCCGCGCCCGCATCGACGAGGCCTGGGCGGTGCTCGCGGATCCGGTGCGGCGCCGCCGCTACGACGCCCTGCTGGCCCTCACGGCCTCGGGGGAGCCTCCGGACCCGGAGGCCCTGTGGTCCCAGGTGGCGGGGGCCCTGTCCAGCCCCGCCGCCGCCGCCGCGGTCGAGGTGGTGCGGCGCCTGACCGATCTGCAGGTGGGCGCCCTGCCGGCCGCCGCGGGCACCCCCGAGGCCGATCCCACCGAGGTGGACCCGGCCCGCGGCCGGGCCCCCGACACCCAGGCCGACGTCCCCACCGAGTCGGTGGCGTTCCGCTCCGGGGCGCCCGCTGCCAGGGCCCGTCCGGCCGCGGTGGGGGGCCGCCCCGATGGCGGCGGGGTCCCGACCGTGCCGACGCCCCGTCCGACCCTCCAGGTGGTCCAGGGCCGCGATTCCGGAGCGCCGGTGGTCCACCTGCCCTCCTCCGACCCGGCCGCCCCGTCCCCGCCCCGGGACGGGGCCTCCGTCCCCGACGGCCCGGCCCATCCCTCCGATCCCGGAGCGCTCGTGGCCCGCTACGGGTGGTCCGGCGCCCTCCTCCGCGCCGTCCGCGAGGCCCGGGGCCTCTCCCTCCGCGACATGGGCGAGGCGACGCGCATCTCGGCCCGCTACCTCGAGGCCATCGAGGCGGATGATCACGCCCACCTGCCGTCCATCACCTTCGTGAAGGGCTACCTGCGCGAGATGGCCCGGACCCTCGACCTGGACGAGGCGGCGCTGGTGAAGGGCTACATGCGCCGCATGGACGGATGACCGAGGTGCGCTCGGCGCCGGCGGTCCGCTCGGGCCGCGCCGACGCGGTGGTGGCGGCGACCTTCCCGGACCTCTCCCGCTCCCGGGCCGCGGCCCTCGTCAAGGAGGGGCGGGTGCGGCTGGACGGCGAGATCGTCTCCAAGCCCTCGGCGAGCGTGGACGAGGGCGCGGCGCTGGAGGTGGAGGTGCCCGCGCCGGCCCCGATGGAGGCGCCGGCGCAGTCCCTGCCGCTGAAGATCGTCCACGAGGACGCGCACCTGGTGGTGGTCGACAAGGCCCCCGGGCGGGTCGTCCACCCGGGCCCCGGCCACCCGGACGGCACCCTGGTCAATGCCCTGCTCCACCACGTGGACGACCTCTCGGGGATCGGCGGCGTGCAGCGACCCGGGATCGTCCACCGGCTCGACAAGGGCACCAGCGGGCTGCTGGTGGTGGCCAAGCACGACCGGGCCCACCGGGCCCTGGCGGCCCAGTTCGCCGCCCACACCGCCTCGCGGCGCTACCTGGCGCTCGTCTTCGGGGCGCCGGCCAGCGGGGGTGGGACGGTGCGATCCCGGCTGGCCCGTCACCCTCGGGACCGGCTGCGGTGGGCCAGCACGGACCAGCCCGATCAGGGCAAGGAGGCCATCACCCACTGGCGCCGGCTGGGAGCCCGGGGGACGGTGGGGCTGGTGGAGTGCCGCCTCGAGACCGGGCGCACCCACCAGGTGCGGGTGCACCTGTGCGAGCTCGGGCATCCGCTGATCGGCGACCCCACCTACCGCCGCAAGGGCTGCCGGGTCCCGGCCCGCCTGCGGGAGCGGGTGGCGGGCCTTCAGGACCGACCCCTGCTGCACGCCTGGTCGCTGGCGCTGGATCACCCCGAGAGTGGGGAGCGCGTCCGCTTCGTGGCGCCGCCGCCCGACGACCTGGCCGGGGCGCTCGACGACGTGGACCTGCAGCCGGCGCTGCCGGCCCCCCTGGGGGGGAGCGCGCCCCCCTGGCGGTGAACCCGGCGCCCTACGGGCAGGAAGGGTCCATGGTGTAGTCGTAGCCGCGATCCAGATCGACGCGGGCGTCGAGGGGGGCCTGGGAGCCGGTGAGCTCGGCCTCGAGGCACTGGCGAACCCCGTCGGGGCAGGCGACGCAGGGGTTGCCGACGGCGCCGGCCAGGCTGCACACGTCCGCCGAGGCCAGATCGGAGAGGGGCCGGACGTCGATGAGGCCGGACGCGGTCACGTCATCGATGCTGGAGCCATCGGAGGCGAAGGTGCCAGCCACGGAGAAGTCGTACAGCGACAGGGTGGCGGACAGCTCCGGCAGGGCGTAGGGCAGGGTGACCATGGGCGTGGCGAAGTCGGGGTTGGTCGAGAAGTCGAGGGGGGCCCCGCTGTCGAGCAGCGGGTAGCAGGGAGCCTCGATGATGGCGCCACCGGTGGTCTCGGTGGCGACGGCCCCGAACAGGTCGATGGTGGCGTCGGCGCTGCTGGCCGCCTCGACCTGGAAGGCGAAGGCCTCGAGGGGAATCTCGCCGCCCAGGCGGTCGACCAGGCCCATGACGGCCGCGTTGGGCTTGTTCCAGGTCATGTCCTCGTAGAGGATGTGGTACCCGTTGCCGGCCAGGGCCTCCACGTCCGCGACGGCGTCGGTGTCGGTGTCCGTATCGGTATCGGTGTCCGTATCGGTGTCGGTGTCCGTATCGGTGTCGGTGTCCGTGTCGGTGTCCGTGTCGGTGTCAGTGTCCGTATCGGTGTCGGTGTCGGTGTCGGTGTCGGTGTCGGTGTCCGTGTCCGCCTCGTCCCGATCGATGTCACCGGTGTCGGTGTCGGCGACGGTGACGTCGTCGCCGCAGGCCGCGAGGAGGGCGAGGGGCAGGAGAAGAGCGAGGGTGCGCATGAGAACCTCCATCCGAGCCGCGTCAGAACAGGGGTGCGGCCCGGAGCCGGCGGGGAGTATCCAGCCTGCGGCGGTCTCGCCAAGAATCGGGGTCGGGGCCTGTCTTGGCTGGGGTCTTCCCCGAGGCCGGCTCAGCGGCCCGGGCAGCGGTCGGGGAGCCGCTCGGGGCCCAGCGGCAGTGGATCCGGGTGGCGCAGGGCGCCGTGGAAGCTCGCGCACTGCCGGGCCCCGTCGACACAGGGGAGGCAGCCGGTGGCGGGGCAGTCCAGGGCGGGCAGGCTCCGGAGGTCGAGTCGGCCGGAGAGGTGCACCGCGTCCTCGGTGGGGGTGAGGGCGAGCTGCTCGAAGTGGACGGGGTCGGCCTCGGCCGGCAGGTCGACCCGATGGCGGTCGTAGCTCCCAGGGTGATCCGAGGACGGGGCCAGCTCCACCGGCTGGCCGCACCGGGCCCAGCCCGCCTCGGCGTGGTCGTCGGGGAGCAGCGCCGCCAGACGCATGCCGCCGTGATCCGCATGGGCGACGGCAAGGTCCTCCAGGCCGGCCTCGGCGAGGGCCTCCCCGAGGGGCTCGAGGGCCCGCCAGCGCACCGCGTCGAGGGGGACCCGCCAGGCGGGAGGCCGGGCGCGATGGTCGTCGTAGGCCACCTCGGCCACATCCAGGTCGTGGACCTCGCGGATGCCGCACAGGGTCACCTCGAGGGCGTAGGTGGTGCCCGCGTCGAGGGGGTCGTCGGGGTGGACGGCCACCGAGGTGTGATCGGCGCCCAGCCGGGAGCGCGCCGGGACCCCGGCGATCCGCACCTCCCAGTCGTCCTCGGGGAGGGCCCGGTCGAAGCGCACCAGCACGTCCACGTCGGGCCGGACCGGCGAGGAGCCGTCGGTCCCCCGCACGTCGAGCACGGCCGCGTCGCACGGCATGAAGTCGGGCGGTCCACCATCGCTGTCTTCGGCGACGGTGACCTGGCAGGCGGCTCCCAGCAGGACCAGCCACGTGATGCGCATGCGCTCCCCGAAATCAGTCAGGATACGACCAACGTGCCCCGTGGTTCAAGACCATGGTGCGGAGAGCGTGTAAAGAGTCGTGCTGGACGTGCCAGCCCAGCAGCGGGGCGGTTGTGCGACAGGCTCACGTCGCGGGGCGGGCCCCGGGGCGATGGGCGTGCCGAGTTCCACGACAGACGGCGACCGGGCCCTGGGGGCACCGGTCGCCGCGCTGGATCGGGTGACGTGGAGGTGCGAGCGCCCGCCGTCGGGAACGCGGGCTGCCGGACCTCGGATCAGTTCTGGCAGTCCGGATCGCTCTGGCACTCGGGGAGGGCGCAGGGATCGGGGATGGGGTCGATGGGCGTGGGCACCGCCTCGGCGCCGATGCTGTCGGCCTCGATGTCGAGGCAGAAGGCCCCGGTGCCGTCGGGGCAGTCGATGCAGGCGACACCCGGGAGGCCCAGGCCCTCGACCAGCTCGCACACCGCGTTCTCGCCGCCCTCCGGGTCCACCAGGGTGGCGAAGGGGCGGGTGTCGACGGTGCCCTGGAGGACCGCGCCATCGATGTAGGAGCCGTCGGGCGCGAAGGAGCCGGCGACGAAGAGATCCTCGATGGTGATGTCCTCGCCCTGGACCGAGATGGTCAGGGTCTGGGGGCCGAGCTGGAAGTACGGGTTCTCCGAGATGTCGGCCGCCGGGAAGGCGATGGTCTGCTCGCACGCGGCCTGGACCCCGGGGGTCTCATCGTCGGCGACGGCGCCGACGATGACGATCTCACCGGCCGTGTCGTCGACCGACTCGACCCCGAGCAGCAGCTCGAAGTCGATGAAGGTGGCCAGCGCCGGGCCCACGCCGGGGGGCTCGACGAAGCGGGCGCTGGCGATGTCGAGGCTGTAGGCGTTGCCGACCAGGTCGCCCAGGCTGGTGGGGGCCCCCACCTCGGAGACGGTCCACGAGGCGGTGGCGCTCTCGGTGCCGCCCGCGCAGCCGTAGGAGACGCTGGTCTCGTAGGAGGCGGCGGGGGAGAGGGGGCTGTCGGGCTCGAAGACCAGGCGGTTGCCCACGAGCTCGGACTGGCCGGAGATCTCGCCGTCGGGCCCGGTGACGGTGATGGTGGGCGCCTCGAACTCGGCGCCGGCGCCGGTGAACGTCGCCTCGATCACGGTGCGGTAGTAGGCGTTGGTGGTGTTGGGGGCCGGGAAGAGCCCGACCTGGGTGGTGCACTGGGCCTGCACATCGGTGTCGCTGTCGCCGTCGCCGTTGCACGCGACGAGGAGGGCGGGGAGGGCCAGGGTGGCCAGAACCAGAGAGCGCTGCATCAGATCCTCCACTGCGGGGGGTGGCCCGCGATGGCCGCGCTTGTAGCCTGCCTGGAAGGCGACTGTCAACGAAGCGTGACCCTCCGGCGGAGGGGGGGACACGGATGGGTGGCCAACGCCCATGACTGCGGCGTTCACGGCCTCGGGACCGGCGGCCGCGCGGGGCCCGCCGCGGCCCTCACATGCCCATGCCGGGCATCATGGCCCCCGCCTGTGCGGCGCCCGCCATGCCCAGGCCGCCCGCCTGGGGGATGCGGTAGGGGCGGAGGAAGACCACGGCAGCCGGCCGCTCGCCGGGGGGACGGGTGAGCCAGCGGTCCACCTGGGTGAGGAGCGCCGGGCGATCCGGGAAGGTCTCGGCCAGCCGATCCCGGGCCGCGCGGGCCTCGGCCAGGAAGCCCCAAGCGTGCCAGGACCGGGCGACGAGCGCCAGCGCATCGGGGGCGAGGCGCGTGTCGGGGTAGCGCTCGACGACGAAGGTGGCGCGCGCCCGCACCGCGTCCCAGGCCTCGCGGTCCTGGTAGAAGCGGGCCACCAGCAGCTCCTTGCGCGCCAGCCGGGTGCGGGCCTTCTCGATGGCCTCGGCCACCTCGTCCCGGTGGGGCGATTCGGGGAACTGACGGTCGAAGCCCGTCCAGACGTTGATGGCCTGACGCGTGGTGGTCTGGTCCCGCCCGGCCCACAGCTTCGGCGCCGCCTTGTTCCAGCACAGGCCGATCCGGAAGATGGCGTAGTCGAGGCGCTCGTGGCGCGGGTGCATCCGCGCGAAGTCCTCGTAGGCGAGGCGGGCCTGCTCGATGTTGCCCTGCTTGAAGTAGATGTCGGCGATGAGCAGCTCGGCCAGCACCGAGACCGGGTCGTCCCGGTGGTAGTTGCGGACGTGGGTGCAGAGCTCGATGGCCCGGGTGTGGAAGCCGCGCTGGAAGGCCTTGAGGCAGTCGGCGTAGCGCTCCTGGGCGCTGACGGGCTGCTCGGGGTCGGTCTCGATGCGCCTCCCCAGGGTGGCGCAGCCCGAGCCCAGGAGCGGGAGCACCAGGAGCAGGACCGACAGGAGGAGGGTGGACGGGCGCAACGAGGCTCCAAGAAGGCCGGGTCGGGGACGGGCCCGCGCGGGGGCTTGCCGGTAACGTCCCGGCCCTTACCTTGCCCGGCGGCGAGACCCCATCGGGTCGCCAAACGTCACGGCCCGTGCGTCCGTCTCGACGGCTCGCACCGGCCCCGCCCCCGGGAGCCCCCGTGTCCGACGCCCAGCAGGACCTGCCGATCAGCTTCTCGAGCTTCGTCGTGTCCCTCGCCTCGTCCGCCATGCTGCACCTCGGCGAGACCGCCCACCCCGAGACGGGCACGACGACGCCCAACCTGCCCCTCGCACGCCAGACCATCGCGGTGCTGGCCATCCTGCAGGAGAAGACGAAGGGCAACCTGGACGAAGAGGAGTCGCAGCTCCTCGGGACCCTGCTCGATGACCTGCGCGGCCGACACGACAAGCTCGCCGGGGCGGCCTCGGGGTCCTGAGGTCCCCGCGGGCGGTTCCCGCGGGCGGATGGGGAGCCGGGGTCCCGCCTCGGCAGGGGTCAGCGCTTCCCGCCCCGCCGAGGGGTCGGTGGTCGTCCGCCCCGCCAGGGGGGAGCGGTCGCCCCGCTCCGCCAGCCCGGGTAAGCCGGTGACACCCGCCGTCCTCGGGCCGCGCTCCGGCTGGTTCGAGCCGCACCGGGCCCGGGAAGCGGGCCTGCCGGGCGTCAGAGCACCATGCCGCCGTCGACGTCGATGCAGCGACCGGTGAAGAAGTCGCACTCGACGATGAAGCGGACCGCCTTGTAGATCTCCTCGGGCTCGGCGGCGCGGCGCAGGGGCACGGCCTTGAGCATCTTCTCGAGGACCTCGGGGCGCATGCCCTCGAGGATTGGGGTCTTGACGAAGCCCGGAGCCACGGCGCCCGTGCGGATGCCGTAGCGCGCCAGCTCCAGGGACCAGAGCTTGGTGTCGGCGATGAGCCCGGCCTTGGCGGCCGAGTAGTTGCTCTGGCCCATGTTGCCGTGGCGGGCGATGGAGCTGATGTTCACCACCACCCCCGGCCCGTCGTCGTTCTCGATGAGGCTGCTGGCGAACTCCCGGGTGCACAGGAAGGGGCCGGTCAGGTCCACGTCGATGACCTGGTTCCACTTCTTCAGCGACATCTTCTTGATCTCGCCGGTCTCGCGGTCCTTCTTCACCAGCAGGCCGTCCCGGAAGATGCCGGCGTTGTTCACCAGCCCGTTGAGGGAGCCCAGGGCGGAGCGGGCGTCGGCGACGAGCTGGGTCACCTGCTCCTCGTTCGAGACGTCCGCCACGAAGCCCTTGACGTCGCCGGGCAGCTCGGCGGCCTCCTGCTCGACCGAGGCGATGGCCTCCTGGTCCAGGTCGCAGAAGGCCACGTTGGCGCCATCGCGCGCGAAGGCCAGGGTGAAGGCCTTGCCCATGCCCGAGGCGCCGCCCGTGACGAGCACGTTGAGGTTGGAGAGGTCCATGCATCCTCCGAGGTCGGTGAGGGGCTGGCGCCGTAACGCCTGCCGACCGGCGTGCCCGTAGGCTGGATCAGCCCCCCAGGTGCTCCCGGGCCCACGCCACCCCGGCCTGGAGGGCCGCGTCGATCCCCGAGGGGTCCTTGCCCCCGGCCTGGGCCAGGTCGGGGCGACCGCCCCCGCCGCCCCCGATGTGGCGCGCCAGCTCCTTCACGAGCTTGCCGGCATGGACCCGAGCCCCCGCCAGATCCGGGGTGGCCGCCACGCACAGGACGGCCTTGGGGCCCTGCTCCCGGGCCAGGATCACCAGGCTGGTCCCGAGCTGCTCCCGGAGCCTGTCGGCGCCCTCCTTGAGGTCCCCGTCGTAGCGGGCGGCCAGCACCTTGACACCGCCCACGTCGACGGCATCGTCGGCCAGATCCCCGGCGGCGGCGCTGGCGAGCTGGGCCTTGACCTGGGCCAGCTCTTTCTCGAGGCGCTTGCGCTCGTCCTGGAGCCGCTCGACGGCATCGAGCACCCGGTGGGGGCCCGTCTTCAGGCGCTCGGCCAGCGCCCCCAGGGTCTCGGACCGGTCGCGGATGACGGCGAGGGCGCCCCCGCCGGTCTGGGCCTCGATGCGGCGCACGCCCGCGGCCACGCCCGACTCGCTCGTGATCAGGAAGGGCCCGATGTCGCCGGTGCGGTCGACGTGGGTGCCGCCACACAGCTCGACCGAGAAGCCGGGGATGGAGACCACCCGGACCTCGTCGTCGTACTTCTCGCCGAACAGGGCCATGGCGCCCTCGGCCCGGGCCTGGTCCAGGGGCTTCACCTCGGCGGTGAGGGCGGTATTGCGGATGATCTGTTCATTGACGCGATCTTCGATGGTCTGCAGCTCGTCGTCGGACACGGGCTTGTGGTGGCTGAAGTCGAAGCGCAGGCGGTCGGGGGCCACCAGGGAGCCCTTCTGGGTGACGTGCTCGCCGAGCACGTCGCGGAGGGCGGCGTGGAGGAGGTGGGTGGCGGTGTGGTTGCGGCGGGTGGCGGCCCGCCGGGGGTCCTCGACCCGGGCCTCGACGCCCGCGCCCACGGTGAGGGTGCCCGCCTCGACCTGGCCCTGGTGGAGGTGGAGACCGGCGGCGCGGGTCGTGTCCCGCACCGCGAAGCGGGCATCACCGCACAGGAGCTGCCCCACGTCGCCCACCTGGCCGCCCGACTCGGCGTAGAAGGGCGTGCGGTCGAGCACCACCACGCCTTCCTCGCCGGCGGCGAGACGATCGACGCGCTCGGCCCCGTCGTCCGTGATCCGGACCAGAGCCGCGACCTCCCCGTTGCCCCGCGTCCCCGGTCGGCCGGCCTCGGGGTAGCCGTCGAAGAGGGTCTCTCCGAGCTCCTCGGCCAGGGTGGACCAGAGCCCCTCCACGGCGGCCTCCCCCGAGCCCTTCCAGGCGGCCCGCCCGCGCGCCCGCTGGTCTTCCAGGGCCGCCTCGAAGCCGGCCTCGTCCACGCCGTGCCCGCGCTCCTCGGCGATGAGCCGCGTCAGGTCGAGCGGGAAGCCGTAGGTGTCGGAGAGGGTGAAGGCCACGTCGCCGGGCAGGGTGCCGCCGTCGGAGAGGGCGTCGAGGGCGTCATCCAGCAGGCGCAGCCCCCGGTCCAGGGTCGCCCGGAAGCGCTGCTCCTCGGCGAGGACGACCTCGTGGATGAAGGTGCGCCGCTCGGCGAGCTCGGGCCAGGCCCCCGTCGAGGTCTCGATGACCGCATCGACGATGTGGTGGAGGAAGGGCTCGTCCAGGCCGAGCTTGACGCCGAAGCGGATGGCCCGGCGCATGATGCGGCGCAGGACGTAGCCCCGCCCCTCGTTGGAGGGCATGACGCCGTCCGAGACCAGGAAGGTGGCGGCCCGGGCATGATCGGCGATGACCCGCATGGCCACATCGTGCTCGTCGTCGGAGCGGCCATAGGTCCGGCCGGACAGCCCGGCCACCCGCTCGATGAGCGGTGTGAAGGCGTCGGTGTCGTAGTTGCTGTAGACCCCCTGCAGGACGGCGGCGATGCGCTCGATCCCCATGCCCGTGTCGATGGAGGGGCGGGGGAGCTCGGCGCGGGTGCCGTCGGCGGACTGGTCGTACTGCATGAAGACCAGGTTCCAGATCTCGACGTAGCGGGGGTCCCCGGTGGCCGGTCCCCCGGTCTCGGAGGAGATCCCGGGGCCGTGGTCGTAGTGGATCTCGGAGCAGGGCCCGCAGGGACCGGTCTCGCCCATGGACCAGAAGTTCTCGGTGGCGTCCATGCGCTGGAGACGCTCCTCGGGGAAGCCAAGCTCCCGCCAGAGCTCCCAGGCCTCGTCGTCGTCCTCGTAGACGGTGACCCACAGCCGCTCGGGGTCGACCCCCAGCTCCTCGGTGAGGAAGCCCCAGGCGAGGGCGATGGCGTCCCGCTTGAAGTAGTCGCCGAAGCTGAAGTTCCCGAGCATCTCGAAGTAGGTGTGGTGTCGCGGCGTGCGCCCCACGTTCTCGAGGTCATTGTGCTTGCCCGAGACCCGGACGCAGCGCTGGACGCTGGCGGCGCGGGGGATGGGGCGCGACTCCCGCCCGAGGAAGACCTCCTTGAAGGGGACCATGCCCGCGTTGACGAAGAAGAGGGTGGGGTCGTCGCGCGGGACGAGGGGCGCCGAGGGGACCACGTCGTGCTCGCGTTCGGCGAAGTAGTCGAGGAATCGGCGGCGGATCTCGTGGACCTTCACGGGGTCTCCAGCGGCGGAGCGAGGCAGTGCGATGTACGCACGCAGGCCCGGGCGAGCAACCGCGGCCGGGGCGGGCGGCTGCCACCCGCTGCGGGGCCCGGCTCGTCCCACCCCCAGGTCGTCCTACCCGAAGGCCTCGCCGGGGGGGAGGTCCGCGGGGGCCGGGCGAGCGAGGGCGCGGGGTGCGGGCGGGTCCTGGGCACGGGCGATACGGTCCGGGTCGTGATCGGGAGGGTCATGGCACGGCGGGATGCGGGCAGCGGGAGCTGGGTCCAGGTCCATCGGGGGCATGGGCCCACCGACGCCTACCTGATCCGGGACTGGCTGATGCGGAACGGCCTGCTGGCTGAGGTGCGGGGCGAGAGCCTGATGAGCCTGCGGGGGGACGTGCCGGTGGGCGAGGCCTGGCCGACCGTCTGGGTGCCACCGCAGCAGCGGGACCGGGCCCGGCAGCTCATCCGTGACTTCGAGGGCCCCACCCTCGTCCACCCATCCTGGCAGTGTCCGGCGTGCGGCGAGGAGAACGGGCCCAACTTCGCGTCGTGCTGGAGCTGCGGCGCGGACCGGCCCGACCTGGGCGCCCTCCAGGCACCGAGCCCCCCGCCCGGGGGCGGCCCGGGCGAGGGATGAGGCGGGCGCGACGCGGCCGGGCGCTCACTTCTTGGCGGCGGGCTCCACCTCGGCAGGCTCGTCCTCGACGAGGCCGTTGTCGCGGAGGACGTCCTCCTCGATGCGGCGGGCGACCTCGGCGTTCTCCTTGAGCCACTCGATGGTGTTCTCGCGGCCCTGCCCGATGCGCTCCTCGTAGATGCTGTACCAGGAGCCGGACTTGCGGACGGCCCCCGATTCCAGGCCCAGGTCGATGAGCTCGCCCTCCTTGGAGATGCCCTTTCCGTAGAGGATGTCGAACTCGCACTGCTTGAAGGGAGGGGCGACCTTGTTCTTCACGATCTTGACGCGGGTGCGGCTGCCGAGGACGTCGTCGGACTTCTTGATCTGGCCGATGCGGGTGACCTCCATCCGGATGGAGCTGTAGAACTTGAGGGCATTGCCGCCGGTGGTGGTCTTGGGCGAGCCGAACATGACCCCGATCTTCTCGCGGGTCTGGTTGATGAAGATGACGGTCGCCTCGGACTTGTGGATGGCGCCGGTGAGCTTGCGGAGGGCCTGGCTCATGAGGCGGGCCTGGAGGCCGGGCAGGGAGTCCCCCATCTCGCCCTCGAGCTCGGCCTTGGGGACGAGGGCGGCCACCGAGTCGATGACCACCACGCTGATGGCGCCCGAGCGCACCAGGGTCTCGGCGATCTCGAGGGCCTGCTCGCCGAAGTCGGGCTGGGAGATGAGGAGCTCGTTGACGTTGACCCCGAGGGCGCGGGCGTAGTTGGGGTCCAGGGCGTGCTCGGCGTCGATGAAGGCGGCGACGCCACCACGCTTCTGGGCCTCGGCCAGGATGTGCAGCGCCAGGGTGGTCTTGCCGGAGGATTCCTTGCCGTAGATCTCGACCACCCGGCCGCGGGGGACGCCCCCCACGCCGAGGGCCAGGTCCAGGTTGAGGGAGCCGGTGGGGATGACTTCGACCTTGCGGACCTCGTCATCGCCGTACTTCATGATGGAGCCCTTGCCGAACATGCGCTCGATGCTGGCGACAGCAGCATCGATGGCGCGCTCGCGCTCTTCGACGGCGACGGGACCGGAGTTGGTCGGGGTGGAGGAGCGGCGGGCCATGGACATCTCCTGGGCGTGCATGTCGGACACCGGGATGGACGGACGCGCGGGCGCGTGCGTCGGGGGACGGGGTCAGGGGTGGGTGGGGAGGACGCCCTGCAGGTGGCGTCGGAGCAGGTCGAGGACGGCGGCGGCCGAGAGCCGCTGGATGCGCTCCCGGTCGCCGCCCAGACGAAGGCGACGGTGGTGGGTGGTCTCGGGCGTGGCGAGGGCGATGTGCACCGTGCCGACCGGCTTGGCCTCGGAGCCGCCGCCGGGACCGGCGATGCCGGTGGTGGACAGGCCGAAGGTGGCGCCGGCCCGGTCCCGCACCCCCTCGGCCATGGCGCGGGCCACGGGCTCGGAGACGGCGCCATGCTCGGCGAGGAGGCCGGGGTCGACGCCGAGCTGCCGGGTCTTGGCGGCGTTGCTGTAGGTGACCACGCCCTCGAGGAAGGCCCCCGAGCTGCCGGGGACCGCAGTGAGGAGCGCCGCCACGCGCCCGCCGGTGCAGGACTCGGCGGTGGCCACGGTGGCGTCGTGCCGCAGCAGGGTGTGGACCACCACGGCGTGGAGGTCGCCGGCGATGTCGTCCAGGCCCTCGATACAGAAGACCGGGCTGCCGATGCGCCGGGCCAGGTCCCGGGCCACCGCGGTGATCCGGTCGTCCGGAACGCCGGGGGCGAAGCGGAGCTTGACGTGGTTCTCCGGGAGGCGGGTGCGGAACGAGAGGATGGCGTCCGGGGACTGGAAGTGGCCGATCCGCTCCTGGAGGTCCGACTCGCCGGCGCCGGTGGTGCGCAGGGTGACGAGGCGCCCCGCCACCAGGTCGAAGCGCTCGCCCAGCAGGGGCAGGACCCGCGCATCGAAGAGGTGGCGCATCTCGCGGGGGACGCCGGGGAGGAAGGCGGCCAGGCCACGGTCGGTGGTGAGGGCGAAGCCGGGGGCGGTGCCCATGTCGTTGTCGAGCCTGACGGACCCGGCGGGCAGGAGGGCCTGCTTGCGGTTCACGGCGGGCATCCGACGATCGTGGCGCACGTAGAGGGCCTGGATGTGGGCCAGGGCGATGGGATCGAGGACCAGCTCCACGTCGAAGACGCTGGCCACGGCCTGGGCCGTGAGGTCGTCGTCGGTGGGGCCGAGGCCGCCGGTGGACAGGACCAGGTCGGCCCGCTCGCAGGCCGTGCGGACCGCCGGCACGATGTCACCCAGGCGATCGCCCACCGCCGTGTGGCGCACCACGTCCACCCCGAGGGCGGTGAGGCGCTCCGAGAGCCAGGCGGCGTTGGTGTCCACGACCTGACCGGTCAGGACCTCGTCACCCTGGCTGAGGATCTCGGCGGTGGGCATGTTCGCTCCGAAGGAATGCCGGACGATGGGCCGCCGCCCGCGCACGGCCCTGAACACGCGTGCAGGTTACCCCTGGGGGCGCGGCGCGTCCATGGGGGGCGGTCAGATTCTGGCAGGTATCCTCGCGGCGCACCCGACCCGAGGTCCCGTGGGAGGTCATGTGGGGCGTATCCTGGCCCTGGATGTGGGCACCAAGACCATCGGCGTCGCCGTGAGCGACCCCATGCGCCTGTTCGGCCAGCCCGTGGGCACCCTGTCCCGTCGGGGCGTCCGCCAGGACGTGGCCTCCCTGGTGCCCCTGGTGGACGAGCACGATCCGGACGTGATCGTGGTCGGGCTCCCCCTCGAGCTGGACGGCTCCGAGGACCGGTCGGCCCGCCTGGCCCGCCAGGTGGGCGAGGCCCTCGGGGCGGCCACGGGGCGCCCCGTGACCTACCACGACGAGCGGTACTCCTCGGTCGAGGCCGAGCGCCACCTCATCGCCCAGGACGTATCCCGTCAGCGGCGCAAGCAGGTCATCGACCAGGTGGCGGCGGTCGTCATCCTGGAGTCCTGGCTGCGGGAGCAGGCCTCTCCCTGAGGGCCCCCGTCCGGGTCGCCCGGGCGCCGCTCAGCGGATGCAGGTGGCGTTGAATCCCAGGCTGCCGACCCAGGCGAAGTCGGGGGGACAGGCGTCCCCCTCGTCCAGGAGCATCCGGGTCTCGCGGCCGAGGGCATCGCGGGAGAGGACGACGGCCGCATCCGCATCGGGGAGGTCGCACAGGGCATGGCTCCCCGAGCCCCCGACGTGGCGGGCGCCCTCCGGGCAGACGGCCCCCTCGTCGTCGGGGCGCCAGGTGGTGTCGTCGGGGGCGCGGCGGAGGGCGGCGGTGACCCCGGGGCCGTCGGCCCAGCACACGACCTGGAACTGCTGGAAGCCGGCGAAGGTCCAGCCGGAGGGGCAGGCGTCGCCCGGGTCGTCCAGGTCCTGGGCCTCGGTCCCATCGGAGGCCCGCTCCAGCACCACCACCCGCGCGGGGCCGTCGATGAGGCAGGCCGCGTTCAGGCCCAGGCCCCCGACCCAGGTGGTGCCGCGGGGGCAGACGTCTCCCTCGGTGGGCAGGGCGTCGAGGGGCACGGCGTCGCGATCGGCGTCCAGGTAGAAGCCCGCCGCCGGCCGCCCGAAGCGGCACACCGCCCCGCGGCCCGCCCCCCCGACGTGGAGGGTGCCGTCGGGGCAGACGGCGCCGGGGTCGTCCAGCTCCCAGGCGTTGCGGCCGGCCGGGTCCCGATCGAGGGGCAGGGCCAGCCCGGGGCCGTCGCCCAGGCAGACGGTCAGCTGGCCCAGGCCTCCCACGAAGATCATGTCGTCGGGACAGAGCTCGGCAGCGGTCTCCACGGCATCCAGCCCGCGCCCCTCGGTGTCCCGGTCCAGGTAGGCCACGGCGGGGGGACCCTCGGCCTCCTGATCGTCGCCGGTGTCGCCGGTGTCGGGCCGGTCCGTGTCGGTGCCGCCGTCCTCGCCCGGGAGGCGCGAGCGCTCCAGGCCGGGCTGGCAGGCCGCGATGGCCAGGATCGGGAGCAGCAGGCTCGTCGTCCTCATCGGATCTCCCACTTGCGCATCTTGTAGAGCAGGGAGGAGCGCGGCATGCCGAGGACCCGGGCGGCCGCGGCCCGGTTGCCGCGGGTGCGGGCGAGGGCGGCACGAATCCGGCCCGCCTCGGCCGAGCCGCTGCCGGCGGCCACCGCCCCGGCGGCGCTGATGGATCCTTCCTGGAAGGAGAGGTGGCTGGCCTCGATGACGGGGCCGCCGATGACGAAGGCGCGGGTGAGCACGTTGCGGAGCTCGCGCACATTGCCGGGCCAGTGGTGGCGCTGGAGGCGCGCGATGGCGCCCTCGGTGAGGGTGGCCCCCTCCAGGTGGCGCTCCACGATGGTGCGGGCGAGGAGCGGGAGATCGGCGATGCGGTCCCGGAGCGGCGGGAGCCGGACCGTGAGCACCGAGAGGCGGAAGAACAGGTCCTGGCGGAAGGTGCCTTCCCGCACCATCTCGCCCAGGTCGCGGTGGGTGGCGGCCACGACCCGGACCCGGGGGAAGCTGGCGGCCCCGCCGCCCACGCGTCGGATCTCGCCCGATTCCAGGGCCCGCAGGAGCTTGGCCTGGGCCTCGGGGGCCAGCTCGCCGATCTCGTCGAGGAAGAGGGTGCCGCCGTCGGCGCGGTGGAAGGCGCCGTCGCGGGTCTCGGTGGCGCCGGTGAAGGCGCCCTTGACGTGGCCGAAGAGGGTGGACTCCACCAGGTCCCGGGGCAGGGTGGCGCAGTTGACGGGCTCGAAGGGGCCGCCGGCGCGGGGGCCCTCCTCGTGGAGCGCGCGGGCGGCGAGCTCCTTGCCCGTGCCCGACTCGCCGAGGACGAGGACCGGGTGATCGTGGAGGGCCATGCGGGCCATGAGCCCGAAGGCCCGCCGCATGGCGGGGGCGCTGCCCACCATCTCGCCGAAGCCGGTGCGCGCGTGGGTGTGGTCGGCGAACCGGGTCTCGACCACGAAGCGGTGCTGGCCGAGGCGGACCTCCTCGCCGTCCAGCACCGGCATGAGGGTGGGGGCCAGGCCGCCGGCCACGTAGACGGGGACGTCGGGGCTGGGGTCCACCATGGCCCGCCCCCGGGTGACCCGCAGCCGCAGGGCCCGGCGGGGCAGGTCGGGATCCAGCTCGATGCCGGCACCCGGGCCGCCCATGTCGATGGCGTGGGTGCGGATGACGTGGCTCAGTCCCTCCTGGCGGCCGCCCACGAAGCGCACCATCGCGGCCGCCTCGACGAGGCCGTCCTCGTCGGCGTGGACCACCTCGTCGGACCAGGCGGGGGGCCGGATCCGGGTGGTGGTGTGGCGGGTGGCCGTGTCCTCCTCGGTGTGGAAGGTGGCGAGCCAGGAGCCGAAGCGGATCCGCATGCCGTCCTCGAGGGGGACGGAACCCTCGATGGGCTCGTCGTCGACCAGGGTGCCGTTGGTGCTGCGGTCCCGCAGCAGGCATTGTCCGCTCCGGACCTGGACCGCGAAGTGCCGACGGCTCACGTCGTCGCCGGTGAGCAGGAGGTGGCAGCCCTCGCCGCGACCGAAGAGGTGGGTCCCGGACTTGAGGGCGTAGTGGATCTTGCCGCCGTGCTCGACGTGGAAGGTCAGGAACGGCATGGATCGGCCTCCGCCGCGCCGCATAACCCGACCGCCCGGGCCCGGGCCCGATACCAGGCCCGCGGCGTCACCGGGCCGGCACCATCACCGGACGGGACAGGAGGATCCGGGCGTCGCCGCGTCGGGGCAGGAACCATACCTCCGCCTCGGCCTCGAAGGCGGGTCCGGGGGGGAGCTCGACCCGGCCCTGGAGGTAGAAGGTCCCCGTGCCCCCATGGCCGATGGCCTCCCGGGTCCCGGCCGCCATGGCCAGGTCTTCCCAGGGCGCCCCGTCGCGGCTCAGCCTGAGCCAGGCCCAGCCCGGCTCGTCGGAGGCCACCCGGGCCCGCCACTCGAGGATGCCCGGGGCGGGGCGCCCGAGGGACAGATCGGGGGGCACCTGCGCGGGCTCGTCGGGGGGGAGCACCATCCGCTCGTGGCCATTCCTGGCGATGCGATCCGCCATCAGGGCCACGTTGCCGACGAGGGCCGGTACCTCGGAGAGGGCCGCGGCGGTCCGTGGCCGGGCGTCCTCGGGCCCGTGCTCGTACACCTCCAGCTGCACATGGGGGGCCTCGAGGGCCAGGGCGGTGACCACCTGCCCCTCGTAGACCACGGCGGGGGGCAGGAAGCCCTCCAGGGTGGCCTCGGGGGCGCCCGCCGCGACCCGGGTGATCCGCGCGCCGGACGACCACGGGTGCTCCGGCCCCCAGGCGCCGAAGCGGAGGAGGACCCGCCAGGTCTCCTCGGCCTCCCGATGGTGGCCGTCAGCGGGCAGGGTCCAGCCACCGGCGCCATCCGGGGTGCGGCGGGCCGCCACCAGCACATCCCCCTGCTCGTGGACCCTCCAGCGCGGGTCGGCGGCGAGCTGGGCCAGCAGGACATCGCGGCCGGCCTCGTCCAGGCCAGCGAGGGCGGTGGTGTCGAGGGAGAGGGTGTAGTCGAGCTGGGAGCGGACCAGGGACTTGAGGTCGAGGGCGGTGCGGCTCCCCTCGAGGGAGGGGTGGGCGTCGCTGGCGTAGGGCTGGTGCAGCCCGCCGAGGGGCACGGCGTCGAGGGGGCGGACCGCCGGGGCCACGGTCAGGCCCGCGTCGCGCCGCTCGGCGGGGGCGGCGGCGTCGGGTGGGGCCTTCTGGCAGGCGGCGACCAGGATCAGGACGGGGAGCAGGCGCATGGGGGCTCCGCGAGCCGGGGGGCACACGGTAGGACGGCACGGCGGCCCCGCGGCTGGAGGGCGCCGAGGGCGTGCGCGGGTCCAGCCATCACGCCGTCCCGGGCCGCGGGTCGGCTCGGCCGGATGCGGGGCGGTGGGAGCCGGGAGCGGATCAGCCGGCGGGCGGCAGGGCGATCTCGAGGGGGTCGGCGCCGGGGGACACGCCGTCGAGCACCACCTTCGGGGCGCCGGGGTCATCGCCCATGGGGTTGCCGTCCAGATCGACCTTCACCGTGAGCTGGACCTGGTCGGGGAGCGGGCCTCCGCCCATGGGGGCATCGCCGGCGGAGAGGCTGAAGGCGAGGGGGAAGGGCCCCGGCGGCAGCTTCTTGGCGCGGAGGGGCCGTGGCGGTCCGGAGGCGGCACGGACGCTCACGAAGACGGCGGCGTTCTCGGGCCAGCTGCTGGGATCCACGCCCTCGGCCAGGGTGATGGTGCCGGACAGCTCGGGGCCCTCGGCGGGCATCCGGGCCCGGACCTCGGCCAGGAGGCGACGGACGGCAAAGCGGTCTTCCTCGGCTTCGGCGAGCTCCATGGCCCGCTCCAGCCGCTCGAGGGCCGGTCCGGTGCGGCCGATCTGCACATCGATGAGGGCCCGGAAGTACAGGGGCCGCCAGGCCTGGGGGGCCTCGGCGATGATCCGGTCGAGCTGCTGGACGGCGGCGACCGGGTCGCCTCCGGAGAACTCGAGCATGGCCGCCCAGGTTCGGGCATCCGGATCCTCGGGGGCGGCGGCCAGGGCCCGCGCGTTGTACTCGCGGGCGCGCTCCACGTTCTGCCGACGGAGCTCGAAGTCGGTGAGGCCGTTCAAGGCCTCCACATCGTCGGGGTCCTGCTCGAGGGCGTCGAGCCAGGCCTGCTGGCGCGGGCCGACCTGCGCGCTCCGGGAGACCATGGAGGTGCCCTCGCGCTGGGCGACCTCGTTGGTGCCGTTGGCGTCGTTGGCCAGCTCGACGCCCCGCAACACCAGGAAGAGCGCCAGCAGCGCGCCCACGCCGGCCAGGGTCCACAGGGCCCCCTCCCAGCGGGGTCCGATGAACGGACCCTTCTCGGAGGGCGGCTCGGTGGGGGCCCGGGCGGCGGCGGCCGGGGCGGCGTCCACCGAGGGGGAAGCCGGTGGGGGCTCCCCGTCGAGGAGGCGCTGGATGGCGTCGGCCCGCGCATCGCCCAGTCGCTCCCGCGCGGCCTCCACGGCGGCCCGCAGGTCGCCCTCGGCATCCTCGCTCACGTCTCCCTCCTCGAGATCGCGGATGGCCCGGGCCCCGTGGGCCAGCAGGGCGCGTCGCTCCCGCTCGTAGTCCTCGGGGGCGAGCTTGTCCCGCTCCAGGTCCAGGGCGCGCACCGCCTCGACCACCGTCTCACGGCGCTTCTCCAGGTCCAGCCGGCGGCTCTCTGCGTCCACCACCGCCGACTCGTCGGTCCGGGTGACCCGCCAGGCCGCCACGGCGCCGAGGCCCGCGCCCACCAGCATGACCACCGTGGGGACGGTCCAGAAGGCCGGGTCGTAGGCCTCGGCGAAGGCGGCCAGGATCTCGTTGAGCAGATCCACGGGTCAGCCCTCGATCTCGTCGAGGAGTTGCTGCTCGTAGCGGTCGAGGGGGGCCTCGCCGGTCTCGCTCGGCAGCGGGAGGGGGTCGGGCTCCTGGCGCCAGCGGACCACCACCCCCACCAGGACCGCCAGGGCCAGCCCGCCGCCCAGGGCCGGCACCACCCAGACCAGCCAGTTCAGGCCGCTGGCCGGCGGCGAGAGGAGCACCGACTCGCCGTAGGCGTCGACGAAGTAGCCCTCGATGGTCTCGCGGTCGTAGCCGGCCTCCACCATCTCCCGGACCCGGGCCCGCATGTCCTGGGCGCTCTGGACCGGGCTGTCCTGGATGCTCACGTTCTGGCACACGGGGCAGCGCAGCCGCTTGCTGATGGCCCGCACCCGATCGTCCACCCCGCGGGCGGTGGCGGGTGGCGCGCCGGGCGGACCCAGCTCGGCCTCGAGCTCGGCCCGGAGCTCGGCGATGGGATCGTCCCCGCCCGGCGCGGCCAGCGTGGGCAGGCCGGCCAGGAGGCCCAGGAGCAGCATGGCGGGTGCGACCCTCATCGGAGCATGGGCTCCAGGTTCTCGGCCAGATCCCGGTCGGTCAGGGCGCGGGCGACCTTGTGGGTGATGGTGCCGTCCGGCGCGATGAAGAAGGTCTCGGGGACCCCCGTGACGCCGAAGGCGATGGCCACCTTGCTGCCGGGATCCACGAGCTGCTCGTAGTCGACGGGGTCACGGGCGAGGTAGGCCCGGGCCTTGCGCGGCTCGTCCTGGTAGAGGACGCCCAGGAAGGTCACCTCGGGGTACAGGTCGGGGGCCTGCTGCAGCAGGGGATGCTCCTGCTTGCAGGGCACGCACCAGGTCGACCAGAAGTTGATGACCACGGGGCGCCCCTCGAGCGCGTCGAGCGAGATCGTCTCGCCCTCGAGGGTCTCGAGGGTGAAGTCCGGGGCCTCCTTGCCGGTCATGACGCCCGTGTCCAGCGCCCGCGGATCGGTCGTGAAGCCGTACAGCATCAGGCCGACGAAGGCGGCGAGCACCACCACGCCACCCCCCAGGATCCAGGGGTTGAGCCGGACGGCGGGGGTCTCGCTCATGCGGCGGCCTCGTGGGGGGGCTCGCTGGCCTGCACGGCCTCACGGCGTCGGCGGGCGGGGGGCCACAGGGCGATCAGCGTGCCCAGCGCGATGATGCCGGCCGCCACCCAGATCCAGACCACCCCGGGCATGTACTTGAGGTGGAGGCTGGCCGCGCTCCCGCCGCCCTGCACGCTCATGAGGGACAGGTACAGGTCGTGGGTGGGGGTGGACAGGACCGCCGGGCTGGGCAGGCCCTCGCGGCGGGTCCGGTACATGTGGAGGGCGGGGTCGTAGGTGCCGATCACCCGGTCACCGTCCAGGACCTCGACGCGGGCCACCTGGCGGATCCGGTGAGGCTGGTCGATGCGCTCGGCCTCGACGAAGCGCAGGTCGTAGCCGGCGAAGGCGGTGGGGACGCCCTGCTCGAGGATCAGGTCCTTCTCGACGGCGTAGCCGCGGGAGATGGCCACCGAGAGGACCAGAAGGATGATCCCGTAGTGGGCGATGTGGCCGCCCCAGCGACGGCGCCCCTTCGCCAGCAGATCCCCCAGCCCGGACAGGCCCTTGCCCCGGCGGAACCGCTGGATGGCGGGCCAGAGGAGCTCGCCCAGGTTGGCGGCGAGCGCACCGAAGCAGACGAAGACCGCGATGAGGGTGTAGGGCTTGGTGATGCCGGCGGCGGCGAAGCCGAGGGTGGCCAGGCTGGCCACCGAGAGGGGGGCCAGGAAGCGGATCCAGCCGCCGACGATGGACTGGCGACCCCACGGGAGCATGGGGCCCAGGCCCATGAGCCACACGATGATGACGCCGAGGGGGAAGGCGAAGGCGTCGTAGAAGGGCTCGCCCACGCTGATCCGCTTGTCGCGGAGGGCGTCCACCAGGATGGGGTAGGTGGTGCCCAGGAAGACGACGAGGGTGAAGACGCTGAAGGTGGCGTTCTGGGCCAGGATGACGAAGTCCCGGGACAGGGCGTTGCGGAACAGGAGCAGGCCCAGCAGGGGGAGCCAGGCGAAGGCGGCCCACTCGGGGATGGTGACGCCCCCCAGCGACAGCGGCAGGGCCCGCCACAGGGCCCAGGTGATGGCCACGGCCGGCGGGGCCACCAGGGCGGCCCACAGACCCACCCCCAGCACCTTGCGGCCCAGCGGCGGCAGGGCGCGGTCGGCCCGGGGCAGGCGCTCGCGGGCCCGGGGCAGGTCCTCGACCCCGGTGTGGAGGGTGTGCTCGCGGAGGGCGAGGAGCACCACGCTGAACAGGAACCAGAAGGCCACGAAGGAGAGGAGGACCGGACCGACCGTGCCGCTGCCGAAGGCGTGGACCGAGTTGAACACCCCCGACCGGGTCAGGAAGGTCCCGAAGAGGGTGGCCACGAAGGTCATCATCCCCAGGATGAGGGTCCAGGTCTTCAGGGAGGTCCGCCGCTGCATCATCATGGAGGAGTGCAGGAAGGCGGTGCCCAGCAGCCACGGCAGGAAGCTGGCGTTCTCGACCGGGTCCCAGGCCCAGTAGCCCCCCCAGCCGAGGACCTCGTAGGACCACCAGCCGCCCAGGATGATGCCGACCGTCAGGAAGAGCCACGGGACCAGGAAGGCGCGGCGGAGCGGGGCCATCCAGCCGGCGTCGAGGCGGCCGGCGAACAGGGCGGCCGCCGACATGGCGAAGGGCAGGCTCATGCCGACGTAGCCCAGGTACAACGTCGGCGGGTGGATGATCATCAGGGGGTGGTTCTGGAGGAGGGGGTTGGGCCCCGGACCGTCGAGGGGGAGTCCGTCCGGGCCGGCACCGTAGATGGAGACCATCCGTGCCAGCTCGTCGGCCGGGGTGGGGGCGAAGGGGTTGGCCACGCCGGAGACCAGCAGGGTGAACATCACGCTGATGGCCAGCAGCACGCCGAGGGTCCAGGCCTGGTACTGACGGTGGCGCTCCCCGAGGCCCACCACGAGCCCGATGACGTACACGCCGAGCACGCCGGCCCACAGCAGGATGGAGCCGGTCAGCGAGGCCCAGAGGCTCACGATGGTGATGTGGAGCGGGGTCGTGATGGTGCCGACCTCGGCCACGTAGGAGATGCTGAAGTCGTGCTGGATCAGGGCCGCGACCATGACCAGGTTGGCGACCAGCAGGCACACGCCGAAGCCCACGCCGAGCCCCCGGGCCCAGCGCAGGCCGGCCACGGAGCGGCGGATTCCGGCGACGAACCCCATCACCGAGCCGGCCGCCGCCATGGCGAGGCCGCCCAGGACCAGGGTGGTTCCGAGGGTGGACAGGGGGATCATCCGGCCTCCGGGGTCGGTTCAGACGCCATCGAGGGTCGACGCTGCCTCGGCCACGTCCACGCCCTCCTCGGGCACGCGGTACTCGTTGCTGTGCTTGACCATGACGCGGTCGGTCTCGAACACGCCGTCGGCGCCGAGCTGGCCCTCGACCACGACGCCGATGCCCTCCCGGAACATCTGGGGTGGGGCGCCGGTGCTCCGGACCTTGACCTTGTGGCCTGCGTCCTCGACGTAGAACTCGAGCGGCAGCTTGTCGGCCCAGGCCGGATCGTCGCCGGGCCGCACCACCCCGCCGAGCCGGACCGTGGCGCGCTCGGCGGTCTCCCCGGCCTCGACCAGCTCGGTGGGCGACCAGTAGTAGACCAGGTTGTCCTGGCCGAACACGTCGCCCGCCAGGCTGTCGCTGAACACGACCGCCACCAGGGTGCCCCCGGCGACGGAGAGGGCGGCGAGGGCGAGGACGAGGCGCTGCCAGGGCTTCATGGGCGACTCCCAGGGTGGGCTCGAGGCAGGGAGGTATCCGTTGACGGCGCTGGCCGTCACCCCGAGCCCTGTTCCATAATGTCCACGGGACGGGCGGGGAGCCCGGTGCGACGGACCGCTGCGGCCGCGCTGCCCGTCGGGATGCCCGCCGGGGTCAGCGGATGCGGCGTGCCAGCAGATAGATGGCGTAGCCGGCGAGAAAGGCCCAGGTCAGACCGTAGGCCCCCCACACGTAGGGCCAGCCACCCTCGAGGATCCCCGGGGCCCCGGCCGAGGCCGACTCGGTGGTGGCGGTGACATCGGTGTCCTCCCCGCTCATGCCGCAGCCTCGGGCAGGGGGGGCGCCTCGTCCTGCTCCCACGTCCGCCGGGCCACCCGCCAGCGCCGCACCACGAACCACAGCGAGACCAGCACCATGGCCCCGAAGTTGATGTAGAGGGCGGTCCGCAGCGGAGAGTCCATGTCGGCCGGGCCGGACTGGAGCTGGTGGATCGAGCGCCAGAGCTGGACCGAGTAGTAGGTGATCGGCAAGGTGACCGCCGCCATCACCGTGACGGCCGAGGACCAGGTGGCCCGGAGCTCTCGGTCCTGCACCAGGCTGCGCAGGACGAGCACGCCCACGAAGGTCAGCAGCATGACGGCCGTGCTGGTCAGGCGCGGATCCCAGGTCCACCACACGCCCCAGGTGGGCCGGGCGAAGATGCTGCCCTGCAGGGTCAGCAGCAGGATGAGCAGGGTGCCGACCTCGACGGTGGCCTCGAGGGCGTGGTCGAGCCAGCGCCGGATCGTCCCCACCCGGGCGGGATCGGGCGGACGCCCCACCAGGCCCACGATCCACACCACGAAGTCGGTGAAGAGGTAGGCGAGGGCGCACAGGCAGGCGATGCCGAGCCAGAGGAAGCCGTTCCAGGCGCTCGGGACGTGGACGTAGAGGATCCGGGCCACCTCGCCCATGTGGGCATCCGGGGGGGTGAGGAAGAGCCCGAGCACCTGACCGTAGACGAGCACCGCCAGGCCCAGGATCCCCACGACGTGCTCCCAGGCGAACTTCATGTGCTCTCCATGACGTAGCCGAACAGGACGGTGGACAGGGTCCAGTGCAGGAGGTTGAACACGACCAGGATGGCCAGCCACCCCTGGGACTGTCCCAGCAGGTCACCCTCGAGCACGACGGTGGTGCCGCGGGCCGCCGCCATCAGGGCCGGCACCACCAGGGGGAAGAGGAGCAGGGGCAGGAGGACGCTGCTCCCCCGGGCCCGG
>CAZPJM010000005.1:0-42919 GCA_964586865.1 uncultured Enterobacteriaceae bacterium
CGGGACGCCCCGAAGGGCTCCCCGGCGGAACGCTCGACCATTCCACTGCTGCCTGAATTTCAAAGACCGGCCGGCCCGAAGCCGCTGCCTCGCGCGCGCCCCCTGGGGTGCCCCCGGAGGGTGCCGCGACCGACCCCCGGCATCTAACAACCCGCCGGAGGGTGTCAAGGACGCCGACGGAGGCGGTCCCCCGTCGGCCGCCCGGCTCGCGTGGATGCTACGAGGGACCCTCGAAGTCCTGGCGCCCGCGACGGCAGTAGTCGACATCCTCGGCGTCGATCAAGCCGTCACCGTCGTTGTCGATGCCGTCATTGCACTGGGTGTCGCCGAAGCCCGTCTCGTCCTGGGTGGCCGGGTCCCCCGGCTGGCAGTCCGGGTCCTGGCCGTCGATCCAGCCGTCCCCATCCTCGTCCAGGCCATCGGTGCAGCCGGTGCCCCGGGACCCGCCCTCGTCGAGGAAGCCATCCGGCGCGAAGCCCAGCGCCGGGTTCCAGCAGGTGGGATCCTCGGCGTCGACGAGGCCATCGCCGTCGTTGTCGAGGCCGTCGTAGCAGGTGTTGACCACCGGCCGGTCGGCCGAGACCTCGTGGAAGGGGTCCCGCTCCCGGTTGTGCGGCCGGTACTCGCAGTCCGGGTCGTTCAGGTCGACGAAGCCGTCGTTGTCGTCGTCCCGCCGGTTGATGCACGCGCCGAACGGATCCTCGGGGACCTCGGAGTCGTAGTCCGCCCCGTAGATGACGCAGGTGACATCGAGATGGTCCGGATCACCGTGCAGGTCCTGGTCGATGCCGTCGTTGCACGCCGTGCCGAGCTGGCCATCGTCCTCGCTGTCGGTGCCGTCCGCGCAGGCCGGGTCGCCCGCGTCGATCCAGCCATCCCCGTCGTTGTCGATGCCGTCGTTGCAGGTGAAGCTCCCGTCCTGCGAGCCGTCCTCCTGGGCGAAGGCCGGGTCGGGCGCCTGGGAGCAGTCCGGGTCGAGCTCGTCGATCCAGCCATCCCCGTCGTCGTCCGTGCGGTTGCCGCAGGTGGTCTCGCCGTCCCAGCCGGCCTCGCAGAGCGGGTCGTCGGCGTCGGTGCGGCCATCGCGGTTGTTGTCGATGCCGTCGTTGCACAGGTAGACGGTGGTGGCGTTCACCTCGGTCTCGCCGTTGCCGCCGAAGTCCTCGTTGCAGTCCGGATCCAGGTCGTCCGTCCAGCCGTCCCCGTCACCGTCCAGGCAGTCGAAGCAGTCGAACTCCTGCGTCATCGGGTTCTCGAAGTCCAGCAGGGTGATGTCCCCCGTGCTGTATGAGAAGACGATGGGCCCGTCGTCGGTCTGGATGCGGTAGTCGGTGATCCGGTACACCTCGAAGAAGAGGTAGCGCGGGTTGTCGGCGTAGGTGCCGAGGAAGCCCGTCTGGTCCAGGGGGGAGCCGCTCTGGCTCGTGCCGGACCAGTTCGAGTTGGGCGTGGGCATCTGGTAGAGGATCTCGTTGGGAATCGAGAGCGAGGCGGTGGGGATGCCGTCGTCGTCGAGCCGGAACTCGTGGTCCTGGGGGACGACGATGGAGGCCCGCACGCCCACCGTCTCGAGGCCGAACCAGCCGATGTCCACCGAGGTCATGCTCACGTGCATGTAGGAGTTGATGGCCTGGATCCGGTCACCATCCACCTGGCTCTCGAGCTGCTCGGCGTCGAACGGCGTCCACTCGAGGCGGACCCCGGACTCGTTGAGGAAGGACTGGCCGCTGTTGTTCCCGTCGAAGCAGGCCGACATGCCGGCCACGTCCCACGGGAGCTGGTCGCTCTCGGCGAACCCGCGGGTGCCGAGCACATCGACCTTGGGCGGGAGGCGCACGGGCAGGTCGGCGAGCCCCAGGTCCGTCAGGTCGATCCGCACCTCGACGGGCTCGTCGGGCTGGAGCGAGCTGAAGAAGTCGTGGTTGACCGGCCAGTCGGTGCGGTACTCGCGGGTGCCACCCTCGCCGGGCTGCTGACCCTCGCAGAACTGGAGACGCCCCAGGTTGTACGGGATCTGCTCCCCGGTGCAGGGCGGGTCGCTCAACGCCGAGACGAGCTCTTCGTTGGGGTCGACGCAGACCTCGGTGTCCTCGAAGTCCGGGTTCCGGATGGTGAAGGGACCGGAGAGGCGGTTGCGCAGGTCGTCGATGCCGCTCGGGAACACCGGGTCGGGCGTCCGGACCCGCCAGTCTCCCGCCGAGGCGTCGAAGGCCGTGAGCCAGCCGATGTTGGTCGTGTGCAGGCGGGGGTAGCCGAAGCGCAGGAACTCGGCATCGCCCCCGATCCCGACCTGGCCGGTGAAGTTGGTCCCCTCGCAGCCGGCGATGCCGGCGCCCAGCCCGCCGAAGCAGCTGTCGAAGGTGTCGACCACGTTGATGTAGGCGCGCTGGCCCGAGTAGAAGCCGTCCTGGACCCCGGAGAAGTCGGCGCTGCCGTAGGTGTAGGGCGCCTCCTCGGCGGGCAGCAGCGTGTAGCCACGGTCGGTGGCCACCACCAGGTCGACCGGGCCGCCCGTGATGGGCCCGGCCGGGGTCCGCACCACCACCTCGCTGTCGGCGACGGTGAGGATCTCGGCGTTGTGGTTGTCGATCAGGACGATGAGGCCGTTGGGGTCCTCGCCGAAGCCCGAGCCGCGGATGGTCACGATCTCGCCGCCGGCGTTCCCGGCCTCGACGGCCGGATCCAGGCTCTCGACCTCCGGGTCCACCCGGTCGGGGTAGTAGTCCTCGTAGCCATCGCCGCAGCCCGCCAAGGCGAGCGCCGCGAGACCGATGGTGCGCGCGTTCACTCCGCACCTCCCAGGCTGTCGATGACGTCGGGGTCCCAGAAGAAGCGGCCGATCCGCACCGTCCGGGCGGACACCACGACCGGGTTGACGTCGTGGAACTGGTCGAAGGGGTCCTTGACGGGCGGGATCGACGCCTCGACCGTCCGCGAGCGGCCCATCATGAAGATGGCGCCATCACCGCCGCGGTCCACGGCGTAGCGCATGGCCTCCTCGAGCATGGACTGGTCGAGGGTGAACTCGCCGTCGTTCTCGAGCTTGCAGACGACCTGGGCCAGCACCTCGGAGGGGTTGCCCTGGAGCGCGACGCTGGTGCCGCCGTCACCGTCGCCGAAGCGAGCCTCGTCGAAGATGTACTCGCCGTCCTCGCAGACCTGGGCCGGCCGGTACTGGCCATCCCCGTTCCGGTCCACGGCCCGGTAGACGAAGTTGTCGCCCGTGGGGTCGACCGGCGCCAGGAACTTGACCGCGAAGGTGAGGTCGTCCTCGGACTGGTCGGGCTCCCAGGTGAACTGGATGCGCCCGTCGTCGGCCTCCCATGGGCCCGTGTACATCTGGCCGCGGTAGGTGCGGAAGAAGATGGCCGGCCTGGGGTAGGGCGTGAGGCTGGTGCAGTCGCTCGGGACCGTGGGGCCCTCGGCCGGGTCCCCCCACCGGGTGCGGTCGGTGAACTCGAAGCAGACGTTCTGCGGGCCGGTCTCGGTGAACCACTCCGACTCGTTGTTGTCGAATCGGTACTTGGTGCCCTCCCACTGGATCTGGATGCCGCCGAGGGGCTCGGGCAGCGTCAGCAGGGTCGGATCGATCGCCGAGGAGGGGATGGGGATGGAGGCCACCGGCTTGTCGAAGGTGGTGAAGCCGCCGGGGAAGAAGAGCTGGACCTGCTCACCGAAGGGGAAGTTGGCGAAGCGGTAGGGCACCTCGACCATGGCCTCCGGATCGGGAGAGCCGTTCGGCGCCGGGATCAGGTGGGTCCGCGCGGTGGGGCTGTAGGCCTCGACCGCTTGGTAGAACACGGACAGTCGGCTGGCCTCGGGCGGGTAGTCCCGGGGGCTGCGGTCGAGGCGGACGGTGCGGGTGCCGTCGGCGGTGCGGAAGTCGACGTAGTCACCGACGTCGACCGTGTTGAAGCCACTGTCGAACGGCCCGCCCGGGCTGAACTGGGTGTAGCAGGAGCCCGCCGCGGTGGGCGGGGGCGGGATGACCAGCGCCAGGTTGGTGGCGCCGCGCAGCTTCTGGTCGAACAGGTAGGAGAGGGCGAAGACGGCCTCGTAGGGCGGCGCGATGCCGATGAGGTCCGGCCCGATCTCGGTGTAGCCGCTGAGGCCCATCACCCCGAGCGGCAGGGCGCCGCCCGCGATGTCGACGTGGTTGTACTCGACGATGCCGCCGTAGGGCGTCGGAGCAGGCCCGATGTCGTCGGGGTCGCTGCCCACGTTCAGGAGCTTGACGTCGGCGGGGGCCACGTCGCGGCCACAGCCCGCGAGGGCCAGGACACCGAGAAAGCTTGCGATTGCGATGCGGTTCATGTCACCACCCCGAGCCGATACCCAGGTAGATTCGCGGACCGGGCTTCTCCGTCTCGGCCGAGATGGCGTTGCCGAAGCCCGCGTTGGTCGTGTCGTTGATGTCGTCGCCGTCGATGTCGAAGATGCCGCTGACCTCGTTGAAGCCGTAGCTGACGCGCAGGATGCTGTTGAACTGGGTGCCCATGAGCACCGAGGAGACCCTGAGCTCGGCGGAGACGTCGGTGAGCAGGTAGTTGCCGTTCTTGTAGGCCCGGTCGACCAGCGGGATCTCCCGCTCCACATCGTCCGGGTCGAAGGCGACCCGGTTGCCCTGGTTGTCGAAGTAGTACAGACCGACCTCGTCCTCGTCGGGGGGCTGGAACGACCACAGGTTGCCTGCCGAGCCGCCGGCCTGCACGTACAGGTCGCGCATCAGGAGCGGGCCCCACTTCTTCTGGATGTTGCGCTTGATGGGAAAGCGCCAGTAGGCGGAGGCGACGGCCATGGTCTCGCCGAGGAGAACCGTCGGGTAGCCCGAGAGGGGCTGGGTGGGCTGCACACCGCCGGGCCCCACTCCGGGCATCATCGGGTGGCCCCCGCCGGCCCGGAGCTCGTCGAAGAGCTGGACGTTGCGGTCGATGGCCGCGGCCTGCACGTCGAACTGCAGCGCATGGCCGCTCGAGCGCAGCCTGCGCACGAAGGGGAAGGGCAGGTGCTCGGTCCAGCGGAAGTCGAAGCGGTTGTAGACGTAGGCGTCGAGCCGCTCGCCGTCGTCGGTGTTCACGCCGTTGTTGTTGGGCGAGACGTGATCGGTGTAGCCGAGCGTGTAGTCGAAGGTCACGTAGCGACCGCGCGGGTTGATGCCCCGGCGCGAGAAGTTCAGCCGCCCCACCTGCAGCCCATAGTTCAGGTTCGAGAACTCGAAGCCGAGGCGGGCCGTGGTGGAGAGGTTGAACGGCCGGAATTGCTTGTCGTTGATGGAGCGGAAGCCGAACTCGAAGACACCCACCTGGCCGCGAAGCCGGAGCTGCTGGTTCAGGGCGTAGTTGGCCGAGAGGAAGAGCGCGTTCTGATAGGTGTTCTGGCGGAACTCGTAGACTTCCTGGTCGTCCAGGGTGCTCCGGTCGTCGTCCTCGTCGATGAGGAAGCCAAAGTCGGCCTTCGTCTGCGCGTGCTGGGCGAAGATGGAGATCTCGGGGTGCCAGCCCCGGTAGGTGTAGCCGCCCCCGAGGACCATGTTGGTGCCCACGATGCCGACGCCCAGGAACTCGTGCTTCTCGCCCACGTCGAAGGAGCTGACCTGCACGCCCGTGTCGAGGGCGAAGGTGGGCAGCGAGGGGTTGCGCAGCCGGAAGATGGGGATGATGGCCGGCGGGTGGAAGCGGCGGAAGCTGGCGTAGCGCTTGGTGAGGGGCTCGAACTCGGAGAGGTCCTCGGTGTAGGCGAAGTCCGCCATGGCGCGGCCGGTCTCGGCCTCGTCCAGGTCGATGTCGAAGCGCTCGGTGGCGTCGAGCTCCAGGAACTCCTCCTGGGCCAGGACGTAGTTCTTCTGCCCGAAGGCCGTGTAGTTCATGTACAGCAGGTCGCCGCTCGGGGTGAGGTGGGGCATGTAGGCGGTGCTGATGACGTTGGTGAGCTGGTCGATGCGCCCCGTGTCGAAGTCGTAGCGGTAGACGTTGTAGATGTTCTCGTGGTCCGCCGCGAAGTAGAGGTTGCCGTCGTGGGGCGACCAGTGGACATCGAGCTCCTCGAGGCGGTCCTGGGTGAAGGGCCGGACCTCTCCGGTCTCCACGTCCATGAACCAGATGTCCGACTTGTAGTTCTTGAACAGCGCGAACACGAGGGTCTTGCCGTCGGGAGACCAGTCGACGGACTGGATGAGCTCGCCGGAGGAGAACTCGGTCATGTAGCGCTTGTTCGAGCCGTCGAGCCCGATGAGGACCAGGTTGTTGGTGCCGTCGCCGTACTCCAGGTAGGCGACGGTCTGACCGTCCGGGGAGACGGCTGGCTCGGTGCCCCGCTGGGTGTTTGGGATGACCCGGAAGGGCATCCGGGGCTTCTGGCGGTAGGTGGCGTCGAAGCCCGAGCCCCGCCGCTTCTTGGGGCGCAGGGTGGGCAGCTCGACCCGCTGGTCGCCGTGGCGCACCTTCTCGCGGATGAAGGGCTCGAGGTCGATGAGCACCAGGTTGTCCCAGTCGTAGCCGTCGGTCTCGATGTCGATGGCGTAGAAGCCCTTCCGGGCGCGGTCGATGGTGTTCTCGCGCATGACGGCGACGACCTGGTCCTGGCCGGGCACGAAGTCCCAGCCCGAGACGAAGCCCGTGGGGTAGACCCCGGTCATGAAGCTGGCGTTCGCCCTGGCGCCGGCGTTGGCCACGTCGCTTCTCCACGGCTCGCCGTGGGCCCCGATGAACCGCTCGGGTTGGGCGGTGATGGAGAGGCTACGCCCCCCCTCGCCGAACCATCGGCCGTCCTCGGAGATCTTGGGCCAGCCCTCGTAGCTGCCGGTGCGGTCGAGCTGGGTCTCCCAGTCGATCCGCTCCTTCGGCTCCTTCCGCTCCTGGCCCCACACCTTGCGCGTGCGGGTGAAGAAGCGGTCGCGCTCGGCCGGTGTGTCGAAGCGCATGCCCTGGTCGGCGTCCAGGCTGCGGCCCACGGCCTCGCCCTCGGCCACGAGCTCATCGTACATGCGCTCGTAGTAGTCCTCGATCCAGGCGCGCCAGTCGTCGTAGAGCTGGCGGGCGCCCACGCCCGTCTTCTCCTCGATGATGGTCTCCCAGTGGGCCCGCCAGGCCTTGTCCGCCTCGATGGCGAAGCTCGCGAAGGCCTCGGGGCCGAAGCGCATGCGCATGTACAGGGCGATGCTGTGGCCCTGCTGGTAGCCGCGCTCGCCATCGCCCCAGGAGAGGATGCCGAACTGGGTGGACTTCCACTCGTCGTAGGTGAGCAGGCGGTCCTCGATGACCGAGTTCCGCACCGTGCGCTCACGACCGGCGGTCCACCAGTTGTAGCCGGTGGTGCTCGACCAGTACTCGGCGCCGCCCTCGGTCCACCACCACGGCTCGGTGCGGTCGGTGATGACCAGCTGGGCGCCGGACTCCGTGTCCAGGTCCCGCCCGTCCTGGCCGAGGGCGTTGTTGCGGTAGAGGGCGCTCACCAGGGTGGCGGGGACGTTCTCGGCCGTGGCCTGGTTCTTCTTGAGCGAGACCACGTGGGCGAACTCGTGCACGAGCACGTTCGAGAACCACTCGGACCGGGAGCGCGACCGGTAGAAGGTGGGGCCCGGGTTGCCCGAGATCTCGACCCAGTTCCGTGCGGGGATGGTGAAGCCCTGGAGCTGGTCGTACTGCTCGAGGACCACGATGTGGGTCTTCTCTTCGAGGTAGTAGTCGAACTCGGCGCACATGGGGCCGTAGTACTGCTCGGAGACCTTGGCGACCTTCCGGGCGGCCCACTCGCCGTTCACATAGTGCTTGGCCTTGTCCTTTGACTTGCGGGAGACCGGGTAGTGCACCAGGAAGTGCTCGGTCTCGATGGTGTACCACTTGAGGTCGGGGCGGTGGTACAGCGAGAGGAACTGCTCGGCGTGGGCCGAGGTCGGGGCCAGGGCGGTGCCCGTGAGGGCCATCCCGATGGCGACCGGGGCCAGGAGCGAGCGGAGGGCGGTGAGGGCACGCATCATCAGAACCGGACCTCCGCGGCGCCGCCGAAGGTGGGGCCGTACGTCGGGTGGATGTCCTCGATGGGGAAGAACTGGAGATCCTCGCCGCGCAGCGGCAGGGTCATGCGGGCGTGGAGGTCGACCCCGCGGGAGAGCATGACGGTGAGCTCGCCGTGGATGTCGAGGGACCAGCCGCCGCTGCCGGCGACCGGATCCAGGTTGGCACCCGGGTTGAACCAGTTGTCGGCCGTCACCCCGAGGCGGGTGCGGTCACGGAGCATGAAGACGGGCCGGGCAGCCAGGGAGACCGGGCCGAGCTGGACGCGGCCCTCCAGGTCGGCGATGAAGCGGTCCCCGGGCTTGATGCGGCCCACGAACTGGTTCTGGTTGGTCTCGACCACGTACTGGACCAGGCCGGAGATGCGGCGCTGGTAGCCGAGGCGCAGAGTCAGGGCGCCCGGACCGAGCTGCTGCTTGCCGGCCAGGCCCAGGTAGACGTCCCAGGAGCCGGTGGTGAAGATGAAGGAGCTGACCTGGTTGGGGCCGCCGGCGTAGGTGCCGGGGGTCTCGCGGCCGGTGGGCCCCTTGACCTCGCCCTCGAAGACGGCCGAGGTGAGGGGGCCGTCCGTGTCCTCGTAGAGCTGGTAGAGGTAGCGGAAGCGGATGTCGCCCACGCTGCCGTTGGTGGTGTTGGTGCCCAGCGCGTCATTGCGCAGGGTGGCCAGGTGGATGGGGACGACCCAGCCCATCTCGGAGCGGCGGGACAGCCCGTAGCGCCAGGCGATGGTGGTGGTCCGGTAGATCCACCGGGCGTCCTCGAAGGGCTCGACCGTGCCCTCGGGGGTCCAGGAGCCCGTGGCGATCTTGAAGTCCTGGGCCAGGGAGAACTCGGACCAGGCGCGCGGCATGTCGAGGGGCCGCTCGATCTCGCGCTTGGGGAAGACCTCGCGGGAGGACTTGGGGCCGAAGGGCTTGGTGGCGGACGCGGACTCGGCGACGAGGGCGCCGGGCAGGGCCAGCAGGGCGAGGGCGGCCCAGCGGGCGAGCCCGCGGGGGGTGTGGGACGGGCGCCGGGGCGGCGCGGGTCTCGGGTGGGGTCGCAAGTGGCTCCTCCAGGGCCGGCGCCGGTCGGGGGCACCCTCCGGGGCGGGGGTGGTGGGCAGGCGGCCGGTGTAAACGGCGGCGGAGCCCGCGGGGACCCGGCCCGGGAGCGGGCACCTTACACCCGGTGACGACGGCCCGCCCCTGTAAGGAAGCCCATGGCGGCCTGCAAGGTGCATCCGAGGGAGGCACCCGCGGGGCGCCCCATGCGAGGACGGCGCGCCGGATTACAGCCTCCCCTTCCCGTCCACCGCGCCGGCGTCCCCGCCCGTGGTGCCCCGAACCCCGCCCGCACGAGGCGCGTCCATGAACGACCCGAAGCCCCTCGAGAGCGCGGTCATCCGCTTCGCCGGCGACTCCGGCGACGGCATGCAGCTCCTGGGCTCCCGCTTCACCCACACCGCGGCCCTCCAGGGCAACGACCACGTCACCCTGCCCGACTTCCCGGCCGAGATCCGCGCCCCTGCCGGCACCCGCGGCGGCGTCTCGGGCTTCCAGATCCAGCTCGCCAGCCGCGACATCTTCACCCCGGGCGACGCCTGCGACGTCCTGGTGGCCATGAACCCGGCGGCGCTGGTGAAGAACCTGCGCGATGTGCGGCCGGGCGGGCTCGTCGTCGTCAACACCGACAAGTGGAAGAGCCTGGACCTGAAGAAGGCCGAGCTGGACAGCGATCCCCTCGAGGACGGCTCCCTCGCCGACTTCCGGGTCATGGCGGTGCCCATCAGCACCCTGACCGCCGGCGCGGTCGAGCCCCACGGGCTGTCCCGCAAGCAGGCCGACCGCTGCAAGAACTTCTTCGCCCTGGGCATCATGTACTGGCTCTACAGCAAGCCCATGGACGACACCCGCGCCTTCCTGGAGCGGAAGTTCAAGAGCCCCTTCCGCGAGGCCAACCTGGCGGCCATGGAGGCCGGGTGGTCCTTCGCCGACACCGCCGAGTTCCACCCCACCCCCATGCGCGTGGCCCCGGTCCCCGACATCCCCCGGGGCCTGTACCGGACCGTCACCGGCAACCAGGCGCTGGCCACCGGGCTCGTGGTGGCCGCCCAGCGGGCCGGGCGCCGCCTCTTCTACGGCAGCTACCCCATCACCCCCGCCTCGGACGTCCTGCACGCGCTCTCGGTCTTCAAGCAGCACGGGGTGGTCACCTTCCAGGCCGAGGACGAGATCGCCGCCGTCTGCGCCGCCATCGGGGCTGCCTACGGGGGCTCCCTGGGCGTGACGGGCACCTCGGGCCCGGGGCTGGCCCTCAAGGCCGAGGCCATGGGGCTCGCGGTCATGGCCGAGCTGCCCCTGGTGGTGCTCGATGTGCAGCGGGCCGGGCCGAGCACCGGTCTGCCCACCAAGACCGAGCAGGCCGACCTCCTCCAGGTCCTCTTCGGGCGCAATGGCGAGTCGCCGGTGGCGGTGGTGGCGCCGCGGACGCCCGCGGACTGCTTCCGCACCGCCTACGAGGCGGTCCGGATCGCCCTCACCCACATGATGCCCGTGGTGATCCTCTCGGACGGCTACATCGCCAACGGCGCCGAGCCCTGGCGGGTGCCCGATCCCGAGAGCCTGCCCGACATCACCATCCCCGAGCCCACCCTCCCCGAGCCCGACGCGGATGGGCAGGTGACCTTCCATCCCTATACGCGGGACCCCGAGACGCTGGCCCGCCCGTGGGCCACGCCCGGCATGGCGGGCTTCGAGCACCGGATCGGCGGCCTGGAGAAGCAGGCCCTCACCGGCAACGTCAGCTACGACCCGCTGAACCACGAGGCCATGGTCCGCACCCGGGCCGACAAGCTCGACCGCATCGCCCGTACCCTCCACGAGACCCGCATCCACGGCGATCCGGACGGCCTGCTGGTCCTGGGCTGGGGCTCCACCTTCGGGGCCATCCGCGAGGCGGTGGACCGGGCCCGGGAGCAGGGGCACCGGGTGGGCCACGTCCAGCTCCGCAACCTGGCGCCTTTCCCGCCCGACCTCCGGACGGTCCTGTCCGGCTACGATCGGGTGCTCATCCCCGAGCTCAACCTCGGGCAGCTCCACAAGCTCATCCGCTGCAGCTTCCTCGTCAATGCCATCTCCCTGCCCAAGGTGCAGGGCCAGCCCTTCAAGGTGCAGGAGATCGGCGAGGCCATCCAGCGGGTCCTGAACGACGACACCGACCTCGAGGGGGTGTGCCGATGACCCTGTCCCGCAAGGACTTCATGTCCGACCAGACCATCCGGTGGTGCCCCGGATGCGGCGACTACTCCATCCTGGCCCAGCTCCAGAACGCGCTGGCCGATCTCGAGCTGCCCCGGGAGCAGGTGGCCGTCATCAGCGGCATCGGCTGCAGCAGCCGGCTGCCCTACTACATGAGCACCTACGGCTTCCACACCATCCACGGCCGCGCCCCGGCCGTGGCCACGGGCCTCAAGATCACCAACCCCGACCTCTCGGTCTGGGTCATCACCGGGGACGGCGACGGCCTCTCCATCGGCGGGAACCACCTGGCCCACGTGCTGCGCCGCAACGTGGATCTGAACCTGATCCTGTTCAACAACCGGATCTACGGGCTCACCAAGGGCCAGTACAGCCCCACCTCCGAGGTCGGCAAGCGGACCAAGTCCTCGCCCATGGGCAGCCTGGACAACCCCATCGATCCGGCGGCCTTCGCGCTGGGCAGCGGCGCCACCCACGTGGTGCGCTCGGTCGACGTCTTCCCCAAGCACCTGCGGGGCGTGCTGGCCGACTGCCATCACCACACGGGCACCTCCTTCCTCGAGGTGCTCCAGAACTGCAACATCTTCAACGACGGGGCCTTCGCCGACGTGACCGCCCGGGATGCGCGCAAGGAGCGGGTCCTCTACCTGACCCACGGCGAGCCGCTGGTCTGGGGCGAGGCCCGACGGCGGGGGCTGGTGCGCCGGGGCTTCGGGCTGGCCGCCGTGGACCTGGACGATGGGGTCACCGAGGCGGACTGTGTCGTCCACGACGAGACCGACCGCCAGCTCGCCTGGGCCCTCGCCACCCTCGACGTGCCCGAGGCGCCGCTCATCCTGGGCAGCCTCTACCGGGTCGAGGCCGACACCTATGAGCACCGGGTCTCGGACCAGCTCGCCCAGGCCCAGGACACGCTCGGCGCTGGCGACATCCACCGCCTGCTCCAGTCGGGCGAGTCCTTCGTGGTCCGCTGAGGTGGCGCCCCACCCGCTCTCCTCCATGCCCCTGGCGGCGACCCGCGATCTGGTGGGCGTCTTCTGCGACATCGACGACACCCTGACCTGGGAGGGGCGGCTCGTGCCGGAGGCCTTCCTGGCCCTCGACCGGCTGCGGCGGGCCGGGCTGCGGGTGGTGCCGGTGACCGGGCGACCGGCGGGCTGGGTGGACCACGTGGCCCGCATGTGGCCCGTCGACGGCTGCGTCGGCGAGAACGGCGGGCTCTGGTTCTTCATGGAGGGTGGTCGGCTGGTGCGGCGCTTCCTGCAGGACGCCCCCACCCGGGCCGCCAACCGCGCCCGCCTGGACGCCCTCGCCGACCGCATCCTGGCCGCCGTGCCCGGCACCGCCCTCGCCAGCGACCAGCCCTACCGCGAGCTCGACCTGGCGGTGGACTTCACCGAGGACGTGCCGGCCCTGGGCGATGCGGCCATCGACGCCATCGTCTCCGCCTTCGAGGCGGCCGGGGCGACCTGCAAGGTGAGCAGCATCCACGTGAACGGCTGGTTCGGCACCTTCGACAAGCTCGAGGGCTGTCGCCGGCTGGTCCTGGACCGCTGGCACGAGGACCTGGAGGCCACCCGGGGGCGGTGGCTGTACGTGGGCGACTCGGCCAATGACGAGCCCATGTTCGCGGCCTTCCCCTTGTCGGTGGGGGTGGCCAACGTGGAGCGCTTCCTGCCTCGGATGATCTCCTGGCCGGCCTACATGACCGCCGAGCCCGGCGGGCAGGGCTTCGCCCAGGTGGCCGAGGCCGTCCTGGCCGCCCGCCAGCAGGAGCCTCCCCCTTGAGGGATCGGCCGGGACCGGAAATCCCGGCCCCGTCGGGGGGCGGGACCCTGCGGGACCGATAGCAGGGGCCGGCGGAGGGCTCATGGCCAGGCCGAAGACCACCTATGTGTGCACCGCATGCGGCCACCGGCCCCCCAAGTGGGCGGGTCGCTGCCCCGGGTGCGGCGCCTGGAACACCGTCGAGGAGCGGGCCCCCGCCGACCCCGCGGCGGCGCCCGAGGCCGCTCGCCAGGTCCGGCTCACCGACGCGCTGCGGCCGGTGCCCCTGGACCGGATCGACACCCGCGAGGGCGGCGAGCTGCGCGTGCGCACGGGCATCGCCGAGCTGGACGACGTGCTTGGCGGGGGGCTCGTGGCCGGCTCCCTCACCCTGCTCGGGGGCGATCCCGGCGTGGGCAAGTCCACCCTGCTGCTCATGGCCCTCGACCGCTTCGCCCGCCGCGGCCTGCCCGTCCTCTACGCCACGGGCGAGGAGTCGGCGCGGCAGATCCGCCTGCGGGCGGACCGGCTCGGCGTGGTGGGGCCCCACCTGCAGGTGCTGGCCCAGACCGACTTCGACGTCATCGAGGCCGCCACCCGCGAGGCCCGGCCGGTGGTGCTGGTCGTCGACTCGGTGCAGACCGTGCACAGCGAGGCGGCCTCGGGCATCCCGGGCTCGGTGAGCCAGATCCGCGAGGTGGCCCACCGCGCCATGCAGCTCGCCAAGGGCACCGGCACCGCCACCTTCCTCGTGGGGCACGTGACCAAGGCGGGCGAGCTGGCGGGGCCCAAGGTGCTCGAGCACTTCGTCGACACCGTCCTGTACTTCGAGGGCGACGGCCGCAGCGCGCTGCGGATCCTGCGGGCGAGCAAGAACCGCTTCGGCGCCGCCGGCGAGCTGGGTCTGTTCGAGATGGGCGAGGAGGGCCTCCGCGAGGTGCCCGATGCCTCGGCGCGGCTGCTGGCCGAGCGGGATCCGGAGGCCCCCGGCACGGCGGTGGTGGCCACCCTCGAGGGCAGTCGCCCCCTGCTGGCCGAGGTGCAGGCCCTGGCCGGGGCGCCCGGCGTGCCGAGCCCTGCCCGCACCTGCGTGGGCGTGGATCGCAGTCGGGTGCTCATGCTCGCGGCCGTCCTCCAGAAGCAGGGGGTGGGCCTCCAGGATCGCGACCTCTTCGTGAACGCCGCCGGCGGGGTCCGCCTGGCCGAGCCCGCCGCCGATCTGGCCATCCTGGCGGCGCTGGCCTCCTCGGCGCTGGACCGTCCCCTCCCCCGCGACACCCTGGTCCTCGGCGAGGTGGGGCTCGTGGGCGAGGTGCGCGCCGTCTCCCACCCGGCCCTGCGCCTGAAGGAGGCGGCGCGACACGGCTTCCGGCGGGCGGTGGTGCCCGCGGCCTGCGCCGAGCACGCCCCGGCCGGGCTCGAGGCCGTGCCCATCCGGCGGGTCAACGAGGCCCTCGACCTGCTCTGAGGCCCTCCTGCATCCGGGCCTGCAGCACGTGGCCATCCCCCCTTGCCCCGGGAGGGGGCGGGAGATAGCGCCTGAATGAACATTCATTCATCGCGTGGAGATCCCGTGAGCGCCACCCAGTTCACCGTCGACATGAAGGACATCACCTTCACCCTGTTCGACCTCCTCGACGTCGACAGCGAGCTCTCGCGCTTCGCCCGCTTCAGCGACTTCGATCAGGCCACCTACGAGGGGATCCTCCAGGAGGCCGAGAAGATCGCCACCGAGGTGCTCGCTCCCGTGAACGGCCCCGGCGACCGCCAGGGCTGCTCCCTCGACGGCGACGGCAACGTCTCCACGCCCGACGGCTACAAGGAGGCCTGGGAGACCTTCGCCGGGGGTGGCTGGGCCGGCATGAACGCCCCACCCGAGGTCGGCGGCATCGGCCTGCCCACCACCATCGCCCTCGCCTGCACCGAGATGTTCAGCGGCGCCTGCACCGCCTTCGCCATGTACCCGGGCCTCACCGCCGGGGCGGCCCGCCTGGTCCACCGCTTCGCGCCGGAGGCCTGGCGCCAGCCCGTGGCCGAGAAGATGTTCACCGGCGAGTGGGGGGGCACCATGTGCCTCACCGAGTCGGGCGCCGGCACCGCCGTGGGCGACAACCGCACCCGCGCCACCCCCACCGACGAGGACGGCGTCTACCTGCTCGAGGGCGAGAAGATCTACATCTCGGGCGGCGACCAGGACTTCACCGAGAACATCGTGCACCTGGTCCTGGCGCGGACCCCGGACGCCCCCTCGGGCAGCCGCGGGATCAGCATCTTCATGGTGCCCAAGTTCCTGTTCGACGACGACCTGAACCTCGGCGAGCGCAACGGGGCCAAGGTGGTGGGCATCGAGCACAAGATGGGCATCAACGGCTCGGCCACCTGCACGCTGGCCCTCGGTGCGGACAAGCCCTGCAAGGCCTGGCTCATGGGCGAGCTGGGCCAGGGCCTGCCCATCATGTTCCACCTCATGAACGAGGCGCGGATCGGCGTGGGCGTCCAGGGCCAGTCGGTGGCCGCCGCCGCCTACAACTACGCGCTGGCCTACGCGCGCGAGCGCATCCAGGGCACCTCCATCGAGAACATGAAGGATGCCGACGCCCCGCGGGTGCCCATCACCGAGCACCCCGACGTCCGCCGCATGCTCATGACCATGAAGGTCCTCACCGAGACCATGCGGTCGCTCCTCTACCGGGTGGCCTACTACGAGGACCTCGCCCACAGCGAGGAGATCGACGAGGCGGAGCGCCAGCGCTACGAGAACCGGGTCGACCTGCTGGTGCCCATCGCCAAGGCCCACTGCACCGACCTGGGCTTCGATGTGACCGTCACCGGCGTGCAGGTGCTCGGCGGCTACGGCTACACGGGCGAGTACCCCATGGAGCAGCTCGTCCGCGACGCCAAGATCATGAGCATCTACGAGGGCACCAACGGCGTGCAGGCCATGGACCTGCTGGGCCGGAAGATGCGGATGAAGGGCGGCGCGCTCTTTATGGAGTGGCTCGGCGACGCCCAGAAGCTGGTCCACGACACCTCCTCCCGCTTCCCCAAGGAGGCCGAGGCCATCGGCAAGGCCCTCGGGCACGTGGGCGCCACCGCCATGCACCTGGGCCAGCTCGGCCAGCGCGGCAACCTCTCGGGCGCCATGCTCCAGGCGACCCCCTTCCAGGCCATGATGGGCCACGTCTGCCTCGCCCTCGAGGCGCTGGACCAGGCCCGGGTCGCCCAGGACAAGCTCGACGCCGGCGAGGACAGCGCCTTCCTGAAGGGCAAGATCCTGAACCTGCGCTTCTTCGTGTACAACCTCCTGCCCGCCGCCGTGGCCACCGGCAAGGCCATCCAGTCCGGCGACGAGAGCTGCCTGGACGAGATCCTCTTCGCCTGAGCCGCGCCCGACCTGCCCCGTCCCCCCGCGTCGCACCCCGGCGCGGGGGCTCGTGGTCCGCGCCCTTGTGCGACCGGCCCTCCTCCCGCTACAAACGGCCCTCCGGAGGTCCGCCATTCCCGCACCCGACGGCCCGCGCTGCCCCTCCTGCGGGGCGCCCCTGCCTGCCCGCAACCCGGGGATCAAGGCGGTGGCCTGTGCCTATTGCGGGACCGTCTCCACCTGGGACGAGGCCGGCTATGCCGACACCGGGCGGCGCTCCCTCCTGCCCGAGGGCTTCACGCGGCTCTACCGGGGCGCCACCGGCGAGGCCGACCTCCCCGACGGGGCCGTCCGCTTCGAGGTGCTCGGCCGGGTGCGCTACGACTTCGGCTCCGGCACCTGGGACGAGTGGTACCTCCGCACCGACGAGGACCGCCGCCTGTGGCTCACCGAGGACGACCACCAGCTCGCCCTCGAGGCGCGGATCAGTGCCACCGTGCCCCCCCGCGAGGCCCTCCAGCCCACCATGGTCATCGAGGTGGACGGCGTCCGCTACATGGTCCGCGAGGTGGGCGAGGCCACCTGCGTGGGCATCGAGGGCCAGATCCCCGACGCCATCCTCCCCGACGAGGTCTACCCCTACGCCGACGCCGCCAGCATGGACGGCCGGCTGACGCTGGGGATCGAGTACGACGACGAGCCGCCCACCATCTTCCAGGGGCACCGGCTCGCCCAGGAGCAGGTCCGGCTCGACGACGAAGGGGAGGACTGGTGAGCGGCCTCGACGCCGGCCGGGCGCGTCCCGACTACGAGCCGCGCGCCCTGCAGTGCCCCCACTGCGGTGCCCCGCTCACCATCCGCGACGACCGCGCCCGGTTCACCGTCTGCGACAGCTGCGACTCGGAGCTCGAGCTGACCCAGGGCGAGGCGAACATCCTGGGCAAGCGGGACGGGCGCACCCCGCCGGGCTTCGCCCTCGAGGTCGGCGACTCGTGCACCATCGAGGGTCACCGCTACGAGGTCGCCGCGCGGCTGCGCACCCGGGCCACCGACGACGACCCCGGCGACCCGCCCGTCTTCACCTACCTGCTCTACAGCCCGCGTCGGAGCAGTCGCTGGCTCTCCCACTGGGCCGGCGAGTGGGACCTGTCCCAGGTCACCCACGTGGCCCCCATGCCGGCCATCTCGAAGATCACGGTCAACGCGCCGTTCAAGACCCATGACGGCGAGATCTGGGTGGCCCGCGAGATCGGGCGGAGCGAGCTGACCTGGGTGGACGGCGCCCTCCCCTACATTGCGCGGAAGGGCGACATCTCGGCCTACATCGAGGCCAGCCGGAGGGATCAGCTCTACGCGGTCGAGCAGACCGGCCAGGAGATCGGCTTCACCCGGGGGCGCAAGCTCACGGCCGACGAGGTGGTGGCCATCACCGGCCAGGAGACCATGCGCGGGCGGGTCCGCAAGCCGCCCAAGAGCGCCACCGGCCCCATGGCCCTCCTCCTGGTGATCAGCTTCCTCACCATGGGCATCATGGCCTTCTTCACCCTCGGCATGGCCACCGCGGGCGAGGTGGAGTTCCGGAAGAGCTACTCGGCCTGGGACCTGGCCGGGAGCGACCGCAAGGCGGCCGAGGTGATGACCGAGCCCATGCAGCTCGGCGAGACCACCGGCCTGGTCGAGATCAAGCTCAAGGCCCGCGGCCTCTCCAACGCCTGGCAGTACGTGGACCTGGCCCTCATCGACGAGAAGGACCAGGTCATCCACGTCGATGGCGTCGAGCTCTCCCGGTACTCGGGGGTCTCGGGCGGTGAGTCCTGGACCGAGGACGGCTCTCGGCAGTCCCGCACCTGGCACGTCCAGCCGCCCGGGACCTACCGCCTCCTCATCCGCGCCGCCGGCGCCCAGGGCGCCACGATCAAGGGCGAGGCGCCCGTCGCCGACCTGGACGTCACCGTCGTCGACGGCATCCGGGCCTGGTGGTTCGCCGCCTTCGGCATGCTCATGGGCCTGGGCGGCGTCGTCCTCTCCATCGCCGGGTTGATCCTCGGCCAGAAGGGGTCCTGATGGCATCGCTCTTCCGTCTGATCGCGCTCCCCGCCATGCTCGCCGTCGGCGGCTCGGCCCTCGCCGGGGGTGCCCTCACCTTCTCCACCTTCGGGGCCCAGGACATGGAGCACCCCGACGGCCTCTCCCTCCGCCAGGCGAGCCCCGGCCGGCCCGGCGCCGCCACGGGCTTCTTCCTGTGGTATGCCGCGAGCCGCGGTCACCGCGGCGGCGGACTGCGCGGCGGCAAGTAGACCCACCCCGGAGCTCCCATGGACTTCGCGACCCTCGGCACCCAGGTCCTGACCACCATCATCTACGTCGTGCTCGGCGTCGTGATGTTCCTGCTGTCCTTCCTGGCCATCACCGTCCTCACGCCCTTCTCCATCCGCAAGGAGGTGGAGGAGGACCAGAACACCAGCCTGGGCATCATCATCGGCAGCGTCATCATCGGCATCGCCATCATCGTGGCGGCCGGCATCACGTGAGCGAGCCCCCCGCGGCCCCCACCCGCCGGGCCCGCCGCACCCGGGTCCTGCTGCTGGGCTCGGTCTTCGTGGTGGCGTCGTGTGGGCTGGTCTACGAGCTCGTGGCGGGCGCGCTGGGTGCCTACCTGCTGGGCGACGCCGTCACCCAGTTCTCGCTGGTCATCGGCGTCTTCCTGTCGGCCATGGGCATCGGCTCGTGGCTGTCGCGCTTCATCACCCGGGACCTGCTGCGGTGGTTCGTGGGCCTCGAGGTGGTGCTGGGGCTGCTCGGCGGACTGTCGAGTCTGGTCCTCTACGCGGCCAGCGCCTTCCTCACCGACCTCTTCCCGCTGGTCTTCTACGGCCAGTGCACCGTCCTCGGCATCCTGGTGGGCCTGGAGATCCCCCTGCTCGTGCGGATCCTGCGCGATCAACGGGCGCTCGCCGAGGCCCTCTCCGAGACGCTGGCCCTGGACTACCTGGGCGCGCTGGCGGGCAGCCTGGCCTTCCCCCTCCTGGCCCTGCCCTGGCTCGGCCTGGCCCGATCGAGCCTGGTCTTCGGGGTCCTCAACCTGGCGGTGGCGGCGCTGGGCCTGACCCTGATCCCGCGGCGGCGGGGGCCCCTGCTGGCCGGCCTGGTGACCTCGACGGTGGTGCTGGCCGGGCTCTTCGCCACCTCGGGACGGCTCGTGGGCTGGCTCGAGGATCTCCACTACCAGGACGACGTGGTGCACGCCGAGAGCAGCCCCTACGCCCGCATCGTCCTCACCCGCTGGCGGGACGACGTGCGCCTGTACCTGGACGGGCACCTCCAGTTCTCGAGCATCGACGAGGCCCGCTACCACGAAGCCCTGGTCGTCCCCGCCATGGAGGCCGCCCGTCGACCGCCCCGGCGCGTGTTGATCCTCGGCGGGGGCGACGGGCTGGCCGCGCGACGGGTGCTGGACCACCCCACCGTCGAGGCGGTCACCCTGGTGGACCTGGACCCGGCCGTGGTGCGGCTGGCCCGCCGTCATCCGGTGCTGCGGGCGCTCCATGGCGATGTCTTCGAGGATCCGCGCCTGGAGGTGATCCACGAGGATGCCTTCACCTTCGTCCAGCGGGACGGCCGTGCGTGGGACGTGATCCTGCTCGACCTGCCGGATCCCAACTCGGCCACCCTGGCGCGGCTGTACTCCACCGCCTTCTACGCCGGTGTCGCCCGCCGCCTGGCGCCCGGGGCCGCCCTGGTCACCCAGGCCACCTCGCCATACTACGCCCGGCGCGCCTTCTGGAGCATCGAGGCCACCCTCAGGGCCGCCGTGCCCCCCGATCACCCGGCCGGCCCCCTCCAGACCCGGCCCTACCACGTCCAGGTCCCCTCCTTCGGCGAGTGGGGCTTCATCCTGGCGACCCGGCACCCGGTGGACCCGGCCACGCTGGAGCCGGCCATCCCCACGCGCTTCCTCACCGCCGAGATCCTGCCGAGCCTCTTCCTCTTCCCGAAGGATCTGGCCCGACCGGACGACGTGGCGGTGAACGGGCTGGACGACCCCGTCCTGCACCGGTACCACCTCCAGGGGTGGCGCCAGTACAACGACTGATCAGCCGTAGCGGAGCACCCGGGCTCGCTGGTCGACGAAGGCGGCGTGCTCCCCCGCCCAGCCGTCCACCACCGCCCGCAGATCCTCGCCGGCCTCGAGGCACTCCCGCACCTGGGCATTGCCCACGAGCAGGTCGATGGCCGGTGGATCGTCCCGATACTCATAGGTCTCGGTGCGCCAGAAGGGGCCGTCGGGGCGGCAGCGCCAGCACGCCTCGAGGACGGCCAGGCCCAGGTGGAAGGCGTGGAGGCGGTCCCGGTCCACGATGTGGACCTCGACGCCGGTGCAGAGCGTGCGGGCGTGCTTCTGGAAGCCGGGCACGAAGGCCGCAGGGCGGAAGCGCACCCCCTCGACCCCGAGACGGGCACAGGCCGCCTCGCAGGCCGGCACCAGGCGCTGGGGGTCGAGGCCCGGCGCGCCCACCAGGTGGAAGGGGCGGGTCGTCCCACGCCCCTCGGACAGGGTGGTGCCCTCGAAGAGGCACTGGCCCGGGTAGAGGATGGCCGTGTCGAGGGTGGGCATGTTGGGCGAGGGGTAGACCCACGGCAGGTCGGTCTGGTCGAGCCAGTCCCCGCGCCGCCAGCCCTCGACCTCGATGACGTCCACCTCGCAGTCGACCCCGGCGAAGGTGGTGAAGAAGTCGGCGAACTCGCCCATGGTGAGCCCGTGCCGCACCGCCAGCGGGTAGGCCCCGACGAAGCTCTCGAAGCCCTCTCGCACCACGTTGCCCTCGACATGGGTACCCGTGATGGGGTTGGGGCGGTCGAGGACCACGACCCGGGTGTCCACCGTGCCGGCCACCTCCATGAGGTAGCCGAGCGTGGCCTGATAGGTGTAGTACCGCGCGCCGATGTCCTGGATGTCGAAGAGGACCGCGTCCAGGTCCTCCAGGTGCTCCGGCCGGGGGCGGAGGGTGTCCTCGGTGGCGCCGTACAGGCTGATGGTCGGGATGCCCGTCACCGGATCCACCGACTCGAGGACGTGCTCCATGTCCTGGAGGGTGGCGCGGACGCCGTGCTCGGGGCCGAACAGCCGCTCGAGGCGGACCCCGGCCTGGGTGAGGCGGTCGATGGCGTGGCGCAGCTCGCGATCGACGGCGGTGTGGTTGCAGCACAGGCCGACGCGGAGGCCGGCGAGACGATCCAGGCGGTCCTCCAGGAGGACCTCGAGGCCGGGGCGCATGGCGGGCTCCGGGGCGCGAGGGACGGGGCCGGGAGCCTACCGCACCGGCAGCCCCGCCAGGCGCCGGCCCACCGGATCCCACCCCGGGAGCCGCACCCCGTCGAGCAGGGTCACCGGGGCCAGGTGGCGGCTCACGCTGGCGATGTAGAGCGCATCCCAGGGGCCAGCGGCGGGCGGCGCCTCGAGACGGAGCGACAGGCCCAGGGCCTCGGTGCGCTCCATGAGGCGGCGGGCCGTGGTGCTGCCGAGGATCCGGCCGTCCTGGGGGGCGGTCCAGACCACCCCTTCGATGACGGCGAAGACGGCGCTGGTGGTGCCCTCGAGGATGCGCCCCTTGCCGTCGACCAGCAGCACCTCGTCCACGCCCGCGCGCCGGACCGCCACGTTCCAGGAGGCCCGGGAGGTGTGCTTGACCGAGCCCGGCAGGTAGGGGTCCTCGCGCCAGACCCCGCGCACGGCGGTCACCGGACGGTGGCGACGGGTGGTGTCGAGGGGTGTGGCCACGACGACCCGCGCACCGCCGGCGGTGATGGTGACCCGGACCCGGGCGTGGCCATCGATCTGGCGGGCGGCGCGGTGGACCTCCCGCTCCACCGCCTCGCGGTCGGGGGGTGCGATGGCGGCCTCGGCGCAGGAGATCTCGAGGCGATCCAGGTGCGCCAGCAGGTTGTCCGGGACCCCGCTGATGGCCACCAGGGTCTCGAAGACGGCCCAGCCCACGGAGAAGCCCGGGTCGAGCACCGAGATGCTCGCCTGCTCCAGGGGGGTGTCCCGCCCGTCCACGATGGCGACGCCCTGTACCAGCCCCATCCTCCCGTTGCGGCCGCTTGCCGCCCGTGCCTCCGGGCCGATAGGCCGCTCGCTGACCCCCGGTCAAGGCCGGGCGACGCCCCCGTGACCCCGGTCACCCTCTCCTGTCGGCGCCCCGCCGGGCCCGCCACCCCGCGAGGAACCCATGGCCCGCTTCGAAGGTGTCGACTTCTACGCCATCGACGACCTGCTCACCGACGAGGAGCGCTCCGTCCGCGACCTGGTCCGCGGCTGGGTCGACGACAACGTCATCCCCATCATCGAGCAGCACGCCCGCGCCGGGACCTTCCCGGTGGAGCTCGGGCCGAAGATGGGCGAGCTGGGATTCCTGGGCGCCAACCTGGACGGCTACGGCTGCCCCGGCCTCAACAACGTGATGTACGGCCTCATCTGCCAGGAGCTCGAGCGGGGGGACTCGGGGGTCCGCAGCTTCGCCAGCGTCCAGGGCAGCCTGGTCATGTTCCCCATCCACGCCTACGGCACCGAGGCCCAGAAGAACGCCTGGCTCCCGCGGCTGGCGTCGGGCGAGGCCATCGGCTGCTTCGGCCTCACCGAGCCCGACCACGGCTCCAACCCCTCGGGCATGCTGACCCGCGCCGAGGACAAGGGGAGCTACTACCGGCTCAACGGCGCCAAGATGTGGATCACCAACGGCTCGCTGGCCGACGTGGCCGTGGTGTGGGCCAAGCTCGACGGCGAGATCCGGGGCTTCCTGGTCGAGAAGGGCATGGCCGGCTTCTCGGCCCCCGAGATGACCGGCAAGCACAGCCTGCGCGCCTCGGTGACGAGCGAGCTGGTCTTCGACGACGTGGAGCTCCCCAAGGAGAACCTGCTGCCCGGGGTCAAGGGCCTGCGCGGGCCGTTCTCCTGCCTGAACAACGCCCGCTACGGCATCGCCTGGGGCGCCATGGGCTCGGCCATGGCCTGCTACGACGCCGCGCGCCGCTACGCGCTCGAGCGCACCCAGTTCGACCGGCCCATCGCCGCCTTCCAGCTCGTCCAGAACAAGCTGGCCTGGATGCTCCGCGAGATCACGAAGGGCCAGCTCCTGGCCTGGCGCCTCGGACGGCTCAAGGACGACGGCACCCTCTTCCACGAGCAGATCAGCCTGGCCAAGATGAACAACGTGGACGTGGCGCTCCAGATCGCCCGGGTCGCCCGCGACATCCACGGCGCCAACGGCATCCTCGACGAGTACCCGGTCATGCGCCACATGGCGAACCTGGAGTCCGTCTACACCTACGAGGGGACCCACGACATCCACAACCTGATCCTCGGCCGCTGGATCACGGGGATTCAGGCCTTCCAGTAGCGACTGCCGGAAGACCTGGAGCCGGGTCGGGGTTCCCCGGGGCGACGTCCGAGCGTGACGTCCGTTGACCCGCCGATCCGCGCGCTGTAGCGTGCGGCAACCCCGACCCCACGGGACCTGGAGGACCGATGCACACCCCCCGAGCCCTGACCGGGCTCCTGGCGGCCGCGGTGGCGATGAGCACGATGGGCTGCGGCCCCCGCGTGGTCACCGACATCACGGCCTCCCCCGCCCACGTGAAGGTCACCTACGTCAAGCGGAGCTTCCTCTTCCCCGAGACGGGGATCGTGGAGTGCCAGCGCGCCGAGGATGGCTCGCTCTCCGGTTGCCAGAACCTGGACATCACCTGGCGCAAGCCGGGCAACTGAGGAGGACCCATGCGTCGCACCCTGTTCGTGCTGCTGGGGGCCCTCACCCTCTCCAGTGGCTGCACCTACCGCTACGTCTACTCGGTCGAGGACACCCCGGTGACCACCGACGCCGGGCGGCCGAGCACCATCGTCAACACCATCGAGACGACCTGGTACGCGTTCATCCCGCTCAGCAAGGACGTCTACTACGAGTGTCGCAACGACGGGGGGTCGCTGGACTGCGTCCGCCTGTGCGACGTCAAGAACGAAGACGGTGACAAGATCCGCTGCCGCTTCGTCGGCCTGTAGGAGGACCCCATGACCCGCTCCCTGCTCGCGTGCGCGGCCCTGCTGGTCCCCCTGGCCGGCTGCTCGCCCAAGTTCCTCATCGCCGACCACTTCATCCCCGACACCGCCAAGGTGGTCCGGACCAAGATCCAGTTCCAGGGGAACATGGGCGGAGACAGCGGCGCCAACGTCGTCAGCTACATCATGCAGGTCTGTGACCTGAACGATGGGCGCGCCACCAACTGCAAGACCACCACGGTCCTCGACAACGTGGTCACCGTCGACTTCTACAACAAGGGAGGCTTCTGATGCGTGCCCTGCTCCCCGTCCTGCTCGGGCTGGTGGCCCTCGGCTCCACCGGCTGCCTCCGCACCCTGCACACCATCACCGCCGAGGAGTGGGACCGCGACGGCCGCGCCCAGTACTACCTCGGCTACTGGCAGGGCAACTGCCTGGGCCTGGGCATGTGCTTCAAGACCCGCGGCAAGCTCCTGATGTGCCGGGTCCGCGACGACAACAGCCTCGACTGTGCCGAGCAGCAGTCGGTGACCGAGGCGCTGCGCGCCGGCAAGTGACACCCCTGGCCGCGTCCACGCCCCGTCCGGCCCGCCGGGTGGGGCGTCGTGCATCCGCGCCGGGTCCCCCCGCACCATGACGTAGACTCCGCCGCATGGCCCGCCAGCCCCGCCCCGTGCTGCTGCCCCTCGCCGAGCGGCTCTTCCGCACCCGGACCGTGCACGACGCCCGCCGGATCGCCCGGGCCATCCAGCTCGTGGCCACCTTCGGGCTGCTCATCGTCCTGCCGGTGCTGCTGCTGGCCTACCTGGCGCTGTCCACCATCCAGGGCGGCAAGGACAGCCTGGACGCGGAGCTGGCGCCGCGCGCGCTGGCGGTGACCAGCCAGGTCCGCACCGAGGAGGGAGAGCTCTTCCAGCGCTTCGAGGAGCAGGTCCGGGAGCGGCTCTCCCGCAACCAATCCCCCGTGACCGCCCTCGACGATCTCTCCCCCTACCTGCTGGCGGCCTACGCCCTGGATCGCCAGGGGCGGCTGGTGGGGCCCTTCGATCTGCCCGAGACGCGGCTTCAGGCCAGCCCGACCATGGCCTACGAGCGCGCCTACCGGGCGGGCCTCCAGGCCCAGGGAGCCGGCGCCCTGCGGGTGGCGGCCGAGCACTACTTCGAGGCGGTGGAGCTGACCCCCGACCCGCGCCTTCAGGGCCAGGCCCGGCTGGCCGCGGCCCGCATGCTGGCCCAGGCCGGCGAGGACGGGGCCTACGCCGACGTCATCGGGGAGTACGGGGCCATCCGCGACCCCCGAGGCTTCCGGGTGGGGGATCTGGCGCGCCTGAAGCAGGCCGAGCTGGCGGCGGCCCGCTCCCCGGATGGGGCCTTCGCCCTGCGCGAGACGGTGGAGTTCCTGCTGGCCGCGCGGTGGACCCTCCTCGAGGCCGGCGAGGCCACGGTGGCGCGTCGGGCGCTGGAGCGCCTCGAGACGCTCCGGGCCCAGGGGGTGCGCGTCAACCCGGACTGGCTCGCACAGGCCCGGCGTCGCCTGGCCCGCCGGACCGAGCAGCTCTTCTGGTCGGGACGCCTCATCGACGAGCTCACCGAGGTGATCGCCGAGCCGCCGCCGGCGGGCGGGGGCTTCGACTACCGCACCCTCGCCGCCTCGCCGGCCCTGTGGGCGCTGGTGCAGACCGAGGACGGGCTCGTGGTCTACGCCTTCGACCGCGAGGCGGTGCTGGCCCGGCTGGAGCGGACCGCCAACCGCCTGGCCGCCCTGGACGACGACATCACCGCCAGGGTGACCCGCGCGGCCGAGCCGGTGGCCGGAGAGGCGGTCTTCCAGCGGGGGCTCGAGCACCTGCCCATGTTCGAGGTCCGGGTGGCGGCCGCCGATCCGGAGGCCTTCGCCCGGGATCGGCGGAACCGGACCTTCGCGCGGGTCATGATCATCCTGCTCGCCCTGGCCACCAGCGTCGTCGGCATCGCCGTCACCGTCTGGTACGTCACCCGCGAGCTCGAGGCGGCCCGGGTGAAGACCGACTTCGCCGCGAACGTCTCCCACGAGCTGCGATCGCCCATCACCCAGATCCGGCTCAAGGGCGAGGCCCTGCAGCTCGACCTGGTCACCGACGACGACGACCGACGCGCCCACTACGACGCCATCGTCCGCGAGTCCGAGCGGCTGTCGCGGCTGGTGGACAACGTGCTCGACTTCGCCGCCATCGAGCGGGGGGCCAAGAAGTACACCTTCCGCCCCGAGGATCTGGTGATGCTGCTCCACTACGCCGTGGAGACCCACCGGAGCGCCGCCGAGCAGGCCGGCATGGCGGTCCACCTCGACGTGCCCGATGATCTGCCGGTGGTCTTCATGGACCGGGAAGCCATCAGCCAGGTCCTGACCAACCTGCTCTCGAACGCCATCAAGTACGGGGCCGACGGCGGCTGGCTCGGCGTGAGCGCCCGACGGATCGGCGGCACGGTCGAGGTGCGGGTGGGCGATCGGGGCATGGGCATCGAGCCCGAGGATCAGGCCCGCATCTTCGAAGATTTCTACCGTTCCGCCGACCCGGCCGTGCGTCGCCGAAAGGGGACGGGCATCGGTCTCACCATCGTGCGCTACATTGTCGAGGCCCACGGTGGGACGATCTCCGTGGTGAGCGCCCCGGGCGAGGGCGCCACCTTCGTCATCCACCTCCCGCTACAGCCCCCCGACGGGGCCGGAGGCTGACCCCATGCCCAGGATCCTGTTCGTCGAGGACGAGGTCGCGCTGACCGACACGCTCGAGCGCTTCTTCCGCAAGGAGGGCTTCGACGTGTACGTGGCCCGCGCCCGGAGCGAGGCCCTCGACCTCGCCCACCGCTTCCCGCCGGACGTGGCCCTCCTCGACGTCATGCTCAACGAGGGGCCGGAGCCCGAGCACGATGGCTTCGACGTGTGCCGCTCCCTCCGCGAAGACGGCTACGAGGGGCCGGTCATCTTCCTGACCGCCCGCACGGCCGAGGACGACAAGCTCACCGGCTTCGAGCTGGGTGCCGATGACTTCGTCACCAAGCCCTTCAGCATGCTCGAGCTCAAGGCGCGGGTCCAGGCGGTCCTGCGGCGCGCCGGCGGGGCCCGCTCGGTCTACCGCTTCGGCGACATCGAGGTCGATCTGGACAACTACGTCATCCGCCACCCGGACGACGAGGAGCGGCTGTCCAACCGCGAGCAGGAGCTGCTGCGCTACCTCATCGAGCACAACGGCAAGGTCCTGCCCCGCGAGGAGCTGCTCACCAGCATCTGGCGCTACTCCCCGAACGTCACCACGCGCACCGTGGACACCCACATCCTGAACGTGCGCAAGAAGCTGCGGGACGACGCCAGCTCCCCCCGCTTCATCGAGACCATGCATGGCGTGGGATACCGCTTCATCGGCAGCGAGGGCTGATGCGTCGGCCCGCCTGGATCCCGCTGGTCCTGCTGGCGCTGGCGGTCCCCGCCCCGGCCGCCGACATCCCCGCGGCCGCCGCCCGGGAGCGCTACCTGGACGGGCTGCTCATCGAGTCGGCCGACGGGGATCTGGAGCGGGCCATCGAGATCTACAGCGCCCTGGCCCGTCGCCTCGAGGGCCGCGGCGAGCCCGAGCTGCGGGCCCAGGCCCTGCTCGCCCTGGGACGGGCCCAGCTTCGCCTGGGGCGCCTCGCGGCCGCCCAGGAGGCCTTCGACACCTGCCGGCGGATCTCCACCTCCGGGCTCGCCGTGGACACCCGGGAGTGCGCCGAGGCGGCGCGCCGCGTCGCCATCGAGGAGGGCGCCGTCCGGAGCGTCCCCACGGTCTGGACCTTCGACGAGGGGACGGGCGGGTTCGTCCTGCTGGCCAGCCGCGGCTCCATGGCGGTGGAGTCGGTGGGCGGGGACGGGGTCCTGGTGTGGACCCAGGAGCTGGAGGGCGCCGAGACCCCCGAGCTGGTGGTGGGCTTCGACCGGCCGCCCACCCCGCCCCGTGGCCTGCGCTTCGCCGTGTGGGCCGAGGGCGACGAGGGCGCGCTCCTCGGTGTCATCGTCGAGGACGAGCTGGGCCGGAGCTACCGGCCGGGCGACTTCTTCTACGCCGACGCCACGCGCCGCACCTGGGAGATCCGCCTCGAGGATCTGGCGCCGCTCGATCCGGGCTGGCCCCCGCTGGACCCGGGTCGCATCGCCGCCGTCCACCTGCGGGACCGCACCGGCTCGCTCACCACCGCCCGGATCCGCCACCGCATCCTGCTGGATGACTTCACGGTGTTCTGACGTCCCCGGGGGCCTCCTCGAGGGGCGTCGGCCCGCCCTGGACCAGGACCTGGTGGACCAGCGCCACCGCCGGGTCGCAGTCGCCGGGGGGCACCTCCCACCAGGCGGTGTCGCCCTCGGCGCCGTGGGCCACGACCCACACGCCACCCTCCAGCAGGGCGGCGGTGCCGCGCTCCACCGCGGCCAGATCCTGCCCCAGCCCCGAGCCCACCGCCGTGACGAGGGCGACCTCGCCGTCCACCAGCAGGGCCCGGTGGGCGTGCCGCAGGTCGGGACCGTGGACGTTGCGCACGTCCAGGTAGAGGACCTCGCCCACCCGGCGGCGCAGCCGGGCGCCCACCTCGTCGAGGCGGGCCACGGCGGCGGCCCGATCCACCGCCCCGAGCCGGGCCTTCACCAGGGCCGCATCGCCGGTGACCGCGGCGGCCGGGACGGCGCGGGGGGGCGCTGAAGGGCCCAGGCGGGTGCCGGCCCCCGGCCCGAACGGGGTGGTGGCGCGGAGCTCGATGCCGGCATCCCGGGCGTGGCGGACCGCGTCCTCGAACAGGATCCGCGCCCCGCCCCGGGCCAGGGCCAGGGCCTCGTCCAGCCCCAGGTCGGCCAGGCGGGCGGCCTCGGGGATGCGGCGGGGATCGGCCGACCAGACCCCGTCCACATCGGAGAGGATCTCGCACCAGTCGGCCTCGAGGGCCGCCGCGAGCACGACCGCCGTGGTGTCCGAGCCGCCCCGCCCGAGGGTGGTGATCTCGCGGGCCCGGGAGACCCCCTGGAAGCCCGCCACGATGGCCACCTCGCCCGCGTCGAGCACGGCGCGCAGCCGCTCGGTCCGCACCTCGACCACCCGGGCGTCCCCGTGGGCCTCGTCGGTGACCACGCCGGCCTGGGAGCCCGTGAGGGACCGGGCCGGCACCCCCCGCTCCCGCAAGGCCAGGGCCAGCAGGGCCATGGCGATGCGCTCGCCCACCGAGACCAGCATGTCGAGCTCGCGACGGTCCGGGTCGGGCGAGACCTGCCGGGCCAGGTCCAGGAGCTCCCCGGTGGTGTCGCCCATGGCGCTCACCACCACCACCACCTGATGTCCGCCGCGCCGCGCCTCGGCGATGCGATCCGCCACGCCCCGCAGCCGCTCCAGATCCGCCACCGAGGAGCCGCCATACTTCTGCACCACCAGCGCCACGTCGCCCTCCGGGAGGCGAGCCTATCCGGCCGGACCCGCCCTCACCGCCACCGAGGACCACCCCCGACGGGCGCTTCAGTCGCGGGTGGGCCGCTTGCCGAACGGGACCGCCGCCGCGGGCTCCGGAGCCCCCAGCCCGGCGCGGGCCAGCAGGGCCGGCGGCGCGGGCTCGCCGAAGTAGCGCAGCATCTCGACCCGCCACCGGGCCCAGGCCCGCTCCTGCTCGGGGAGGGTGTCCGGGTGGGCCATCACCCGCTCCCCGGCGGCCAGCACCCGCACCAGCCCGGCCTCCCAGCCCTCCTCCTCCCACGCGGTCCGGGCCTCGGCGATCCCGGCGCCCGCCTCGGGCCCTCCGGCCGCCTCGAGGGCCCCCAGAGCCGCCTCCACCCCCCGCTCGAAGTCGTCCCGGCGCAGGTAGTGGGCCGCCAGCACCAGCTGCTCGGCGGGGTCCAGGCCGGCCGGCACCTGGGCGTGGGAGAGGAGCATCTCCACGTTGGCCGCGCTGGTGGAGCGGTGGAGGTTCAGCGGGGCGGCGTACTCGATGCGCATGTTGTCGTCGGTGTTCAGGCGGGTGCCCCGGGTCATCTGCCGGATGGCCGGGCGGTCCATCTGCCAGGCGGAGAGCAGCCGCAGGGGTTCCTCGAGCCCCACCACCTCGAGCTCGGCGCGGTAGCCGGGCCAGCGCTCCAGGGCCGCCTCGAGGGTCGCGAGGCGGGGCTCCAGGGGACGCTCGGAGCCCAGCAGCACCAGATCCGCGTCCTCCACGGTCATGAAGAGGGCCACATGGGGGTAGACCTCGGCGAAGGTGGCGAGCAAGGCCCGCAGATCCTCGTCGTCCATCCCGTACATCTGGACCCACTGCGACCAGACGCCACCGGGCGCCAGCCGGGTGCGGCCCATCCGCAGGAACTCCTCGGTGAAGAGGTTGCTCACCCCCGAGATCCACGGGTTGCTGGGCTCGCTGATGATGATGTCGTACGAGCCGGGCGCGGCGAGGAGCAGGTGGTTCCGGGCGTCGTTGTAGACCAGCTCTACCCGGGGATCGTCGAGCACCCCGTGGTTCTGGGCGTCGAAGAAGCGGGCGGCCTCCTCGATGGCGGGCTCCAGCTCCACCACCTCGATGCGCTCCACGCTCTCCACCCGGGTCACGGCCCCGGCGGTGATGCCGCTGGCCAGGCCGATGACCAGCACCTCTCGGGGCGCCTCGGCGAAGGGGAAGGGCAGGAGGGAGACCATGACCTGGGTGGGCATGTCGACCGTGGTGCTCGCCTCGACCTTGCCGTTGTTGGCGAGCCAGATGTTGCCGCTCCCCCGGTTGCGGGCGACGGTGACCACACTCGAGAGGCCCTCGCGATAGTACAGCAGATCGTACTGCTCGACGGCATAGTGGAGGACGCCTTCACGGCTGCGATCGGACAGCTCGGACACATACTTGTACATGCCCGCCGTGAGCAGGAGCTGGCGCCGCTGGAGGGTCGCGGCATCCGTGGGGGCCAGGGCGATCCCCGCCGCGACCACGCCGACCCCGCCCGTGAGCACGAACCCGCCCACCGCCGCCCGGCGGGCCCCCAGACGCAGACCCTCGGCGAGCAGGACCACCGCCGCCGCCAGGTTGCCCCCCACCGCCACCAGCACGGTGCCGTCGATGGCCAGGGTGGGCAGGAGGACGAAGCCGGCCAGAGCCGCCCCGAGCACCGATCCGGCGGTGTTGAACCCGTAGATCCGGCCCACGGGCCCGCCCAGGGCCTCCACGTCCCCGACGACGGCCCGCACCGCCATGGGGAAGGCCGCGCCCATCAGGACCGCAGGGGGCGTCATGACCGCCACCGCCACCGTCATGGACACGGTCCAGGTGAGGAAGGCCGAGCGCTCACCGTCCAGCAGGTCGAACAGCCCCACATAGAGGAAGGGGAGCTCGGGGAAGACGAAGATCAGACCCCAGGAGAGCCCGGCGACGCCCACCTGGACCGCCGCGAGGGCCACCAGCAGGCCCCGCTGCCCCACCCGGGCCAGCAGGGCGTCCGAGGCCCGGCCCCCGATCCACCCGCCGAGGGCGATCCCCACCAGGAAGGCGAGGAGCATGAGGGAGAAGGCGTAGACGCTGGCCCCGAGCATGAGGCCGAGGACCCGCGTCCAGGCGACCTCGTAGGTGAGGCTGGCGAAGCCGGCGAGGCCGATGGCGACGGCCACCGCCAGGCCCCCGCTCCGGAAGGTCGGATCGGGCAGATCGGCGGCCACCGGTGCCGCCTCGCCCCCGCGGGCCCATCGATCGAGGGCCAGGGCCAGGACCCCGAGGAGCAGGTTGGCCCCGGCCGCCACCCAGGTGGTGCCGAACAGTCCCAGCAGGGGCAGGAGGAGGAAGCCGCAGGCCCAGGTGCCGAACACCGCCCCGGCGGTATTGACGGCGTAGAGGGTGCCCACCCGATCGCCGGCGGCGGCCAGGGAGTCGGTGGCGAAGCGGGCCAGCAGGGGGAGGGTGGCGCCCATGAGGGCGGTGGGAACGAGGAGGAGCGCCCCGACCAGCACGAACTGGACGAGGCCGAACACCACGGGTGGGGGCTCGAGCAGCCGCCAGGCGCCCAGGTAGAGCGGGGTGGCGAGGGAGAGGAGCCCAGGGAAGAGCAGGGCATAGGCGCCGATCCCCACCTCGATCCAGCCATAGGCCGACAAGGGCCGGGAGAGGCGATCGGCGAGCCGGCCCATGAGGAAGCCACCCACCGCCAACCCGGCCATGAAGGCAGCCAGGACCGTGGCGATGGCGAAGGTGGAGGTCCCGAAGACCAGGTGGAGCTCGCGGGCCCACAGGGTCTGGTAGGCGAGGGCGGTGGCGCCCGAGAGGAAGAACAGCGGCAGCAGGGCCAGCGCGGCACGCTCCCGACGGAGGGCGCCGATGAAGGCGTCCACATCGGTGGTCTCGGTCTCGACCGCGCCCTCGGCCACGCATCCTCCCGGCCGGCTCCACGCCGCGCACCCCGCCCCCTATCCCACGCACCCGGGCCGCGGGCTCGTACGGGCCGCTCCACGCGGGTTAGCCTCGGCCGTCCCTCTCCACCCGGCCCGCCGATGCTCCCCCACGACAAGCTCGACTGGACCCTGTCCCGCCTCGAGAGGCACCTCGAGGGGCAGCCCGACGACACCGCCGCCCGGACCGATCTGGCGGTGGCGGCGCTCTCCCGGGCGTGGTTCCACGACGGCGGCGAGATGTGGTTCAACCGGGCCCTCACCGAGGCCCGCCGGGTCCTCCACCACGACCCCGCCAGCGCCCGGGCCCTGGTGGTGGCCGGGGCCGCCCTGGCGGGGCTGGACCGCCGGGAGCCCGCCGCCCGCTACCTGGACGAGGCGGTGCGCGCCGCCCCCGAGAACCCCCTGGCGCGCCTCGCGCTGGCCGAGCTGCACCTTCACCGGGGCGAGCGCCATCAGGCGGTGCGGGAGCTGGAGTTCGCCTGCCGCGAGGCCCCGGACGCCTGGGAGCCCCACGCCCGCTTGGGCCTGCTGCTCCGGGGCCGGGCCGAGACCCTGGGCCACCCGCCCCGGGTGCTGGAGCGCGCCCAGTTCCACCTGGTGCGCGCGGTCGAGCTGGGCCCCTCCGCGGCGTGGCGCCCACGCCTGCTGCTGGAGCTCGCCCTGGCCTGCCTGCAGACCGGCCGGCTCTCGGACGCCCACAAGCTGCTGGCCCGCCTCCAGGATCACGCCGACTTCCGCGCCCGGGCCCGCTACCACCTGGGCATCGTCGCGATGCACATGGGCAAGTACAAGAACGCGGTCCTCTCCCTGCGCCAGCACCTCCAGTCCCACGGCGACAACCCCCACGTCCACGCGCGGATCGCCACCTGCTACCTCCACCTGGGCGAGGTCACGAAGGCCCGGGAGGCCTGCAACCGCGCCCTGGCCCTGGATCCGGGCCACCTGGACGCACGCTGGACGCTCGGGTGCGCCCTCCTCGAGGAGGACCGCCTCGAGGAGGCGGTGCGCCTGTTCCGGGAGATCCTGCGCGATGCCCCCCAGCACACGCCCGCCTTCGCCGAGCTGGTGCGCATCCGCCGCGATGCCCGGGACGCCGGCTGGCTCGGGCAGGCGCTGCGCACCGAGGTCGACCTGTTCGACCGGCTGCCCCTCGAGGCCGAGGGCCCGGGTGGGGCCACCGTCCAGCCCCGCGCGGCCACCCGCCGCCGGATCCGGCTCCTGGTGGCCGCCCTGACCGAGGTCGCCGAGGATCCTGTCTCGGACCTGCTCGATGCGGTGGGCCTCACCACCGACGAGGGGCTGCGGGCCGAGCTCTGGGAGGCCGCCCTCGAGGCCCTGGGCCAGCAGCACGCCCACCAGGCCCTGCGCTGGCTCCAGGACCCGGGCCGCTGGTTCGGCGTCGATCGGGGGCACGAGGTCCTGGCGGTGGCCCCGGCCCTGCCCGAGACCGCGCTCAAGCGGGGCCTGCAGCTCTCCGAGGAGGACCTGCAGCGCGCGGCGGTCGACCGCCACGGGCCGGCCCGCGACGTGGGCACCCACCGCCGTCGGGTCGAGTCCGAGCGGGATGCGGCCCGGGCCTGGCAGGCCCTGCTCCTCCTGGCCCTGGCCGATCGGGGAAGCGACACCGCCCGCAGCCTGCTCCTCCGGTGGACCGCCGAGGCGGACGAGGCCCTGGCCACCGCCGCCCGCACCGGCCTGGCCCTCATGGGCGACGACCACGCCCTCGCCGCGCTGCGTCGCCAGGCGGTGCCCGCCGGGGCCGGGACCGCCGTGGATGCGCTGACCGCCGCCCTCGCCCCCGCCGACGACCTGGGGATGCCCCGGCCCGTCTCGGACGACGAGGACCTCACCTGCGCCACCTGCGGGCGGCGCTCGGGCGAGGTCGACCACATGATGGCCGGCCGGGACCTGGCGGTGTGCGACCGCTGCCTCGGCACCATCGCGCGCCGACGGGCCGAGCTCGTCACCGACGATCCGACCCTGCGCTGTGCCCTCACCGGGCGGGGCCTGGTGGAGTCCCGCGAGCTCTACGTCTTCCAGGGCGTCCCCATCGCCGCCGAGGTGGTGGATCGGAGCCTGGGCCTGGCGGAGCGTGAGGCGGTCGATCGCTTCCTCGCCGGCTGGTGAGTCCGCCCCCGGACCGGTTGCGCGCCCTACGGTCCTGTCGAACAACGACACCCCTTGACCCGGACATGACGCAGGACCGGCTCGAACGTGGTTCATTGATGGCTCGCCCCGGAGCCTCCATGAACCGCCTGCTCGCCTACGGTGCCCTCGCCTGCGCCCTGGCCCTCCCCGCCGCCGCCTTCCGCCCCGACGACACCGTCGCCGAGGGCCACGAGCCGGTCCGCACCTGGCGGTGGCAGGTGGAGCGCCAACGGGAGCTGCTGCGGGCACCCGCCTGGCAGGACTTCCTGGCCGGCGAGGGGCGCGGCTGGACCGTGCGGTTCGACGAGATCACCGGCGCCCCCCTGCGGATGTACGGCCGCGGCATCCCCCTCGGCCCCGTCGACGGCGAAGCGGCCGCGGTGGCCGCCGTCCGTGACTTCGTGGCGCGCCACGCGGGACTGCTCCGGGCCTCCCCCAAGCAGCTCGGCACCGGGACCGCCGGCTACAGCGCGGATCGGGCCACCTGGTACGTGGACCTCCCGATCGTGGTCGAGGGGGTGCCGGTCTGGAACGCGCGGATCACCGCCCGGATCGTGGACGACCGCCTGGTGATGCTCGGCGTCGAAGGCGTGGCCGGGCTCCCCCGGGAGGGCGCGGCGCTCCTCTCCCCCGAGGAGGCCCGCCAGATCGCCGCGGCCGACGGGCTGGCGCCCGACGCCGAGCACCGGGACGTGCGCGTGACACCCACCTGGCTGCCGCTGGAGCGCGGCCCCGAGGTGGTCCTGGTGCGCTCGCTGATGGTGGAGAGCGCCACCGACGCGCCCCGGGGGCGCTGGGTGCACCTGATCCACGCCGAGACCGGCGAGGTGCTGGCGGCCTGGAACCAGATCCGCTTCTTCACCGGGACCGTCGACGCCTCCCACCACCCCCGACACGTGGGCCAGGACCTGATGGAGTCCCCCCTGGTGGGCCTCCGCATCGAGAACGCGGCCGGAGACCGGGCCGTGACCGACCTGGATGGCCGCTTCACCCTCGAAGGCGATGGCCTGTTCGGCAGCTTGCGCGGCCCCGAGCTGGTGGTGCGCGATGCCAGCCGGCGCAACCGCATCTCGACCTTCCCCATCACCGACAACGACACCGTCGTCACCGGCTTCGGCGACATCTCCCAGCCCGAGCTGAGCTCCTGGGTCCACATCCACGAGGCCAAGGCGTGGGGCCGCGAGGTGGCCCCCGAGGTCGAGGTGGGCAACGGCCGCGGCGGCCCCCTCCGCTCCAACGTCAACGTGGACGGCAACTGCAACGCCTTCTACGACGGCGAGTCGGTCAACTTCTTCACGGCCGGTCGGGGGTGCACCAACACCGCGCTCTCCGCGGACGTGAACCACCACGAGTGGGGCCATGGCTTCCACGCCAACAGCCTCCGGGCCGGCCGCTTCGACGGGGCCCTCTCCGAGGGCGCGGCCGACACGGTGGCCTTCCTCATGAGCGGCGACCACGTGATCGCGCCGTATTTCATCGAGGACGGCCGCGGCATCCGGGATGTGGAGCCCGACCGGGTCTACCCCCAGGACGTGGTCAACCAGGTCCACACCGACGGGCTCATCTTCGGCGGCGCCATGTGGGACCTGCGCGAGATCCTCATCCCCGAGCTGGGTGAGGAGGAGGCCACCCGGGTCACCGGCTCGGTCCTGGCCGGGCTGCTCAAGGCCGGGCCGAGCCTGGCCACCTCGGGCGAGGAGGCCCTGCTCGCCGACGACGACGACGGGGACCTGTCCAACGGGACCCCCCACTTCTGCGCCATCGTCGAGGCCTTCGGCGCCCACGGGCTCGTCCCCGAGGCCGGCGTGAGCGCCACCCTGGCCCACGAGCAGCTCGTCGAGGCGCCCCCCGCCGACGGCATCCGCATCGTGGCCAACGTCTCCGAGGCCGGTCCCTCGTGCATCGACCTGGACGCGGTGGAGGTGGTGTGGCGGGCCGAGGGCGGCGACTGGGAACGGCTCCCCGCGACCGTGGACGGGGGCACCATCGAGGCGCAGCTCCCCGATCTGCCCTTCGGCACCTTCGTCGAGTACTACCTCGAGGCCGACGGGGGAAGGACCCGCGCCTCGGTGCCCGCCGGGGGGCTGGCCAGCCCCCTCTCCCTCTACGTGGGCGGGGTCATCGACCTCGGTCTGTGCAACGACTTCGAGCAGGACGACGGTGGCTGGACCTCCGAGCTGGTCGCCGGCGAAGAGCGCGAGGGGGCCGACGACTGGCAGTGGGGCCCGCCCGGCGGCCGCGGGGGCGACCCCGACTTCGCCGCCTCGGGCCGCAACGTCTGGGGCAATGACCTGGGCAACGACGCGGAGGGTCGCTGGAACGGCCAGTATCAGAACGAGAAGCACAACCGGCTCACCAGCCCCGACTTCACCTGGGCCCCGCACCTCGAGGGGGTCTTCCTCCGCTACGCCCGCTGGCTGCAGGTCGAGGACGGCACCTACGACGGCTCGCAGATCCTGGCCGACGGCGACGTGGTCTGGCGCAACCACGCCTCGGGGCGCGACGGCGGGAACGAGCACCACCTGGAGGATCGCTGGGTCCGCCACAGCGTGCCTCTCGGCGAGGCCTCGGCCGATGGCCAGGTGCGCCTCGCCTTCGAGACCATCTCCGACGAGGGGCTCGCCTTCGGCGGCTGGACCATCGACGACGTCTGCCTCTTCGCGCCGGCCACCCCGGACAACCGCCTCGCCATCGTGGACTTCCAGTCGGCCGACGACGACGAGGGCGGGGTGACCCTCACCTGGACCCAGCCCGAGCACGCCCCCCTGGCCGAGGTGGTGGTGGTGCGCAAGCGCGATGGCCTGCCCACCGGCCCCGACGACGGCGAGGTCGTTCACCGCGACACCGACCCAGAGCTGGGGGCGGCGGCGATGGCCTTCGACGACACGGGCCGCAGCGGGCGGACCTACCAGTACGCCGTCTACGCCTCCGACGGGCAGGACTGGCTCTCCTGGACCGTCGAGGGTTGGAACGCCGATCCGGGCTCGGGGCGCGGCCAGCCGGGCGGCGGCCTCATCGCCGGGGGCTGCGGGTGCACCTCCGCCCCCTCGGCACCCGCGGGCGCCGCCTTCCTGGGGCTGGGCCTCCTGACCCTGGCCCTCCGGCGGCGGCGGCGGTGAGTCCACCGGCCCGGGGGTGGCTGGTTCTCGGAGCCCTCTTGACGGGGGCCCCGGCCCTCGCCGAGCGCCCGCTCCCCTCCTACCGCACCGCGCTGGGCCTGGAGGCCTGGCACGAGGTGGATCGCCACCTGGAGGCGGCAGCCCGCCTTCGGGCCTCGCTCGATCCGGACGGCGATCCCGAGGTCCGCCGGGCCGACGCCGCCGAGGCCCGCGACGAGCTCCACGCGGCCATCGCGACCGCCCAGGCCTTCGAGGAGACGGTCACCGAGACCAGCGGGCTCGCCTACCTGACGGGCCTGGCCTGGCAGCAGCTCGGGGAGGACCGGCGGGCCGAGGCGGCGTGGCGCCGCTCCATCCGCCTGGATCCGCAGGGCGCGGTGGACGCCTGGCACGACCTGGGCATGCTGTTGGCCGCCCGAGAGGCCTGGGACGAGGCCGACGAGGCCTTCGCCCAGGTCGCCCTGCACCGGACCACCGGGCCGCAGGCCTGGCTCGGCCCGCTACGCCGCGCCGAGGTGGCCGGCTACCAGGGGGATGCCGACGCGCTCGAGTCCCACCTCGAGGAGGCCCTGCGGCGCGGGTTCCACGTGGGCTGGATGCGGGGGCAGCCCCAGTGGCGCACCTTCCACGCCGACCCGCGCACCCACGAGGCCGTCGACAAGGTGCTGCGCATCTACGGCGACCCGGACCTGCGCCGGGACGTGGCCACCCCCCCGCCCTGATCCCCGCGCGGTGCCGAGCCCTGCCGACGCACCCGACCCGGCCCGGTCCCTCCCTCGTCCCCGGAACGCACGACACCCCGGACGCCGAAGCGCCCGGGGTGCTGGAGACGGCGAAGAATGGTCGGGACTAGAAGCCCATGCCGCCCATGCCGCCCATGCCGCCCATGCCGCCGCCCATGCCATCACCGCCCGGGGCCGGATCCTTCTTCTCGGGGATCTCGGCCACCATGGCCTCGGTCGTGAGCAGGAGGCTGGCCACCGAGGCCGCGTTCTGGAGGGCCGAGCGCGTGACCTTGGTGGGGTCGATGACGCCCATCTGGAGAAGGTCGCCCCACTCGCCCGTCCGGGCGTTGTAGCCGTAGGCGCCCTCGCCGTTGCGTGCCTTCTCCAGGATGATGGCGGGCTCGAGGCCGGCGTTGGCCACGATCATGCGAAGCGGCTCCTCGATGGCGCGACGGATGATGTCGACGCCGAACGCCTGGCTCGCCGGCACGTCCACGCTGTCGAGGGCCTTGCCGGCGCGGATCAGGGCCACGCCGCCGCCGGGGAGGATCCCCTCCTCGACCGCCGCCTTGGTGGCGTGCAGGGCGTCCTCGACCCGGGCCTTGCGCTCCTTCATCTCGACCTCGGTGGCCGCACCGACCTTCACGACGGCGACGCCGCCCGCCAGCTTGGCCATCCGCTCCTGGAGCTTCTCCCGGTCGTAGTCCGAGGTGGTGTTCTCGATCTGAGCCTGGATCTGCTTGACCCGGGCGGCGATGTCCTCCTCGGAGCCGGCACCATCGATGATGGTGGTGTGGTCCTTGGTGATGACCACCCGCTTGGCGTGGCCCAGATCCTCGAGGGTCACGCTGTCGAGCTTGATGCCGAGCTCCTCGGCGATCATGCGGCCGCCGGTGAGGGTGGCGATGTCCTCGAGCATGGCCTTGCGGCGGTCGCCGAAGCCGGGCGCCTTGACCGCGGCCACCTGCAGGGTGTTGCGCAGGCGGTTGACCACGAGCGCCGCGAGGGCCTCGCCCTCCACGTCCTCGGCGAGCACCAGGATGGGCTTGCCGGTCTTGACCACGTCCTCGAGCACCTTGAGGAGATCCCGCATGTTCGAGATCTTCTTCTCGTGGATGAGGATGTGGCAGTCCTCGAGGACGCACTCCATGCGGTCCGGGTCGGTGATGAAGTACGGCGAGAGGTAGCCGCGGTCGAACTGCATGCCCTCGACCACGTCGAGCACCGTGTCGAGGCCCTTGTTCTCCTCGACCGTGATCACGCCCTCCTTGCCGACCTTGTCCATGGCCTCGGCGATCTTGCCGCCGATGTCCTCGTCGCCGTTGGCGGAGATGGACGCGACCTGGGCGATCTCGTGGCTGTTCTCGACCTCGCGGGAGAGGTTGCGCAGCTCGCCCACCACCGCGTCGACCGAGGCGTCGATCCCGCGCTTCAGGTCCATCGGGTTGTGGCCCGCGACCACCAGCTTGGAGCCGGCGTGGAAGATGGCCTGCGCCAGCACGGTGGCGGTGGTGGTGCCGTCACCGGCCACGTCGGAGGTCTTGGAGGCCACCTCCTTGACCATCTGGGCGCCCATGTTCTCGAACTTGTCCTCGAGCTCGACCTCCTTGGCCACCGTCACGCCGTCCTTGGTGACCACGGGGGCCCCCCAGGACTTCTCGATGACGACGTTCCGGCCGCGGGGCCCGAGGGTGACTTTCACGGCGTTGGCGAGCGTGTCGACGCCGGCCAGGATCTTCTTCTTGGCCTCGACGTCGAAGATGATGTCCTTCGCGGTCATGGCTTGCTCCAGGGAGATGCCGGCGCGGGGCCGGCGGGATGGGGATGGGGCGCCGGAGCGCCCCGAAAGGGGGGAGTGGGTGGCGGGGGGACCGCCGGGAGGGGCCGGAGGACCGGCCGTGGATCAGGCGTCGACGACGCCGAAGATCTCGCTCTCCTTGAGGATCAGGCGATCCTCTCCATCCACCTTGATCTCGTTGCCGGCGTACTTGCCGAACAGGATGCGGTCGCCCTCCTTCACGGCGAGGGGGCGGACCTCGCCCTGGTCGTTGACGCGACCCTGGCCGACGGCGAGGATGATGCCCTCGCTGGGCTTCTCCTTGGCGCTCTCGGGGAGGAAGAGGCCACCCTTCGAGCGGGCCTCCTCTTCGACGCGCTTGACGAGAACGCGGTCGTACAGCGGGCGGATCTGCATGGGACCATCCCTCCTTGCGGGTGGGGCCCCACGGGGTGTACCGTGGGGTGTGTGGAAACTCACAGGATCGGGGCGATGGGACATCGCCGAGCGGGGAACGACGCGCGGGGCCCGGCCCCGCGGCCGCCCGCCTCGAACCCGGTCGGGGACCGTGCCGAGGCTGGGGACGCGATGGGTAGGCACCCCTCCAGGGGCGTCAACCCGATCGGTCATGTTTCGTCGCCGGCGGGCCACCGGAACCCGCGCCCGGGTGTCGTCGGGGTGCAAGCCGGCCCGGCACCGCTCCAGGGGTGGCACGGGCCTGCAACGATCCCGACACGATCCGAGGAGCCGGACAGACGTGGAAGGTGAGCGATGAAGCCGACCCTCGACCCCACCGAGAACCTGTTCGACTACTTCCACCGGCGGGTGGGCGACGCCTACGCCGATGCCTCCGTCACCCTCTCCGAGGACACCCGCCTCTACCTGGCGCGGCTCCTCGCCGAGCGTGCCCGCGCCGACCTCCGCACCCTGCCCGAGACCACCCTCGCCGAGCTCTACGCCCGGGCGGCGGGGGCCCCGCCGCGGGACCAGGTCCGGGCCTACCGGGAGCTCGGCGACCGCTCGCTCTACGTCCTCGGGTGCTTCCGCGAGTCCCTCGACCGGCGGGTGGTGGGACCCGACTACTACGCGGGCATGGGTGCAGCGGCCTACCACCGCGTCCATCGCGCGCTCGAGCGCTGGTTCGCCGCCGCCTTCGGCCCCGTCTTCCGCGAGCTCGCCCTGTGCTTCGAGGGCTGCGTGGAGCTCCTGGACCGGGTGCGGGACCGCCACGACGAGGACCACCCCGACGTGCTGGTCCGCCTGTACCGCCAGTGGCAGGACACGGGCTCGCCCGAGGCGGCCCGGCGGCTGCGGGCCCTCGGGGTGGTGGTGGACGACGCTCTTCCGTCCTGACGGCTCCCCCTTGACATGGGGGCCCGTCACGCATAAGCGCGCCGGCATTGCCAGGTGGAGTCCATGGCCCGCATCACCGTCGAAGACTGCCTCGAAGTCGTCCCCAACCGCTTCTCGCTGGTCCTGGTGGCCGCGGAGCGTACCCGTCAGCTCCTGAAGGGCAGCCAGCCCCTCATCGACGTGCCGGACGACAACAAGGAGGTCGTCATGAGCCTGCGCGAGGTCGCGGCGAGCGCCTTCGAGATCGACGACTCCGAGGTCCTGGCCGAGGATCGCTGGATGCCCGAGCACCGCCGGACGTCCACCGACATCGAGGAAGACGAGTTCGACGACGAGCTGCCCCCCGAGGCGTGAGCCCCCGGGCCGCAGCCCCCGTTCCTTCTGGAGTGCCTGCATGAGCGACGACGTGCGCAAGGAATACGACGTGCGGGTGGTCCGCTACCACCTGCGCAACCGGACGGTCGACCCCGAGGAGCACCAGGCCTTCCTGGACGCCCTCCCCGACGCCTCCGACGAGGCGGAGCACGTCAACGTGCGCTTCGACAACGCCTTCGAGCGCCGGCACTACCTGTCGGACGACGACTGACCCGGTGATCGGCTGACCGGGCGGCAGCCGGCCTGACCGGACTGATCGGCCTGACCGGACTGATCGGCCCCAGCGGGCCGGAAGAGCCACAGGCCCGGCCTCGGGACCGCGACCCGGTACCTGCCTCCGCAGCCACCCGTGGCGGCCTCCGCCCGGCGCCCACCACCGCGCTAAGGCTCGAGGTGTGCCCCGCGGAGGTCCCATGTCCCGAATCGTCCGAGCACCACGCGGCTCCGAGCTCACCTGCAAGGGCTGGGTGCAGGAGGCCGCCTACCGGATGATCCAGCACAACCTCGAGCCGGACGTGGCCGAGCGCCCCGAGGATCTGGTGGTCTACGGCGGCACCGGCCGGGCCGCCCGGGACTGGGACAGCTTCG